>CAYMWC010000063.1:0-4993 GCA_964393695.1 uncultured Pleurocapsa sp.
AGGGGTAGAGGGGTAGAGGGGTAGAGAAGTAGAGAAGTAGAGAAGTAATACGCAAATAACACCAATAACTCCACTACTCCACCACTCCACTACTTTAATTACTTCCTATTTTCTATTTTTTACTCCCATTACCTAAAAAAAACCTACTACCCACTACCCACTACCCACTACCCACTACCCACTACCCACTACCCACTACCTAAAAAATAATGACAGCATTTCTTGAAGTAGATCACGTTGATAAGGTATTTCCTCTGGCGAATGGAGGCAGATACATTGCCCTGAAAAATATTAATCTGGAAATTAAACAGGGAGAATTTGTTTGTTTGCTGGGACATTCTGGTTGTGGTAAATCGACCTTGCTGAATATTGTGGCAGGTTTAGATAAGCCAACTCAGGGTGGGATTATCTTAGAAAACAGACAGGTAAAAGATCCTGGCCCCGATCGCATGGTCGTCTTTCAAAATTATTCTTTACTTCCTTGGAAGACAGTAAGACAAAATATTGCTTTGGCGGTTAATCAAGTTTACGGTCATAAATCCGCAGGCGATCGCCGTATGATTGTGGAAGAGCATATCAATATGGTCAACCTGCGTCAAGCAGCCGATAAAAGACCAGCGCAACTTTCGGGGGGAATGAAACAACGAGTCGCGATCGCTCGCGCTTTGGCAATTCGCCCCAAGTTACTCTTGCTAGATGAACCATTTGGGGCGTTAGATGCCTTAACTAGAGGCAGTTTGCAAGAACAATTGATGAAAATCTGCCAAGAACATCAACTTACCTGTCTGATGGTTACGCACGATGCTGATGAAGCGTTGTTACTAGCTGATCGCATTGTTATGTTAACCAATGGCCCTGAATCCCATGTGGGACAGATTATCAACGTTCCTATTCCTCGCCCTAGACAACGCCTAGAAGTAGTTAACCATCCCAGTTACTATGCTTTGCGGGGAGATATTGTTTACTTCCTCAATCAACAGAAAAAAGCCAAAAAACGCCAGGCGAAAGCTCCTACAATTACAGTAATATCTCATCAAGGAGTAGAAAAAAATCAGCTAAATATTGGATTTCTGCCCTTAACTGATTCTGCACCCCTAATTGTTGCTCAAGAGAAAGGCTTTTTTGCCAAACATGGTTTAACTCAAGTCAATCTAGTTAAAGAAACCAGTTGGAGTGCGATCGCTGAAGGTGTAACTAATGGTAAACTCGATGCAGCCCAAATGGTAGCAGGTATGCCTTTAGCTTTAACTATTGGGATGAAAGATCATGCTCCTGTCCCGATTGTCACAGCTTTAACTTTATCTCGTAACGGTAATGCGATCACCCTCAGCCAAGAATTTTATCAACAAGGAGTTCGCACTTTAGCCGATTTTAAACAGGCGATCTTGAATAATTCAGATCGAGTCTACACTTTGGGCGTAGTTGATGAAGCATCGATGCATAATTTAATGCTACGTTATTGGTTAGCCACTGATGGTATTGATCCCGATCAAGATGTCAACTTGGTGGTCATTCCCCCTTCAGAAATGCTAGATCGCCTTAAAGCAGGTGAAATAGATGGTTATTGTGCAGGTGAACCTTGGAATACTCAAGCCGTTGCCGAAAAGATTGGGTTTGTAATTGCTACCGATTTAGACATTTGGTCTAGCTACCTGGAAAAAGTTTTAGGAGTTAGAGAAGATTGGGCAAATAAATATCCTGAAACTCACTGGGCTTTAATCAAAGGTTTGATCGAGGCTTGTGAATACTGTGATGATCGCCGTCATCGAGATGAGATTGCTGAATTAATTGCTCAACCCAATTATCTCAATACTGCCCTAGAATATATCCGCCCTGGATTTATCCACCCTTATAACCGAGGTACAGGTGAACCTGCGCAAATGTTGCCCCAATTTAATGAATTTTACGTCAATAAAACGAATTTTCCTAGTCGTGTCGAAGGACTGTGGATTTTAGTGCAGATGGCACGTTGGGGTATTGTTCCCTTTCCTCGTAATTGGATTGAAGTTTTAGACAAAGTAAGAAGAACTGATATTTATTCTGAAGCAGCTAGACAGTTAAAATTACCTGGTTTAGAACCAGAAAGAAATGCTTTTAAACTTTTTGATGGTAGTGTCTTTAACCCTGATAATCCTTTGGAATACCTTCAGGAACTAGCTATCAAACGAGAAATCAAAGTAGAAGAAGTTGAAATCGATTCACTAGTAGGGGCGTAAGGCTTACGCCCTCTCAGCTATTAGTTTTAATTTTGGAAATAAAAAAATAATTCAATCCCACTCATGCAAACCTCCAACAGTGCTTTACCCAATCAAATGTCAGTCAATAACTCAGCAACCTTTTTAGAATTTGACAGTGTTGCCAAAATCTATCCCACCGCTAAAGGTAAAGGTAGTTACACAGTTTTAGAAGACGTCAACCTTAGTATTCAAGAAGGCGAATTTGTCTGTGTTATTGGTCACTCTGGTTGCGGTAAATCTACTCTTTTGAGTATGGTATCGGGCTTAAATAAACCTAGTACAGGGGAGATTAGGCTCAAAAATCAACGTATTACCAAGCCTGGGCCCGATCGCATGGTAATTTTTCAAAATTATTCCCTTCTACCTTGGAAAACTGCCTACGAAAATGTTTATTTAGCAGTAGAACAAGTTTATAAACATAAATCTGCCCAAGAAAAAAAAGATATTACTTTAGAACATTTAGAACTAGTTGGTTTAACCGAAGCGATTAATAAAAAACCTGCTCAACTTTCAGGGGGTATGAAACAGCGTGTAGCGATCGCTCGTGCTTTGGCTACTCGTCCTGAAGTGCTGATTATGGATGAACCTTTTGGGGCATTAGATCCCATTACTCGGGAAGAAATGCAAGAAGAATTAGTCAAAATCTGGCAGGATCATCGCTGTACGGTGTTAATGATTACTCATGATATCGATGAGGCGTTATTTCTTTCAGATCGCTTAGTCATGATGACCAATGGCCCATCGGCTAATATTGGCGAAGTTTTAGATATTCCTTTTCCTCGTCCTCGCGATCGCCTGAAAATGATCGAAAATCCTCAATATATTGAATTGCGTAATCATGCCCTCGATTTTCTCTTTCGCCGTTTTGCCCATGATGATGCTTTGGAATAGTCTATTTACTAAGCCAAACTTGCTACAACTTAGTGACTTGTCAAAATTGTCATAAAAAAGACATACTATAGAATAATAATTAGTTTACACTTAGTATTAGCGACATATTAATTATTAGAGTTCAGTCAGCCAAATCTAATAGTCAAGCTTGAACTTAAAGTTTGCTCATTAGAACGGGGAACCCAATTTAGGGGCTTATTTCTACGAAAAATAGAAAAGGACATCTCTCAGTCCTAGCCCGTCAGCTAACCTCGTCGGCATTGAGAGGAGATTGAAGAGACAATATTGAAATTAGATTGAATATCTAACAGTTCTCATCAGTATCCTTAATTACTAACTGCTATATACATAATAGTTGACCATGATGCCAATGGTAATTGCCGACAATTTCTTTGGCTACAAATAGTCCTAGCTAGTTATTAGGAGAATTAAACAGATGTTTGATCTAAAAGAATGCCATGAGTATATTTTTATCGCCAAAATTAGACATAAAATTAGCAGCAAAAATTTGGCTAATTTGGTGATGAGTAGCCACTATCAAAATCTATCTCGTGACTGATATAAATTTTCAAAATAACAATTACATTCTACTACTAAGCCTAATCCAAGTTAATTTAAATTTAATTTATTAACTTAGGAACGGGGGAACCAAGTTTGGGGCGTATCTCTACGTATACATATTAAGCGAGAGAAAAATATGCATTTAGAGAAGGACATCTCTCAGTCCTAGCCCGTCAGCTAACTTCGTCGGCGTTGAGAGGAAACTGAAGAAAAATATTTAAACAATTTAATTTATTTTCATCGGTATTCCTTATTTTTATAGCTCGATCCATATTTAATTAATAAGGATAGTATGTATGAACTTATCTACTTTTGCCGTAGCTAGTCAAGCTGCTTGGAAAAAGGCAAAACCCATAATTCTTAGAGATACGTTTTTATTACCATTAGCAGGTTTTACGGGGTTAATTGCAGTTTGGTGGGCGATCGCCTTATTTCGTCCTGAACTAATGCCTACACCTCCACAGGCATTGATGGAGAATTTAGATGCTATTTTTCATCCTTTTCATCGTCGAGGTCCAGGGGATTTAGGTTTAGGTTGGTTACTCTTAGCTAGTTTACGACGGGTAATAATTGGTTTTCTAATTGGGGCTGCGGTAGCTATCCCTGTAGGTTTTTTAATTGGAATGTCTCGACCTGCAATGTTAGCTATCAATCCTTTGATTCAAGTGCTTAAACCTGTTTCGCCGTTAGCTTGGTTGCCGATTGCCTTAGCTATTTTTAATGTTGCCGATCCTTCAGCTATTTTCGTTATTTTTATTACTTCTCTGTGGTCAACTATTATCAACACAGCTTTGGGTGTATCTAGCGTTCCCAAAGATTATCAGGACGTAGCCCAAATGCTAGAAATGCCAGCTTGGAAGAAAATTGTCAAAATTATTTTGCCTGCCAGTTTGCCTTATATTTTTACTGGTTTGCGGATTAGTTTAGGGATTGCCTGGCTGGTAATTGTAGCAGTAGAAATGTTGACAGGCGGAATTGGAATTGGCTTTTTTGTTTGGGATGAATGGAGTCGTCTTAACCTAAGTTCGGTATTTTTGGCTGTATTTGTAATTGGTATAACTGGTTTGATCCTGGACTATATTTTGGGCTTAGTAGAAACCTGGGTAACTCACCGTCCCGCTCGTTCTTAGTTACCAAATTAGTTAAGAAACTTGGAGTATTGAAATGTATAAAAAAATAAAACGTAGAGCCTTCTTGCAAGGCTTGGGGACGAGTGCGTCGGCGATCGCTTTATCAGGTTGTGCTATTAGTGGTAGTAAAGCACCCAAAACTCTTACAGAAGAAGCCTTAGCAGTAGAACCAAT
>CAYMWC010000063.1:5003-24944 GCA_964393695.1 uncultured Pleurocapsa sp.
CGTCAAACCTGAAAGTTTAGAAAAACCGAATCTAACTATCGGTTATGTTCCTGTTAATGATTGCGCTCCCTTTGCCGTCGCTTGGCAGAAAGGTTTCTTTCGCAAATACGGATTGAATGTAACTTTAAGTCGCGAAGCTAGTTGGGCAAACTCCCGCGATGGTGTCATATTTGGTCGCTTAGATGCCTCTCCCGTGGTTTCTGGGGCGGTAATGAACGCTAGAGCAGGTGCAGAAGGCGCACGTCACGCTCCTTTATGTGCTGCCATGACTATTCACCGTCACGGTAATGCCATGACCATGAGTAAAGAGCTTTGGGATGCTGGTATTCGTCCTTGGCAGGATTATCAAGGAAATTTAGAGCAATTTGGGCGAGATTTTGATGGTTATTTTAATCAAGCTCCGCCAGAAAAGCATTCTTTAGCAGTGGTTTTAAGTTCTGCCATTTATGAATATTTTGTTCGTTATCTAATCTCTGCTACTGGATTAAATCCTGATGAAGAATTTCGAATCATGATTACTCCCCCACCTCAAATGGTGACTAATATGCGGATTGGCGCAATGCAAGCTTATATGGTGGCAGAACCTTGGAATACCAGAGCAATTTCGGGTAATGAAGGTATTGGCTTTACCTTTGCCCAAGGAAGAGAAATTTGGCGTGGACATCCTGATCGCCTATTGGCGGTAATGGAATCATTTATTAATGAGAATCCTAAAACTTACCGTTCTATGGTTAAAGCGATGATTGAAGCTTGTCAGTATTGCAGTAAACCAGAAAATCGCGCCGAAGTAGCTCAAATTGTCTCGGAGCGTTCTTATACTGGCGCAGATCGAGCAATTACTAGTGCAGGAATTGTCGGAAATTATAACTATGGTGGTTTTGACAACCAAAAACGAATTGTTGATAGCATAGCCACTACTATCTTCTACGATTTGCCTGCGGAAGTTTCGACTGTTCCCAACGATCATTCCACCTTTTTGTGGCAGTCACAAAACCTGTGGCTAATGACCCAATCAACACGTTGGGGACAAATTGAACAGTTTCCTAAAAATGCTGATGAAATTGCGCGAACAGCTTGGCGCACGGATTTATATCGCGAAATTGCTAACGAAATGGGTATCAAATGTCCGACAGATGATTTTAAAGTTGAATCTGCCGAGGCATTTATTGACAAAAAAGCTTTTGACCCGAGTGATCCAGTTGGTTATCTCGACAGTTTTAAAATTCGGGCAAATACACCTCGCTCATTTTTCATGTCTTAGGTTTTGTTTAGCACGGACATCTCAAGTACTTTAGTTTTTACAGGAGTTTTATAATGTTTGATTCTACTATCACTAATAAAAGCAATACTATGGTCGATCGCAGTCAAGATGAATTTTTGGTTATTGAAAATTTGGTTAAAGCCTTTCCTAAACCAGATGGTGGTCGAACGGTAATTCTTGACGGCATTAACTTAACTATTGGAGCAGAAGAGTATATTTCGGTAATTGGTCACTCGGGTTGTGGGAAATCAACCATGCTCAGAATAATCGCAGGTTTAGATAAAGCAACGGCGGGACGAATTACCCTAGAAGGTAAAGAAATTCGTAAACCAGGCGCAGAAAGGATGATGGTTTTTCAAAATTATGCCCTTCTGCCTTGGCTGACAGTAAAAGAAAATATTCGTTTAGCGGTAGATGAAGTCTATAAAAAAGCTACTCGCGCTGAAAAAGTAGATTCGATCAACGAGCATTTAGCCATGGTAAATTTAACTGAAGCTGCCGATAAATATCCCGATGAAATTTCTGGGGGGATGAAACAACGGGTAGGAATTGCTCGTGCTTTGATTACTCGTCCCAAAATGTTACTGATGGACGAACCCTTTGGAGCATTGGATGCTCTAACTAAAAGAAAGTTACAGGCACAGGTGTTAGAAATTTGGGAAAATCATCGTCAAGCAGTAATGATGATTACCCATGATGTAGACGAAGCAATTTATATGTCTGATCGCATTATTCTAATGACTAATGGCCCTGAAGCTAAAATTGGGGAAATCCTAAAAGTTCCTTTTCCTCATCCTCGCGATCGCCATGCAATCCTAGAGTCACAAGAGTATTATAAATTACGTAACCGAGCTTTAAATTTTCTTGAACAATATCAGTAGAAACGGTATAGTAAATTTACTCTGGCTGGCAATTTCTTTAGTTGTCAGCTTTAATCTTTTGATTCAGCCTGTGGCTGCTGCTAAACTAGTTAAAAATGTTGACCCTGCAATTTTAGTTTGTTTTTCTGGAGGTAAAGAAATTGCCAGGAAAACTATTCTCGAAGGTCCTTTTGCCGATGAATATAAATTTGCTCGTGAGGTAAAAGTCTCAGATGAGCAAGGAGAACATCGACTAAATTTCTCTGGGGGACTTTGTATTATTGACCAAGGTATAGTAGCTGTAAAAAATCAATTAAGCTTAAGCGATCGCCTTAGTTGTTATTCAGGGGCAAACGAAGTAATTAACTTTGAGGTCTACGGGCGTGAGACTACCGTAGATGAATATTTAGAAGGCAGAACTTTTTTAGCCAAAGCTCGCGGAAATTCACTCAATTCAGATTCTCTTCATCGTTATTTAGTATTTGGTGGCGGAGCTTGTCTAGGTTCGGAGATACAGTAAGCATAACTCCCCTACAAAAGTTAAAAGTTTTATCTCTACCTACTTGTAGCGATCGCCGCAAATTTCATTGAAATTTCATATCAAAAAAAACAAAATTGACAAACTCTTTATATTGATTTATTATTAAGTCTAAATAAAGTAAATATATTCAGAGTTCAGTCAGCTAAATCCCTTGTATTGAGCCATAATCACCTGCTTAAAAATAAGGGAACGGGGAAACCATTTTTGGGGCTTATTCTTATGAAATAGGTAAGAAAGGGCATCTCTCAGTCCTAGTCCGTCAGCTAACCTCGTAGGCATTGAGAGGAGATTGAAGAGTTGGCATCTAAACATGATTGCTCTCGTCACTTTCCTTAGTTAACAACTGCTCTCTACATTCTGATACTGAGATTGTTGAGAAAATTCTATAAATTTTCTCTATTTTATCTTAACTATCAATATTAATGGAGGAGATTTTATGGTCATGTTGGAGATTAAAAGTACTAGCAATTGCAAAATTGCCAGATAATTTTTAAACCTAGTAACAATAATACGACTTGTAATTATCAGGGTTATTAATTCCTAATCAGTCAACTTAGTTTTGTACTCGAATGCTCTTAATATCTAACTTGAGTAGTTATTCAAGGTAGATTACTCATAGTTAATTAAGAACTATCAACCAGTATTTAGTCTAAGACTACCTATTAGTCATAAGACAGCCAGCGATTTTCAATCTGACTGCCTTTTTTTTGATTTGATTAGAACTTATTGCTAACTGCTAACAACAAAAGTGATAAATATTAAATATTAGTAGAAAATATGGAAATAACTTTGGGTAACATACCAGCTATAGTAGCAGCACTCACTTTTACGGCGGTAATTGTTTCTATCTTGACGGAACGATTACATTTAACTGTTGCTGCTTTTCTCGGCGCACTAGTTTTAATATTTGCTCATGTGATGAGTCTAGGGCAAGCAATTGGCTATATCAATCAAAGCCATGCCACTTTAGCTCTGTTTTTTGGAGTTATGGTCTTAGTTAGAGCTTTTGAGCCGACTAATATTTTTGCTTATCTGGGAACGCAGATGGTGATTTTAGCAAAAGGTGAAGGAAAGCGTTTGGTATTAGCAGTAATTGGGATTACTACGCCGATCTGTGCTGTATTACCCAACGCAACTACAGTAATGCTATTAGCACCTTTGCTTCCACCCATTGCTCAAGAAATAGGTATAGACTTCGTGCCTTTGCTGATTTTAATGGTATTTGTAGCCAACAGTGCAGGCTTGTTAACTTTAGTGGGCGATCCTGCTACGTTTATTGTGGGAGATTCAATTAATCTTAGCTTCAATGACTATCTGATGAGGTTGAGTTTAGGGGGAGCGATCGCGGTAATTTCTGTTTTAGTTATAGCTCCCATTTTGTTCAAGGATATCTGGAACAAGAAACTCGATGACATGAATACTCTACCCCATCCCAAAATTAATCATCCGAGAGTATTGATGTTAGGTGGATTACTGGTAGCAACGGTTTTGCTATTTTTCGTCATTGGTGAAACTTTACCCACTCCTATTCCTCCTGCTTCAGTGGCTTTATTAGGAGCAGCGATGGCTTTATTATTGGCTAGTCAAAGTAAAATTGATACGGTAAACAATATACTTAAAGATGTTGACTGGAGTACTCTGTTATTTTTTATGTCTACCTTTGTCTTGATTGGTGGATTGGAAAAAACAGGGGTTATTAATAGTATCTCAGGAGTATTAGCAGTTATCTTGGGTAAAAATATTGCCCTTGGTTCGATTTCTCTACTATTTTTAGTAGGTATTTTATCGAGTGTTGTCCCCAATATTCCTTTGGTAGTGGCAATGGTGCCTCTACTCAAGCAATATTTGGTTAATGTTGACTTACTCAGTGCAGATTTCTTAAATCCTGGGTTTCAAGGACAGTTTCCTCCCGAAGTCTTGCCTTTGTTTTACGCCATGATGTTTGGTGCAACCTTGGGTGGTAACGGTACGTTGATGGGTGCATCTTCTAATATTGTGGCAGCAGGGGTAGCAGAATTACATGGTGGCAATATTTCTTTCAGTAAATTTTTGAAATATGGTATTCCCGTAATGCTGGTACAGCTAGTAGTTGCAGCGCTGTACGTCACGTTTGCTTTTCTGATTTAATAACGAAACAAAGCTAGAAATATAGAGGCGATTACCCGAAGGTACGCTACGCGATCGCAGATCAAAACGCGATCGCTTTTTATTAATAGTGTAATTTTTAGTTTTTAAAGTTTTAATTTAGATAATTTTCAAGCTTTAAAAAATATTTTTCAAAAGTAAACTCGATCTTAAATAAATGCTGATTACCCAACATCTTTATTAGAGTGGATCTATCCCAAACGGTTAATTAGACTTAATGTAGCCGATACAGAAACCGAGAGTATCGAAGAACAACTAATTGCTAGCTATAAAATATTAGTTCCTGTAGCAAATCCCAATACCCAAGCAGGATTATTCCAATTAGCTGGTGCGATCGCTGGGGCAAAAGCAGCCATAGTACATCCTTTGAGTTTAATCAAGCTACAAGAAGACTATTTATATGAAAGTACTCCTGAAGCAGCAGACAGATTAATTACCAAACGGCGCGAAAGTATCGAAAATGTAGTCAGTAACATTGAACCTGAATCAATCAGACAGAACATAGTGCCAATTGTTGGTATTTCTCAGGATGTAGCCCGTGAAACAGCTAATATTACCACTAATGAGCAAGTTAATCTAATTCTAGTTGGTTGGCATCGTTCGACATTTACTGAGAATCGCCTTGGAGGTAGAGTTGGGCAAATATTAAATAATTCTCCTACTGAGGTAGCGGTTTTTATAGATAAAAAACCATACTCCTGGCAATCTTTATTAGTTGCTTATGCCAATAACATTCATGATGATTTGGCTTTATCTTTGGCGATCAGAATGTTATTTAGTGACTCTAATCGCCAATTAAAAATCATTCAGTTTGCCCAAAAAGATCCTGCGACGGAAGGAATAAGTTCAGAATTATGGCAAACTATCGAAACCTTGCCCGAACAAATGCGATCGCGGATTGAAATTACTGCTGTCGAAACTGGCGATCCAATTCAAGCCGTCATTCAAGCATCCTCGTCTACTGATTTGATTATTGCTGGTACAAGTCGCACCTGGGGAATTGAACGTCAAACTTTAGGAAGGTATACCGACAAACTAGCTGGAGAATGTGAATCTTCTCTTTTAATTACTCGTAGATATAATCAAATTGCCGATCATATTTATTCTTTAATAAACGAACAATCGGAAAATCTCAGCAAAATTTAACAACATTTAAATAGTTAACGAGAAAGTATGAGTCATTTTAATGCAAAAACTTTGTCCTTTTATGGGATTGCGATCGGCAGCGTATTGTTACTTTTTAAAACAGTTAGTGCCTATGGTGAAACCAAGCTAAAAGCTCCTCCAAATATTGATGGTAGTTATCAGTTTTTACAAGCTGAAAATCTACCCACTTGTTTACAAGATCAGCAGCTAAAATTAAATGTTGAACAATCGGGAGTTTACTTATTTGGCAATCTCGCTATTCAACCTAAATCTGGTCAAAAAAACGTCGTAGAAATTCCTTTTAATGGCAATTTTAAAGATAATCAAATTATCATGTCTGGCAAAGGTAATCTAGCTAACTGTGATTCTGAGGTGCAGTTAACGATTCAAGGAAAGCACGAAAATCATAATTTAGTTGGTCAAATTAAAGATAATCTTGCTAAAACTGAAGGGGCTGTGGTAGCAAAATATCAGAAGTCCAAATTACTATCTCCAGAATCCGAAGGACATTAGAATCTCTGGCAAAATGGAAACATGGTGCATATTTGCTGGTGGGTGATACTAAATCCGATTCTAAAAACCCACTTTAAATCAAAAGTATAAAAGAAGCTGAAACCTTTCTGACTTTTCATCATTTTTAAATGGTATATTTCAACAGGATTTAGTATGATTTATGGCTATGTTTATCTGTAGATGTCAATTTTCAACGCAAAACGTCTTCAGATTATACTCATATTGCTTGCGGATTGACTGAAGCCACGTTGTTGCAAAGTCCTCGGCAACTCCGAGCAAAAACGTTACCTAATCTAAAATCGCGCTTTTATTCAAAGCAATCAAATCCTTAAACGCTTCATTATCCAATTCCGTCAACCAAGATTCATCACTACCAATCACCGCATCAGCCACCTTTTTCTTATCCTCAATCATTTGGTCAATCTTCTCTTCCAAAGTCCCAATGGAAACAAACTTATGGACAAAGACATTCTTCTGTTGACCAATCCGAAATGCCCTATCTGTGGCTTGATCTTCCACCGCAGGATTCCACCAGCGATCAAAATGAAAGACATGATTAGCTTTAGTTAAAGTAATCCCCACACCGCCTGCTTTAAGAGAAAGGATAAAAACTGATGCTTCGGTTTCAGGTGCTTGAAATTCAGTAATCATCTTTTCTCGACGTTTACGAGTAGTTCCTCCATGAAGATAATAAGTATTGCAGTGTAGGGAATGTTTAATTTGTTTTTCTAAACTGGCACAGATTTCTGTAAATTGACTAAAGATTAAAATACTTTCTCCTTCAGCCATTGCTTCTTCTACCATTTCCCCTAAACGACTGACTTTATGTGAACGAGTTGGTAAAAAATCACTGCCATCTTGTAAAAATTGGGCAGGATGATTGCAAATTTGCTTTAGTTTCATTAAGGTAGCTAAAATTAAGCCCTTGCGTTCCATCCCTTCGGTATTTTGAATTTTATTATCGACATCTTTAACTACCGCTTCGTATAAGGAAGCCTGTTCTTTAGTCAGGTTGGTATAGAGTTTTTGTTCAACCTTATCTGGTAAATCATTAATGATTGATTTATCAGTTTTCACCCGTCTTAAAATTAAAGGCTCAACTAATTTCTTCAGAGTTACTGATTTAACTTTATGATTATCCTTTTGAATGGGAATCTCAAAAGATTTACGAAATTGAGCTTGTTTACCCAAATAACCAGGGTTGAGGAAATTAAAAATCGACCATAAATCTAATAGACGGTTTTCTACAGGAGTTCCCGTCAAAGCTAAACGATGTTTAGCAGGTAGTTTGAGAATTGCTTTAGTTTGTGCAGCTTTAGGATTTTTGATATTTTGGGCTTCATCCAAAACTATACGTTGCCATTCTAAGCTACCTAAAAGTTTGGCATCTTTGCGTGCCAGGGTAAAAGAAGTAATTACTACGTCCTGTTGTAAACAATCAGCTTTAAACTCTGATAGATCTTGAAGGCGATCGCTGCCATGATGTACTCTAGCCTTAAGATGAGGCGCAAATTTATCTATTTCCCGCAGCCAATTACCGACAACTGAAGTGGGGGCAATTAATAAGGTGGGTAAAACTGATGGAGATGTATTCTTTTGGCTTTTGCTTTTCTTATTTCCCTTAGTAACAAACTCTCTTTCTTGAATCAGTCGTGCAATTACCTGTATAGACTTACCAAGTCCCATATCGTCTGCCAAACAGCCGTTTAATCCCAATTGTTCTAAATAACTTAACCAAGATACACCCCGCTTTTGATATTCTCGTAAAGTACCTTGAAGCTTAACTAAATCATCAACTGGTTCAAACTGGCTTTTATCCTGTAATTTCTCCATCATCTGGGAGAGAAATTCGTCATGTTCAACTTCCCAATCATCTCCAGCTTCGGCACTGCGTTGGAGAAATTCCAACATGGTCATTTGTGGTTTTTCATCACCATGAGACTGCCAAAATTTCAGAAATTCTTGCATTTTATCACGGTCTAATTCCATCCACTGTCCGCGAAAATGGACTAAAGGAGTCTTGGCATCTACCAGTTGTTGCCATTCAGTTATGCTCACTTCCTCTTCTCCAATTGCCAGCTGATATTGATACTCTACTAAGGAGTCGAGATTGAAATAGCCCTTATTTTGGGTTTTAGTCGCCGATTTGCCACCACTAGATGCTTTAAGACGCATTTTTGCCCGACGACGACCTGCTGGGGTATACCAAGCAGGTACAATAATCTTAAAACCTGCACCTTCTAATACCCAGGCAGTTTCTTTGAGAAAATCAAAGGCTTCAGTTAAAGTTAGTTTTAATCCATTGGGTTGAGCAGTTTCCATTCCCTGCCATAATTTAGGATACATCCTAGCTGCATAGCCTAGATTTAAGAGTAAATTGGTTTCAAAATCTGTGCCAAATTGTTGTTGTACTCCAGCTTTGGTTTGGGAATTCATTAACCAATAATCACCTAAAGCTACTTTTAAAGAAGGGTCTTTTTTATCGGCAACTAAAAACTGAATTTGCCAATTATCTATATTTTCAGGTTCAGCAGCGTGTAATTGAAAGCAGAGGTGGAAATTAGAGTTATTTTGAGTACGAGTGATTTTTTGTTTCCAGGCTAACCATTGCTGATATTCTTCTAACTGAGTATTGCTAGTTAAAGGGTTGTGTTGTTGGGGATAAAAACAATAATTGATTAAAGAACCATCAATTTTTTTATCAAAGGCTGCGGTAGAAGGTGTGTGAGTAACTAGGTCGTGCAGGAGATATTCGCTAAAGTGACGTAATAAGGATTCGCTGGTTGCAAATTCAATATCCTTACTAGGAGAGTTCGCACCTGATAGACAAATCAAGGGCATATATTCTCCATATGTTTGCAGATTTGCTTCGTATTGTTCAGAAATTATTGACCAAGTAGCATAGATTTCATAAGATTTTGCTGGTTGAGTTTTTTTCTTGCCTTTAGTAGCAACTGCTTCTAACTGGCGATATTTTAAGGCAGGAATATATTGGTCTTTGAGAATTACTTCGGTAAAAGCCTGGGTGTAGTGATACCAAAATAATAAATCTGAACCCAGTTGCATTTCTTCCGAATTGTATAGGGCTAAAAAATGAATGTCTTTAAGTAGCTTAATAATATTAATTGCCTTGGAACTTTGGTAAGACGTAGATTTAGCTTCAGTTACTGTTTGATAACAGTCAATTTGCCAATATTCAAAACCGTCATATTCTTCTGAAACTTCTGCTTCTAAATACTTAGTTAATTCGGGAGAAGGAAGTGGTTGGTTACTGGCGGTGGGTAAAAGAAAATATTTGGGAGAGATATTTTGCTTGATGGTTGCTATTGAATCTTTAATGCCTAATTCTTGACTTAAAAATGCTCCTAACTCATCTGATGCTAAATGAGCAGGATGAACTTGTTGTTGACTTTTGCTTTTATGTTTAGTTGAGGATGAAGTTTCAACCCAGAGATAAAATGAACCTGGCTGGATGTAGTTGGAATCTGAATCTGGTATCCAAGTACCGTGAATAACCTTCATTCTCTAATCCTAGTTCTAAGCATTTTCTTTGTACTTACTTAATTTTAATAATAATATAATATATTGAGCTTATTAGTCTTGATAGAGCGATCGCTCCAATGGGAGTTATTTATCTATACTCTGCTTTCTTTTCGTTTTTGTGAGATGCCTAATTGTTATTTTTTGACAATTAGTAGTAATACTTAATATACCGTTAACTGCTGAATATTTTTAAGCAATTCCGACCAAAAGCCAAGCTCTTAAATTGGGAAAATTAATTATATAGCAATCGGAAATGATTTGTGAACAATTCTCCTGCCTTCTGCCTCCTGGAGGGGTTGTCTTTTGAGTTCTCCTCAAAAGGAGGACGCGATGTCGGAGGTCTCCTTCGACATTTTAGCCGTCCGTCTTGTAAGCCCAGTCTTCCTGCCTTTTGCCGCTAGCAGAGTTCATGACTTAAATAAGACTGCTATAGAAGATGATTTACAACAATTTTAATTATTAATAGAGGGTTTTTAGTCGATGAATAGAAAAATCAAGCTAACTACAAATCTCATTTGGCAATATTTTAATCAGCAGCTTTGTAATAAATACTCTATCTGGAATTTGCGACATTTTTGGTATTTATATCAAATTACTCTTTTTAGAAAATGCTGGGAACAAGAATATTCTCAAGAAAGTAAACATCATTAGTAGAACTAAAATATCGAGTTAAATTCAAAGCTATTTTGAGAATAAATCTTGTTTTAAACTTATTAAAATTTACTGAAAGCGACGGGAAACTTATTTCTTTTAAAAGTGAGAGTAATAGTTGCCCGTTATTTTATTATTGGTTAATTGAAGTGTACTTCATATTTTATTTTGGAGTAAAATCCCAGTTTTCAAACTGGATGGGGTTTAGTTCATCTTTTCGGTTTAATATTCAAACCATAGGAGTGAAGTAGGGAAAGATTCAAGCTCCAATCCAAACAGCTTCTCTGTTCCCAGATCTCCCAAACAGATTGGAGATAAGTATTGGTTTGTTGTGGTGACCAGTGATTAACGTAAGAAAGATGAGCCTGTGCCTGGTGTCCATATCCTTGTATGGTAGCTAAACCGATATGTTTAACTTGATGACAGCTAGGACAGAGTGCCGTTAGTTTTTTAAGAGTTTGAATTTGTTGTTGCTCATCATAGTGCCAAATTTCGTGACACTCAACGGGCCATTTATTTCCTTTGCCACCACATGATTCACATAGATAGTTAGCTTTTTGATAAGTAGCTCGACGTAAAAAGTCCCACTCTGATTTAGAAACGTGATCTCTAACATTGGAAAACCAGCAAGTAGAAGGAACTAGCTCAACAGTAAGTAGTTGAACGGGCAACAAATCACTGGCAAAATTGAAATGGTGAAATAGTAACTTTTGACTAAGAAAATCAGCCTCTTTTCGGAGAAAAACGCCCCTGTGTTTGAAGTTGTTGGCGTAGAGAGCAATTAAACACCGATTCTCTGAATCTTCTTGCTGATAAAGTAGTCGTAAAGGAGCAAGAATTAACTCTTGTGTGGATGTAGGATCAGAACTCATGATTAAATTGTTCTTATTATTTGAAGATGGAGAGCAGAAGTAATGTATAGGATTCAGGATAATTAACTAAGCAATTAACTGCTCGTCTTGATTAAAAAAATGTTTATAAATTCCTTCGGTAATTAAGATTGCAGAGATCAAATTAGTTAAGACGATCGCAAATATAATTAAAATTTGATAAGAAGCTGCATCCAATGGATCACTACCACCTAAAACTTGTCCTGTAAACATTCCTGGTAAACTAACTAAACCCATCACCACCATATTATTAAGAGTCGGAATTAAACCAGTACGAATAGCTTCTCTTTGGTAGTTTGTTATAGCTTGTTTTGGGGTTGCACCTAAACACAAATGAGTTTCTATTTCTAAACGATTTTGATTAATAGTATGCAAAAGGCGATCGCCTGCTAAGGAAGCTCCATTCATAGCATTACCAAATAGCATTCCAGCCAAGGGAATTATATACTGAGGTTCGTACCATTTCTCTGGTTGCACAATTAATAAAATTACATACCCCAAGGTAAAAGCATTACTGGCGAGTAGAGATAAAACTACGGTAGGTAAGAGTCCCTGAAGCTTTTGATCGATACGGTTACGGGTAACAACCGCAGCAATAGCCATCATTATTCCTAAAATTCCTAAGACCACGAGTCCATTATCAATCGCAAAGACTAAATCTAAGATATAACCAATAGCAATTAACTGCATCAAGGAGCGGACTGAACTATAAGCTAATTGCTTTTCTAGTCCTAGTTTTTGCCACAAAGATAGTGCGATCGCCATCCCGATCATGCCTAAACATAAAACTAAATCTAGTGTATTTAAACTAATTAAATCATCCACTTGATTAACCTATAACGGTTTGAGTAATAAGTAATGAGTAATGAGTAATGAGTAGAGGTTTAGCTGTTGATTGCTACTTGCTACTTGCTACTTGCTACTTTGGTAACTGATGACTGATGACTGTTTCAGGGTGCTAATCTTTGAATCTGCCAGCTACCATCAGTTTGTACATCATATACTAGGCGATCATGGAGACGGCTAAGACGACCTTGCCAAAATTCTATACGTTTGGGTACAACACGAAATCCTCCCCAATGTGGTGGTAGGGGAATGGTTGTATCTTCAGCGTATTGAGTTTTAAGATCGGTTAACTTTTGTTCTAAGACTTCGCGATCGCTAATTACCCGACTTTGATCTGATACCCATGCACCTAATTGAGAAGCTCTCGGACGACTATGAAAATATGCTTCAGATTCTGCTGGTTTTAGTTGCTCGACTTCTCCTTCAATGCGGACTTGTCTTTCGAGTTTATCCCAGAGAAATACCAAAGCAGCATAGGGATTAGTAATTAATTGTTGCCCCTTTTGACTTTCGTAGTTGGTATAAAAAACAAAACCCCGTTCACTAAATCCTTTGAGCAAGACAATTCTTGCAGTCGGTTTACCGTCAGGAGTAGCAGTCGCTAAAGTCATAGCGTTTGGTTCAATTAAATTTGCTTCTAAAGCCTGTTGAAACCAAATCTGAAATTGTTGAATTGGATCGGCAGCCACCTCTGTTTCAGATAATCCTGCCAGCGTATAATTTTGTCTTAAATCAGCGATCGATAAGTCCACGTTGTTGATTAATAATTTATCAGGCTTATAAACTATTATATTATTTAACTTTATGGCTGCTATCAATATTAGACCTGCAACTGAACAAGATTGGGAACAATTTTATCCCTTTTTACTTGAGAGTGACAAACCTTTAGATTCCTTGATAGTAGCGTTTGGACGTTATAAATATAAAATTGCTTCACCTTTGCATTGTGTTCTGGTAGTGGAACTAATAACTAATAACTAATAACTACCCCATTAACAATTAACACAAAATCCCTAATCAATCGCTTGAGTCAATAATCCTGCTGCTCCTCCTAAGCCCAAAAAATTAGGTAACCAAGCTGCTAGCCACGGAGGAATCGCGCCTGAAATTCCCAAGGATTGACAAATAAAAGAAACTAGATAGTAACCAAAAATTAGTCCAATACAGATACCAAAGCTGGTAGCTTTACCTGAGTTTTGGGGCTTAATCCCAAGTGCTGTTCCAATGATGGCGAATACTAAACAGGTAAAAGGAATAGCAATTTTTTCCTGAATACCTACTTGCCATTTACGAATTCTTTGCTCATCAGCACTATGTTTAATTACCTCTAAATATTTCCGCGCCTCAAAAATATTCATTTCGTTGGTTTTTTTACCTTCTTTGGTAATTTCTAAAGCTGTTTGTGGCAGAGCTAATTGTTGATGTTGAAAGCGCACTACATTGTTATAAGTACCATCCGTGCCAATTAAATAAATAGTACCATCATAAAAATCCCAGATATTTTCCCTTACATTCCATTGAGCCGATCGCGCGGAAACTATTTGACTAACTGAGCGACGAGAACGATCTAAAACTGTCAGGTTTTTCATTTGTTTCCCATCAAATTCTTCGGCATAAAATAACCTGGTTAATACTTCTCTCGTATTGCCATCCTCACTTTTAATCTCTGCATATTCATCAAATAAAATATTTTCGGTTTCAAAGTCAGGTTTAGTTTTTCCTAATGCTTGTTCGAGGGTGACGGAAGCTTGATAATTAGCAGCAGGGGCAACAAAATTATTAAATAGAAAAGTGATAGTTACGATACATAAACTAAAGGCGATCGCTGGTAAAATTAAACGATAAATACTAACTCCAATACTCCGTAGAGCAATTAGTTCACTATCGCTAGAAAGACGACTATAAGCCATTAACGTTGCCAACAAAATTGACATAGGAAAAGCCAAAACAATAAATTCAGGCATTCTTAAAATTAAAATTTTGACCGCGACTCCCCAAAACAGTCCTGAATCTGTTACCTTACGGATAAGTTCAAATACTTCACCAATGGATAAACCTAGTGAAGTAAATATCCCCATCCCAAATAAAAACGGTAAGATTAGCTCTTTGATGATGTAAAGATTCATCACCGATAAGCCTACACGCGATCGCTCAAATAATTGAAATTTAAATGCGCCGATTTTCATAAATAACTATCTGGAATTTGTAGGGGCGTTTCGCGAAACGCCCCTACTGACTTTTGACTTTTGCTGGCGAGTAGCTTGGCTGCGTCTATCACAAATTAAGCGTAGTTCTTTTTTATGTTCTTCCGCCCAATCTGCTAAAACTTGCAATGGTTGGATTAACCTAGTACCAAAAGCAGTCAGTTGATACTCTGTCTTAGGGGGGACAACTGGGTAGACAGTTCGTTTTAAAATATTGTCTGACTCTAATTGTCTCAATGTCTGAGTCAACATTTTCTTAGATATACCAGGTATCTCGCGTTGTATTTCACTATACCGTTTCGTACCTTGCTTTAAAACATACAAAATAGGCAATGTCCATTTATCACCAACAATATTAATTACCTGGCGGATAGGACAATCTTTATCTAATAAGGGATCTGAGTTTTCTTTGGAAACCATAAAGTAACTATAAAACTAATAAGTTCCTACTTGCACAAAAGAGTCTATTTACGTCAATATTAACTAAAGGCAAGATTTTAATCATTTATTTATATTGTTATGACACACAATAGTGTACAGCCTAGTAAGGCTCTTGGTATATCTTTGTTGTTTTTAGTTTTAACAGGCTGTAGCAAACAACCAGTAGCCCAAGAAGCCCCACCGCCTGCCATTCCTGTAGAAATTAAAGATGTCAACAATAATCAAGTTCAATCTAGTTCTGAATTTGTGGGCAATTTGGAAGCAAAAGAACGAGTAGCTCTTGCCCCTAGGGTTGACGGTAGAATAACTAATATTGTTGTCCAGGAGGGAGATACTGTCAAAAAAGGTGATTTAATATTAGAGCTTCAGTTAGATGCAGAACAAGGAGAAGTTGACGCTGCTAAGTCTCAAGTAAATATTCAACGAGCTAATATCAGCAATGCGGAATCTCAATTAAGAGTAGCCGAGGCAGGAGTAGCTGAAGCTGAAGCAGCAGTACAACAAAGTCAGGCAGATTTAAGACAACAAGAGGCAGAATTAAAACTTGCCCAAACTAATCTAGAAAGAGCCAAGTTTTTAGTCAAACAAGGAGCGCAGTCACAACAAAATCTAGACAACCGCACTAGAGATTTAAATGCAGCCAAAGCACAAACAGAAGCTTTAAGAGCAGCCTTGAATTCAAGTCAAAAAGCTCTTAATGCTAGTCAAGAACAAGTTAATTCTGCCAGAACGGCGATCGCTGGACAGCAAGCAGCCCTCCAACAAGCTGAAACTAGAGTAGGCATTGCTACAGATAGTTTAGACTATAACCGCCTTACTGCGCCTATAGATGGAATAGTAGGAGATATTCAACCCCAAGTTGGTGATTATGTGGAAGCTGGGGATCAAGTAACTAGTATTGTTCAAGATAAGACATTAGAACTAAACGTCAATGTGCCGATAGAACAAAGTTCGCGTTTAAAACTTGGCTTACCTGTAGAAATTGTTGATAGTCAAGACAAAGCGATCGCTGAAGGTGACATTAGCTTTATTTCTCCCCAGGCAGATCGCAATAGTCAGGGGGTTTTAGTCAAAGCAGCAATTAATAATAACGGTCAACTCAAAGATGACACTGTGGTCAGTGCCAGAGTAATTTGGTCAGAACAAACAGGAATTTTGATTCCCACCGAGTCAATATCCCGTGTTGCAGGCAAAAGCTTTGTCTTTGTTGCCCAAGAAACCAAACAAAAAGATGGTAAGACCTCTCTAGTTGCCAAACAAAAACCTGTAGAATTAGGCGCAATTCAAGGACAGTCCTATCAAGTACTTTCAGGTTTAAAACCTAGCGATCGCTTAATTACTTCAGGAATTCTCAACCTTACCGATGGTGCTACCGTTACCACAGAAGCCGTCGCCACTCAACCAGCAGAGACAAGTAATGAGTAATGAGTAATCAGTAATCAGTAATCAGTAATCAGTAATCACCTAACCCCGTTCAACCAAGAAAATCATGCTTCTTAGTATTGCGAATACTTTTATCAAAAGACCAGTATTAACGACGGTGATCGCTATTATTACCGTGCTAGTTGGAGCAATAAGTATACCAGCACTTCCTATCTCCCAGCTACCACAAATTGCGCCCATCCAGGTAGAAGTTACTTCTAGTTATATTGGTGCGGATGCGGAAACTGCCGAAACGAACGTTACTACCGTTATTGAAAGAGAGGTTAATGGGGTGGAGAATATGAGTTATATCTCCTCCAATACTAGTAACGATGGCGTTAGCAACATTGTAGTTTCTTTTCCCCCAGATATAGATCGCGATATCGCCCAAGTCAATGTACAAAACCGAGTTGCTTTAGCCGATCCTCAATTACCAAGCGATGTTCAACAAACAGGTGTAACTGTACAGAAATCCTCTCCAGACTTACTATTAGGTATTGCTTTTTTTGCTGAAAATGCAGAATATGACGACCTATTTTTGAGTAACTATCTCGATCTCTATGTACTTGACCAGGTTAGAAGAATTGAAGGGGTAGGACAGGCAGTTATTTTTGGTGAGAGACAATATGCCATGCGTCTCTGGCTTAACCCTGATGCTTTGGCAGCCCGTAATTTGGGTGCAGATAGTGTGGTAGATGCTTTAGAAGAACAGAACATTCAAGTAGGTGCAGGTAAAATTGGTCAACAACCTGCTGCTGAGGATCAAAAATTTGAGTTTACCCTCCGTGCTGCCAGTAGATTAGCTAGCGTCGAAGAATTTGAAGACTTAGTAGTCGGTACAGGAGAAGATGGTAGTTTAATTAAACTTAAAGATGTTGGTCGTGCGGAATTAGGAGCAGAAAATTACGATACATCGGCACAGTTCAAAGGTAATGCTGCTGTGGGGATGGGGATATTTCAGTTGCCTGGTAGTAATGCATTAGAAGTCGGCACAGCAGTTAAAGAAACACTATCGCAATTATCTCAGGCATTTCCTCCAGGAATGAATTACCAAATTGCTTTGGATGCTACCGAATTCGTACAAGTGTCTTTAGAAGAAGTGGTAAAAACTCTGGTTGAAGCCGTTTTGCTAGTAGTTTTAATTCTGTTTATCTTTCTACAAGACTGGCGAACTACTCTCATTCCTGCGGTTGCTATTCCTGTATCTTTGATTGGGGCGTTTACTTTTCTCAATATCTTCCAGTTTCAGATTAATACCCTAACTTTGTTTGCGATGGTACTGTCTACAGGGGTAGTAGTAGATGATGCCATTGTAGTTGTAGAAGCGATCGCTACTAAAGTTGAACGGGGTATGAAACCTCGTCTGGCTGCTATAGATACTATGAATGAGCTAACAGGGGCAGTCATTGCCACCTCTTTAGTTTTGATGGCGGTGTTTATCCCTGTGTCTTTCTTTCCTGGGTCAACAGGAGTGATTTTCAAACAGTTTGCCTTAACAATTGTTTTTGCAATTTTTCTATCTACTTTTAACGCCTTGTCTTTCTCTCCTGCTATGGCAGGTATTTTATTACGTCCTACAAACCCCAACAGAAATAGAAATATCTTAGGCAAGTTTTTTAATAAATTTAATCAAGTATTTGCCTGGATTACGGCTAAATATACCCAGGCAATTACTTTCTTGACGAAAAAAGTCGTTCGTCCTTTTGTTTTGGCTGGTTTTACTGCTCTAATTTTATTTACCTACTTTTTATATAGCTCGATTCCTACAGGTTTTATTCCTGAAGAAGACCAGGGTTATTTTTATACCATTGTTCAAGCTCCCGATGGCGTATCTCTAAACTATACCCAGGACATTATGAAACAGATAGGGGAGCAAATGGGTAAAGTAGAGGATATCGAAAGTTATTTTACTCTAAGTGGTTTTGGTTTTGACGGTAACGGCAGTAATCGTGGTTTTGCTTTCACTAAACTCAAACCCTGGGAAGAAAGACCCGACACAGAACAGTCAGTTTATGCAATTGTGGGTGGTCTCAACGCTGCCTTTCAAAGTAGTATTACAGGGGCAAGGGCTTTGGCGGTTAATGCTCCTCCTGTCAGAGGTTTGAGTACCTTTGGTGGTTTTGAATTTCAACTACAAGATCGTGTCGGGTTACCAATCTCAGCACTGGTAGAAAATTCCAACAAAGTGATTGCTGCTGCTAGCAAAAGACCAGAACTTGCCAACGTCTTCACCCAATTTGTTGCTAATAGTCCGCAAATTGAAGTATCAGTAAATCGTGAACGCGCTAAAGCTTTGGGAATTAATGTAGACGATATTTTTGATACCCTACAATCTTATTTGGGTTCTAGATATGTTAATGATTTTGTCCTCGAACAAAGACAATATCGGGTTTATGTGCAGGCAGACAGTAATTTTCGTGCCAATCCCCAAGATATCGATAAACTCTATGTAAGTTCTGCCAATGGTCAGTTAGTGTCTTTAGGCACTCTGGTCGAGCTTAAGGAGTTTACAGGGCCTCAAACCATTACCCACTACAATCTTTTCCGCTCAATTAACATTCAAGGCTCTCCTGCCCCAGGCTTTAGTACAGGACAGGCAATACAAGCAATGGAAGAAGTGGCTGCACAAACTTTACCTGCTAGTTTGGGTTATGAATGGACTGGGACAGCCCTAGAAGAAAAATCATCTGGAGGACAGTCGGTATTAATCTTTGGGATGGGCTTGTTAATGGCATTTCTTGTCTTAGCTGCCCAATACGAAAGCTATGTAGACCCCTTTATTATTATTCTTACCGTGCCTTTGGCGGTGTTGGGAGCGATCGCTGCTATTTGGGTACGAGCAAACATTTTTCAAGCTGGCAGTATTTGGCCGCTCATCAACAACGATGTTTACGTTCAGGTGGGGTTGGTAATGTTAATTGGTTTAGCTAGTAAAAACGCAATTTTAATTGTGGAATATGCTAATCAACTAAGAGAACAGGGACTTAATATTGTGAGAGCAGCAATTAAGGCAGGACAAGAGCGTTTTCGTCCCATTTTGATGACTGCTATCTCCAGTTTGGTTGGTTTTTATCCTTTGTTAGTTGCCACTGGTGCAGGTGCATCCAGCCGTTGGTCATTGGGAACAGCCGTGTTCGGGGGAATGCTGTTTACAACGGTAATCGGTTTATTTATAGTTCCTTCTCTCTATATCATTATCAAAGGTCTAGAGTCTTATGTTAGAGGAGGTAAAGATCCAGACGATCGAGATGGCAGCGACAAGACTAAAAATTCTCGTAATACTTATGACCCAGATCACAAACAGTCGGAGGTGGGAACAACTACTCACTATAAGCTGGATCAATCTGGTCAAAATTCCTAATTAATCAATAGAGAGGCTTAACCGAGAAGTATTGGACTAACAACAAGAATTAATTAGTATTATTTATTATTCTCATTATTAATTAACTGCCAACTTCTCAACACCTCAGCGACACTC
>CAYMWC010000064.1:0-18351 GCA_964393695.1 uncultured Pleurocapsa sp.
TGAGTAATGAGTAATGAGTAATGAGTAATGAGTAATGAGTAATTTATGTAATATTTCAATCTACTTTTTATCCCCAAAAAAAACTGCGACTAACAACCAAATTAATCGCAGAATAATTATTAATTTTTCAGCACCTAACTGAAAGTAGATGGATTAAGTTAAGTAATAAAAACCTTAGTTCAATTTGATTTTACTGCGATTTTCAGTTGAGTAGAATACACGAGTTGAACTTTAAAGAGCTTTTGCGTAGCTGCCGTAAGGCATAGAGCTAAAAGCTAGTTAATAAACAGCATAGTCTATCAAGCATGAAAACTGCTGTAAGTTAACTTAGTGGATGGAACAATAGATCGGGGAAAAAACGATTAAATTCAATCAAAAGCCCAGCTGTAAAAGTAAGCAGAGCCATAATCAATACTGGGGCAGTAGAAAGAAACTTTTGTAAGTCTCCCATAAAATCCTCCATTTAAACAGTAAATAAAATGTAATCTAGCGAGGAGAAACGGTAATTTCCGAATCATCTGCTATTAATTTGCCACTAGTAAATTCACCAAATGCTAGTAGAGGCCAAGTGGCAGCAGCTAACATTTTGCCGATAGCTAAAGGAACATTAATGACAACCTCAGCCATTTCTGGGTTTTTATCGTCTCTAACGGCAATGACGTAAGAGCGACCAGCCCAACCAATCCAGCCTGCAATATATAAAAAGAGAACACTAGGAATAAAGAAATCTCCCATGTGTGACCAGCGACCATCGACGATTAAATGGGGATATCCTTCTGGACCACAAAGAGCTTCAGCATAACGTTCGGCTCTAATTTTTCCAGAATTGGGATCGTCAGTAGTGTTGCGGAAATTTTTAGCTTTTTGTACGTAGGCGGAGTTTTCGCTGCAAGGAGTTAATCCTGCTACACCATCAGCAGTTGCCGTGGGTGCAAAACCGAACCAGAGCGTAAATACTAGTATTAAAGCAAACAACCTTCTCATGAATATGTTTCCTTTTCTGATAGATAATAATTGTGTTGGTACCAAAGCGTAAAGATTATCTCTTAGACGCTCACTAAATCTTACTCTCGGTCATAGCTCGTAATCTATTTCAGCTTAATTTGAGGCTGTATAGACTTCGGACTAATCACGAAGGCTCGAAAGAAAGTAGGTGAACAAATTTGTTCTTCTAGATCAACTTATCAAAGGATGGCAACAATTTTAGCGATCGAAACAAGTTGTGACGAAACTGCGGTGGCAATCGTAAAGAATCGTCAAGTTTTAAGTAGTATTGTTTCTTCTCAGATCGAATTGCATCAAACTTATGGAGGTGTTGTACCTGAATTAGCTTCTCGACAACATCTGGAAATTATCAATCCTTGTATTAGTCAGGCAATGTCACAAGCAGCAATTGATTGGCAATCAATAGATGCGATCGCTGCTACCTGTACCCCTGGTTTGGTCGGTGCTTTGCTCGTCGGGGTAGCAGCAGCCAAAACTTTGGCAATGATTCACCACAAGCCATTTTTGGGAGTACATCATTTAGAAGGACATATCTATGCTTCTTATCTAGCTCAACCAGAACTAGAACCGCCTTTCTTGTGTTTGTTGGTTTCTGGGGGACATACCAGCAGTATTCACGTTCAGGATTATGGACAGTATCAACTACTAGGCACAACCAGAGACGATGCAGCAGGAGAAGCTTATGATAAGGTAGCCCGTCTACTGAATCTGGGCTATCCAGGCGGGCCGATAATTGATCGCTTGGCGCAACAGGGCAACCCTAAAGCATTTCAGTTACCAGAGGGCAGAATTTCTCTACCAGACGGAGGCTATCATCCTTATGACTATAGTTTTAGTGGGATGAAAACCGCAGTTTTGAGATTAATTGAGAAATTAGAACTTGAGGGAGAAATGCCTGTTGCTGATTTGGCAGCCAGTTTTCAAGATACCGTAGCTAGAGTTTTGGCGCGACGCAGTGTTAAGTGCGCCCTAGATCATAATCTTGATACAATTACTATTGGGGGAGGAGTAGCAGCTAATAGTGGACTTAGAAAATATCTTCAACAAGCAGCAGCTAAACATAGTTTAAATGTCTATTTTCCGCCTTTAAAATTTTGTACTGATAATGCAGCGATGATTGGTTGTGCTGCTTCTGCACATTTTAATTTAGGACATACTTCTTCTTTAGATTTAGAAGTGCAGTCTCGTATGGCGATCGCTCAAGTTATGCAACTATATAAGTAGATTTGACTAATACTTAAAAGATAGCATTGCCAAAAACAGACTATGAGCTAAGATTGCGGATATAATTTTACATTATTATTTTTTATCTTTAGTTATTTGGTTCAAGTAAATTAATCTTTATTGCTGATTTATTTATGTCATCTGGTACAAACAATTGTAACGCTATGGGACAATTCAAATTGTTCGAGCTTAGTCATGACTTTGTAAAGCTTGTCACAACAAAAATATTAACGAATTCAGCAAAATTGAGATCAAGGTAGGCAAAAAAATAAATAATATTTAAAGAAAGAGGGAGTATGCTTATTTGTCCTCAGTGTGAATTTGAAAACCCAGAAGCCAATAAATTTTGTCAGAATTGTGGTGTTTCCCTGACAGAAAAAAGCTGTTGTCATTGTCAAGCAAATATTCCGATTGAAGCAAAAACCTGTAGCTTCTGTGGTGCTGTCAACCATACTGTGCTGTGGGCAGTAGTTTCCCAAAAAAAATCAGTCACAGAATTAGTGTTGCAACCAGAATTAACTGAAGTCACAAGCAGCAACACTGCTATTAAAGGTCATAAATTGAAAATAGAAGACTTATCAGATTTATTTATCTCAGGTCGAGAAAAAATTAGGCATTCTCTACCACTCAAAGCACAAGATAATAATACCTCCCATCGTTATGCTTTTGAGGGTGATCCCACGTCTAATCAATCTCTGCAACCAGCCTACCAAAGTTTAGATAGCACATTTCTTCAAGGTAAGGTGATTGACAAATATCCCTTACAAAAACCCCGTTTAGTCACCTTACAACAGCAGCAGATGGAAATATTTGCTGACTTAAAACAGGGTTTCAACAATTCCTATTTATCTGTAACCCAATATTGGAACCAAATAGGATTACCAACTCATGCTTTACCATATCTAATTTTAGAAAAATATACCCCTACAGTTCCTAAAATTTATGATGCTTGGCAACAACAAGATCAAGGGGTAGTTTTGTTACCAGATCGTTCTCAATGGCAATTACTGACAGATTTATGGTCACAGCAAAAAATGCCGTTACTGCAAATTATTTGGTTTTTAGACGAAATGGCAAAACTTTGGAAACCTTTGCAGCAAATTAGTTGCGCTCAAAGTCTGCTAATTAATAACAATTTACGCATAGATGAAGACCAAGCTTTCGGTTTGCAGCAACTATATATCGATCAAGAAGATAATATTTCGACATTAAAGGATTTAGCTCAAACATGGCAATTTTGCTTTGCTCAATCAAATTTAAACAATTTGGATAATCTAAATCAATTGCTTGATCGAGTAATTTCGGGAGAAATTATTGAAGTAGAAGAGTTGCGACTAGAGCTTCACAACTTAGGTCTAGGTGAAGACGAAATTGAATCTTTTGATATTCATACTAATTACTATCCTACAGTGAACATTCCCCAATCTGAACCCGATAAAACCCCAATTCAACCTGATTTTCAAATAGGTGAGACATCTGAACTACAAAGTTTTTTCTCGGAAAACGATGAGGATATGATGTACAGTAGCGAATTCGACGAGCAAGCAACAGCTATGATCCCCATGCAATTAAAAAGTGTTGCAGATGCTAGCTGTACCGATATTGGGTTGCAACGAGATCACAATGAAGATTTCTTTGGGGTCAAAACTGTCATCGAAAAAGTCGAGAATAACGCTGAAAATAACCTAAGTGTTCGGGGTTTATATATAGTATGTGATGGGATGGGAGGACACGCTGCGGGTGAAGTCGCTAGTGCGATGGCCGTTGAACAACTCCAGAAATTTTTTCAAACTCACTGGCAGGAAGAATTACCCGACCACGATACCATTGAAGCAGCAATATTATTAGCCAATGAAAGTTTATATCAAACCAATATAAATAATTCGCGCTCTGGTAGCGGTAGAATGGGAACTACTCTGGTTATGGCTTTGTTACAAGATACCCAATTAGCGATCGCTCATGTAGGAGATAGTCGTATTTATCGTCTAACTCGCAAGCAAGGCTTAGAAAGATTGACCCTTGATCATGAAGTTGGTCAAAGGGAAATTAATCGCGGAGTTGAACCTGATATTGCCTATGGCAGACCTGATGCTTATCAATTAACTCAGGCATTAGGGCCAAGAGAAAGCAATTATGTCCGACCTGATATTCAGTTTTTGGAAATTACAGAAGATTGCCTCTTATTGCTTTGTTCTGACGGTCTTTCAGACAATGATTTATTAGAAAATCACTGGGAAGAGTATCTTGAACCTTTAATTAGTTCTGGTAGCGATTTGCAAGCGGGTCTGTTTAAGTTAGTAAATTTGGCTAATGAATACAATGGTCATGACAACATTACCGCTATACTCGTTAAAATCAAGTTAAAGGCTGATTTTTAAAGACCATAATTTATATTTTTATTGATATTGATAAATTGCTTCGTATGGTCATTTTTACGCTTTTAGAACCGCAAACAAATCAACCCCTACAACAGTGGGAATTTTCCGAAAAATCGGTAATTCGTATTGGTCGCGCTCAAAATAACGATATTGTTCTGCATGGCTATTTTCAGGTCTCTCGACAGCATTTAGAACTGACGTTAACTAATCCACCCCAAGAGAAATGGCGATTGATTAGCAGAGGCACTAACGGCACTTTAGTGAATAATACTTTTGTTACCGAAACTATTTTGCAACACGATGATCTAATTCGTTTAGCAGAAAATGGGCCTGTATTTAAGTTTGAACTAGAATCTCATATAACTAAAAATCAACCAGATCTCGAACAAACCAATATTATTCAACCTGCTGCTGTCTGTGACCATGCAGATAATCCCGACGGTAGTATTTTCTGCCGACATTGTGGAAAGCCAATTGTCAGCGAAGAGAAATTTATTGGTTCTTATCAAATTTTACGGGTTCTCGGTAGAGGAGGGATGGGAACTACTTATTTGGCGTGGGATCGTAACCGTGCTGTAAAAAACGCGCCAATGCTTTTAGTTCTCAAGGAAATGAATGCAGATATGGCACGCATCGCCAAAGCTAGGGAATTATTTGAAAGAGAAGCTAGGATTTTAAAATCATTAGAACATCCAGGTATTCCAAAGTATTATGATTTTTTTGTGGAAAATAATCACAAATATATTGTGATGGAATTAATTCATGGTCATAATCTGGAACAATTTGTTAATCAAAGGGGGGCAACTGATCCAGATAGAACAATTCGTTGGATGATTCAAATTTGCGATATTTTGGAATATTTGCACAATCTTGAACCACCTTTAGTACATCGTGATGTTAAACCAGCTAACTTGATGTTACGTAATTTAGATAGCCGTTTGATGCTGTTGGATTTTGGTGCGGTTAAGGAATTAGGAACTGCTTTAGAAACTCGCATTGGTGTAGAAGGATATAGTGCGCCAGAACAATACCGAGGTAAACCTTGTCCTCAATCTGATATTTATGGAGTTGGCACAACTGTTATTTTCCTCATGACAGGTAAGGCACCAATGGAATATTATCGTTACCAAAGTAATAAATTTGAGTTTGATATTAAAAATATTCCTAATATGCCGACTAATCTAGGGAAGGTTTTAGCTAAGGCTTGTCAACCTGAACCCAGAGATCGTTATCAAACAGCTAGAGAATTATCGGCTGCTTTATCAACTTGTTTATAATCAAATCTCCAAGCTGTTAAAAGTTGTCAATGTACCAAGTTCAACCAATTTTCAACTTCCTGCCAACCTAAACCCTGACGCACTACCTCTGGTTCATCACCCGTAAAATCTAAGATAGTTGATACTTTAAATCCTGGGTCAATGTTATTATCAATAATTATATCTACTTGATTTTCCAAGCTATCAAACAGCAGTGTCTTTTCTACATTTATGGTGGGATATTCGCCCTCTTCATTGGCTATATGTGCCGAAGTGGAGACCACAGGATTACCGAGTCTGGTTAATAATTCTTGACATAAAACATTATCAGGAACTCTAATACCTGTAGTTTTACGTTTGGGACTCATTACTAGTTTGGGAACTTGTTTCGTAGCAGGTAGAAGAAAAGTATAAGGCCCTGGAATTAAATGTTTCATAATTCGATAGGCGCGATCGCTTACTGTAGCGTATTGAGCAATATTTGATAGGGAAGAACATAGGAAAGTCAGGGGTTTGTCGTTAGACATTTGCTTAATTCTTCTGACTTTTTCAACTGCTGATTTGACGTTAAGATCGCAACCAATAGCATATACGGTATCGGTAGGATAGAGCATCACTGCGCCTTTTTGTAAGGCAGCTACAATCTGTTCAATAGTTCTTGGCTGGGGATTATCGGGATGTAATTGGTATAAAACTGCCATAATTTTTAACTAGGTAAAGAACAATTGTTACTATTTGATGGTGTAATTATGAGCAAGATTGGTTACTGGGAGTGTCCTACAGGGATTTCTGGGGATATGTGCTTAGGCGCATTAATAGATCTAGGTCTACCCTGGCAATATTTGGTGGATAGTCTCCGAAGTTTGGGTATTGAGCAAGAATATCAGTTAAAAACCGCAACTGTTATACGTAATGGGCAAGCAGCCACTAAAGTTGACGTTGATTTACATCTAGAATCTGATTCAACTGATACTACTGAGCATCATTACCATTATCCTGCTAGACATTTACCAGAGATTGAAAATTTAATTAAATCTGCAACTTTGCCAGATAGGGTAAAACAATGGAGTCTTGATGTTTTTAGACAACTAGCGATCGCCGAAGGGCAAGTTCATGGTATTGCTCCTACTCAGGTTCATTTTCACGAAGTCGGAGGAACGGATGCCATTGTGGATATTGTCGGTACTTGTATTGGTTTGGACTGGCTTGATCTTGATGAAATATATTGTTCGCCGATGCCGACTGGAGGAGGTACGATTAAGGCTGCTCATGGTATTTTACCTGTACCTGTGCCAGCAGTAGTAAAATTGTGGCAAGCACGGGAAGTACCAATTTATAGTAATAGTATCAAAAAAGAGCTAGTTACGCCAACAGGAGCAGCGATCGCCACTACTTTAGCTGTTGGTTTTGGTGAGCCTCCTGCGATGAAGTTAGAAAAAATTGGTTTAGGTGCAGGTTCAAGAGATTTAGAGATTCCTAATATTTTAAGGCTTTGGTTGGGGGAAAAAAGTACTACTGCAACAGAACAACCATCAGTTTTATTTCAACAAGAAACAATTACAGTCTTAGAAACCCAAATCGATGATCTCAATCCGCAAGCAATTGCTTATACTCTAGAACAATTATTAGCTGCTGGGGCGTTAGATGTCTTTACCCAAAGTATAGGGATGAAAAAATCGCGATCGGGGATTCTGTTAACGGTTATTTGTCATCCTGAATTAGTTAATACTTGTAAAACCATTATTTTTCGCGAAACTACTACCTTGGGCATTCGAGAACGAACTCAACTACGAAGTATGCTTAAGCGAGAATTTCAGTCTGTAACAACTGACTACGGTGTAGTAAAAGTCAAAATTGCTAGCTGGGGAGAAGGAGAACAAAAGCAGATTATCAATGTGCAGCCAGAATATGAAGATTGTGCTACTTTGGCTCGTCAACACAATGTTCCTTGGAAAGAAATATCACAAAAAGCTATTTCCGCTTGGGATAGTCATTAGTCAGGTGAATAGTCGAGCAATTTTAAATTTTAATAGTGAATTAGCCTAATTAAACTTAATAAAATTTAAGGTTATGAAATGGTAAAAAAAAAGATTAATTTAGTTTCAGATTTGGTAATCTTGCTGCATAATAGTATACGGCACTATAGGTAGAGCTTGAAGTCGGAAAAAATACGATTAACCACTACATATAGTATATAGCCGATATATTTTCGTTTTTACTAGTACCTGTAATGAAATTATCTTCTGTCGAACAAGCAGAGAAAGCTAGACATTTATTATTAACTGAACTGAAAGAACATCAAGCACCCATGAGTTTGCAAGAATTAGGGATGAACTTGGGTGGGGAAACAAAGTTATCTCATCGAACTCTCAAAGAAGCTGCCTGGCGGTTGGTCGAAGAGGGCAAAGCTAAATTTAATTCTACTTGGGATTTGGAAATTTTGTAATTTTTATCAAAAATACAGCTAAAAAATTTGTGAGGGCGTACTATCAAGAACACGGTACGTCTTTTTTAATGTTAATTATTTATGTGGGATAGATATCAAAGACAGCATAACCCCTTTGGTGATCAAGGAGACAAGCCAGGAGATCAACGCAAATCTTTTCAGGTAGATCGTGATCGCATTTTATATTCTTCTGCCTTTCGTCGTTTGGCGCACATTACGCAAGTGGTTACTGCCCAAGAAGGTCATGTATTTCATAATCGTCTCACTCATTCTTTAAAAGTGGCACAGGTAGCCCGCAGATTGGCGGAAAGATTAGTTGAAGAACAACCTGAAGTAGCAGCAGCAATTGGTGGTATTGATCCTGATGTGGTAGAAGCAGCAGCTTTATCTCATGATTTAGGACACCCTCCCTTTGGTCATACCGCCGAAGAACAATTAGATGCCTGTGCTACAAATGCTGGTTTATCTGATGGTTTTGAAGGCAATGCTCAATCATTTCGGATCTTAACCAGGTTAGCAATTCATCGTATTGATTACTATGGTCTAAATTTAACCAGGGCAACTTTAAATGCGGTGTTAAAATATCCTTGGTGCCGATTGGCTACGCCAGCGCGGAGCGCATCGCCAGATTCTCAATCTAAAAGACATCGTAAGTATTCTGTCTATAATTTAGACCGTCCAGCTTTTGAATTTGCTCGCTCACCAGGGGATGATACTCAGTCCATTGAAGCTAGTATTATGGATTTTGCTGATGATATTACCTATAGTGTCCATGATTTAGAAGACTTTTATTTAGCTGGTTTGATTCCTTTGGAGTTGTTGGCAACTGATTGGGATGAATTAGAGCGTTTTATTAATGAATGGTTGAGAGAATTGCCTCATAACCCTGTGGCAAAAGTAGTAAAAGCCAATCCCCACCGATTTCAAAACTTTCTTGATGCCACATACAATCTGCGGGGACAATATCGCCCAGGTTCATTTGAACAAAAAGCCCAAATTAAGCGAATTAGCTCGCAATTAATTCAAACCTATGTCCAGTCGGTAGAGTTAAGTACCCAATACGGTCATCGCGGTTATTTAAAATATAATCGTAACCGTGAAGAAGAACTTAAGTTTTTACAGCGTATTGTTTGGTCTTATGTCATTTCCAATCCCCGTTTAGCGACTCAAAGATACGGACAAAAAAGAATCATCAAAACCCTGTTTGAAATTTATCTAGAAGCAATTCGCGATCGCGATCTCAGTTTTATTCCGCCACGTTTTGTGCGAGAATTTCTCGAAATTGAAGAAAATGCAGCTAATACCACCGAGATGGAACAAGAAAAAACCCGTATGGCAGTAGACATCGTGGCAGGTTTGAGTGAAGCTGAAGCTGTGGTTCAATATCGTCGTCTGACAGGAATTAGTCAAGGTTCTTTTTTTGATCAATGGAATTAATATTACGTTTTGTAGCTAATCGGAAAGTTGTAACAATAGGTTAAAAAACAACAGCCTGTCTTTTGAAACCTAGAGTTGTATATTGAAGCATACGTCAAAAATCCGAGTTATGACTAACATTGATCAAATACCAATTAAAGAACAAATCGAAAGCATTATTGTCTCTGGACAACAAATGCAGCAAATAGAAGCACAAATCTTCTCAGCAGGTATGCCAGTCCCAGCCTTGATGGAAAAAGCAGCCAGATTGTGTAGCGATCGCCTTCAGAATTTATATCCTCGCTCTCAGATTACTACTGTAGGCATTTTAGTTGGGCCAGGACACAATGGCGGAGATGCTCTAGTAATTACTCGTGAATTATATTTAGCAGGGTATGAGGTTAAAGTCTATCGTCCCTTTGCCAAGCTTAAACCCTTAACTGCTGACCACGCTAATTATGTTAGTAGTTTAGGAATTACTATTTACGAGGATATTCAACCTTTACAATCATGTCAGCTATTGGTTGATGGATTGTTTGGTTTTGGTTTAACTCGCGATTTACCTGAAAATCTGATTGAAGTAGTTAATTTAATTAACAGTTGGTCACAACCTATTATTAGTATCGATCTGCCTTCAGGCATCCATACAGATACGGGGGCAGTATTAGGTGGTGCAATTCGAGCAACTCATACTTTTTGCTTGGGTTTGTGGAAACGAGCTTTTTTTCAGGATGCTGCCCTCGAATATCTGGGTAAAAGTGAAAGAATCGACTTTGGAATTCTACCTCATCAAATCTGGTCAATATTACCCCAACCAGCACCAGTAAAACAAATCACGTCTGCGATCGCTCGTCAGTTTTTACCTTTACCCCGTCCTGCTGTCACCTATAAATACCGTCAAGGACATCTACTGTTAATTTGTGGCTCTCATCGCTATGTAGGGGCAGCTATTTTAACCTCTTTGGGTGCTAGGGCTAGTGGCGTGGGGATGTTATCTATTGCTGTGCCAGAATCTATAAAAACTCTTGTAGCTAGTCATTTACCAGAAGCTTTGATTGTTGATTGTCCCGAAAATAAAGATGGCGCGATCGCCTCTATCCCTTTTTCGTTGGCAGATTTAAAGAAATTTGAGGCGATCGCCTGTGGTCCTGGTTTAACTATAGATGCCGAGCCTGTAGTTGAAAAAATATTACAGTCAGAATGTCCTCTGGTTTTAGATGCCGATGGTCTTAATATAGTGGCAGCCAAAGGCGCAGTTGAATTTTTACCTCAAAGAAATGCACCAACAATTTTAACCCCTCACTGGGGAGAATTTAAACGTTTATTTCCGACAATTACTGATTCAGAAGTTGATCGCCTGAGTGTAGTACAAACCGCAGCCCAAGAAAGCCAAAGTATTATCCTCTTAAAAGGAGCAAGAACAGCGATCGCTAATTCTCAAGGAGCAATTTGGATAGTTCCTCATAGTACTCCTGCCCTAGCTAGAGGTGGCAGTGGAGATATTTTAACAGGCTTAACTGGTGGTTTAGTCGCCCAAGTAGTAAAAATAGCAGACAGTGATTTATTAAATACAGTGGCTACTGCTGCCTGGTGGCACGCTCAAGCAGGAATTAGAGCAGCCCAAGAACGTACTGAATTGGGAGTAGATGCAACTACTTTAGCCCAGTATCTCAATCTTACTATTAAGTAATCTAATAAAATTAGAATAGAAAACTAATTTTTACGAGTAATTTGCATCATTGACAGATATGACAATTCCAGTTGATTGCCATAATGGTTTTCTAATCTTTGTTTCAATTGCGTAAATAAAGTATCACGTTGCTGTGCAGTCAACCTAATGTATGGAGAGAGAGTACTAAGTAAAGTTAAATAATCATCAACGCTATAAATCACTGGGGTAATTACCTGTTCCGATATCAAATCTCTAAAATAGCCAGAATCAATTACTTCTTGCCCCATCTGTGCTAAGTTTGCTTGATAGTCTTCATATTCTTCATATTTAGCTAAATCAGGACTATAAGCTTGATAGATGTCGATTAACCCTTGAAACACTTCATAGGTGGGTTGTGGTGGCGTATTCCACAGTAAAACTAATAAACCATCCTCTTTTAAAGCTGCTGCGGTTTTTTGGGTTCTAATTCCTGGTGTTATCCAATGGAAAGAAGTTGTGGCAACTACAACGTCAAACTGTTGACTGTTTAATTCCCATTCCTCAAAAGTAGTATTAATAAACTCGATATCAGGATATTCAGCACATTTACGTCGAGCTAGTTCACAGACTGCTAAACTTGGTTCAAGACAGACCATCTGTACTCCTAATTTCGCCAACTCAAGACTGGCAATACCTGGCCCTGAGCCAATTTCTAGAACTTTTTTGTTTGGTTGTAACTCCGCTACTGTCTGCATTCGAGCCATGATCGAAGTAGGATAACGAGGTCTAGTGCGATCGTAAGCTTCTGCTACTTGGCTATACCAGCTACTTTTATCTGCACAACGGTAGATATTATTGAATAAGCTCGATACCTCTGAATTCCAAAGTTCTGAATTGCTCATAAATTTGTTATTTGTAATCTTTATTGACTAGTGATCAGTTATCAATAAAAGACTGATGGTATCGTAAGGTGAGCATTGCCCACCCTACATTTGTGGCTACATCTAAGTCTTGGTTAACTTCCTACTTAACCCAAATGTTAAATCAACCGATGCACCGTGTACTTAACAGTCACCATTGTCAGTTATTCAAGTAGCAATTAACACCTAGTGCAGTAGGGCGTAAGTGAAGCAACCATTTAAAAATCTTGAAAGCCTTAAGATTAAAAACTTTTGACTTTTGACTTTTGACTTTTGACTTTTGACTTTTGACTTTTGACTTCCGCGTAGCGGTACTAGTGCCTAGTGCCTAGTGCCTAATTAATTGTTTTTCCAACTGATAATCAGGAATGCAATTATGCTCCATGTAAAAACGATATTCAGCACAGGCGCGATCGCATCTTTCTTGAGTCCAAGCGCAATGTTTTTGTAAGGTTTCAGTAATTACAGGTAATAAGTCGATGCCGTAATGACCATTCATTGCCAGGGTAGTACGACGACGCAGAATGTCTACCAAAGTATGAGCAAATTCGCTTTCAACCCCATAGACTATCTGGGCTTTAATATCGGGTAAATCTGGGCTAAGAGGTTGGCATAATTCGGGTTTAGCCGAAGTTAAGGCTAAAACTTCTAGAGCTTTAGCACCATAGATGGAAAATAAATGATCGATAGTATTTATTGATAAAGTAGAACTATATTTCGTAATTGCTTCTTGAATACGGCGATCGCTGGGCAGAATAGAGCCAGGCAGAGGTAAAGAGTGGGTTTGACAAGGGATAGGCGATCGCTTCATCCTTTTTAAAATAGTATCCACCATTTCTTCCCCAACGTTACGATACGTAGTTAACTTACCGCCAATGAGAGTAAAAATATTATTTACCCCTTCTTGGCTATGATCAAAAATAATATGCTTACGGGTAATACTACCTGGTTTCTTGCCTTCAGCATAAGGTAGAGGACGTACCCCAGAATAAGTAAACTTGATATCTTCCCGTCCTAAGTTAGCTGTGGGAATAATATTGTTGGTTTCTCTCAAAAGATAATCAATTTCGTCGTTATTAGCTTTGATATTGTTCAGATCTTCTTTATAAGGTAAGTCTGTAGTCCCAATTAAATACATTCCCAACCAGGGAACAATAAAGAAAGGACGACCATCAGATTTTGCTTCTACATACAGAGTTGAGCCTGGTGCGCCAGGAAACTTTTCGACGACAATGTGACTTCCTTTAGTACTGCCATTTTTCTGAGTTTTACCAATAGGAGTCTTTTTACTAGCCTGACTACCTAATTGACATACTCGATCAATCCAAGGCCCTGCGGTATTAACAACTACTGCATCAGACCTACCAGAAATTGTAAACTCCGCACCTGTAAGTTGATCTTTACACATAACTTCGGTAACGCGAGAATTCTCGATAGGCAGATCAATTACCTCAACATAATTTAAAACTGTTGCCCCTGCATTTTGAGCCGAAATAATATTTTCTAAACACAGACGCTCCGCAAGAGTTACCTGTCCGTCATAATATTGTGAACCACCGATAAGGTTATCTTCATCAACTGAGCGAAATAGCTGTTGAAACTTGGCTTTTGGTAGCATTCGATGAACAGGCAGTGTTTTATCAAAGCTAAAAATATCATAAAGAATCATTCCTGCCCAAATTTTCCAATAGGGGCGAGAGCGATCGCGATAAATGGGAATGGTAAGCTGTAAAGGCGTGACTAAATGGGGTGCAGTATGTAGTAAAACCTCTCTTTCTTTTAAAGATTCCCGCACTAGAGGAAATTCAAAGTATTCTAAATAGCGCAAACCCCCATGAATCAAGCGAGTAGACCAGCTAGAGCTACCACTCGCAAAATCCTGCTTCTCAATTAAAATTGTTTTTAAGCCTCTTATGGCTGCGTCCCTTGCGACACCTGCACCGTTAATTCCGCCACCAATAATAATTACGTCGTAGTCTGTTTGTTGAATTTGAGCAAAGTCTCGCATAAAGCCGTTTTTATAATTCAATATTTTCAATCAGTTATATATAACTTACCTAATCTCTGGTTTATCTGTTTTAAAGAGATCATGATTTCTTGAAAATTATTGATATTTAATAAAAGCTCTTAGCTCTATGCCTTACAGCAGCTACGCAAAAGCTTTGAGCTTTTAGCTTTATTTAACTAGAGCGAGGGAAAGTAGGCAGGTCTACCGCAGCTAATGATTGAGGTTTTTGTTGTTTTTGTTTTTGAGTAGATTTGACCGCTGGTTGATTAACCTGGTGATGGTCAACTACTGATGACCAAGTATTAATTTCTCCTGCCTTTTGACTGATTTTTAAAGAAGGTTGAAGTGGCTCACGTTCAATTTTAGCTGTTTGAGGTAAAGAGATTTTTGGTTCGGGAATTCTAGAAGTAGACCAAGGCTTAATTGAGCGGTTATTAGCGTAACTTGGGCTGTGACTGACTAATGGCTCTGAGATTACTGTATTCAGCACTGGAGGTTTGTCTATCTGGCGTTTTAGTTCTGCTTTGTATTGCAGAGCATAACGCTGTTGTTGGTTGAGTTTAGTTTGTAATTCTTTGGTTTCTTTGACCTTAGCAGCTAATTCGCAAGCTTGCTGAGCATAATTTTCTTGCAATAAAGTGCATTCTCTTTCTAATTGGGCTGTTTGTTTTTGAGATAATTCGTACTGTTGAGATAAATTACTAATTACTGTTTCGCGACTCTCTATTTGTTGTTGAGAATTAGTGAGTTGTTGACTCATTGCAGCTATTTGTTCTTGATAGGTTTTGATTTCTTCTGCCTGTTGAGCAACTAACAAATCACTAGTTTGAGATTTTTCTACATACTTGTTATATTTATTATCAATTTCTGCTAATTCTTGTTCTAGGCGAAATACTTTTTTGAGTAGCTTGCGATTGTATTCCCGTAGTTTATGAGCAACTTTATGCCAGTTCATCTTTTGACCTAATGATGCCTCTGATTCTATTTTTTCGGCATCTTTTAGTTGTGATGCTTCGGGATGAGCAACAGTATCTAAAGGCAAATAGCTCTTAGCTGTATCGCAATGGCTTGTTTCTGTTACTTTCTGCTGCTGTTCGTTTGGAGATTGATCAACAGATTCAAAGTTAGATTGAGAATTAAAAGAAGTAGCATGATTGTTAGCTTCGCTCATAGTATTTATATCTCAAGTTGGTCAGAATATTACAGCAACAAAATCTAAAGTATTAAGCTAGGTAATTTCCCTGAAAAATTGTGTCAAATTTCTTAGCTGAAAAGAGAACGTTATCTAGGTGGATTTAAGTTTAGTATAAATGTGGATTGAGAAGGAAATTTTATTCTTTTACTTAGCTTTAGATTTAACTAGATATAGCTTATACGTTGCTTCTAAAAATGCCAAGGTTGATTAATATATTAATAATTTGTAATTACTTTTTGTAATAGTTGTTGATGATTTGAGGCTTGCTTAACCAATGATTGAATCTGGATTTGATTTAGAGGTTGGCCATGGTGATAATGTTCTAGCCAAGCACGACTAACCGTTTGGGAATCTTGAGGTAGATCTGTTAATTCATATCCTGGTAAATCAAGTTTTAACATTAACTGACTAACTTTGGGATCATAACTGAGGGCAAAACAGCTACAGCCTTCTGCTACTGCCATAATTACACTGTGTAACCGCATCCCGATCGCCATTTTGACTTGTTTGAATAGTCCTTTTAATTCTTGGGGATCACTGATGGACAGAATAGTACAATTCTGGTCTAATTGGGCTGCAATTTTCTCGGCGATCGCTCGATCTTGAATTGGTTGAAAGGGAATTAATAAAATGAAACTATTGGTTTGTGCTTGAAACTCTTGTAGAGCTTGGATTATCGTCTGTAAACGTTCTGTAGTAAGTAGAGGGTGCGATCGCAAAATAACCGCTACTTTGGGATTTGGTAGTTTATCTAACCCAGACACTGCCTTGCTTTGCAATGCCCACACAGGATCGGGAGCAATTAATGGTTCAAGCTGCCAACTCTTTAATAGTTCAGCCGAAGCACTATCTCTCACACTAATAGCATTACACCCTAATAATACCTGTTTTGTTAGCCAACGAGTCAAGGGTTTAGTTAATGGCCCAATTCCCTGCGCCCAGGCGATCGTTTTTAAACCTCGTTTTTGCGCTAAAGCCATCAAGCCAGCATAGTAAATTGGACTGGCAACACTAGTAGAGTCTTGCATCAAGCTGCCACCACCCCAAATAAATATCTCCGACTGCTTAAGAGCATTAAGAATTGCAAAGGTTGACTTCCGATAACAGCTAGCAACTCCATATTGTTTTTTGGTACTTTGAGGATCGCCAGATAAAACAATTGGTTCGATTGACTCAGGCAGCATTTGTAGCAGCGATACTAATAACGCTTCGTCTCCTGCATTACCCATGCCATAATAGCCACACAATACTGCTCTAGTAGGACTCATTATTTTTAGCTAGTGTTACTGTTTTAGGTATAGCTAATTTTAAGGTATCGATAATCTTTTTAGCTCTAGGCTATTTATCTAAGAACAGATATATATTTTTATTTTTGCCTTAAGGTCATAGGTATATTAAATTATGGATAATTTTATTGTCAATCAGGTATTAGTTCAATATCAATTAGATTTAGATAATGTCTTAAGCCAATTGCAACTTTTAGCTACAGATATTAATAATCAGCAATTACAGTTAACTATTCGTAATTTACGCAGCAATATTAATGAGCCATTTTTGTTTGTGGTAGTAGGGGAAGTCAAGGCAGGAAAAAGCAGTTTTGTAAATGCTTTGTTACAAGCAGATATTTGTAAAACCGCAGCCGATCCTTGTACTGATGTAATTCAACAGATTATTTATAGTCAAGAAAGATTTGAACAACCTGTTAATCAATATTTACGCAAGATTGGTTTACCCAATGAAATTCTAAAAACACTATCAGTAGTTGATACTCCTGGGACTAATACCATTGTTGAAAATCATCAGGAGATCACCAAAGATTTTATTCCCAACAGTGATTTAATTTTCTTTGTCTTCTTTGCCAAAAATCCTTATACTCGCAGTGCTTGGGAATTATTGGATTATGTTAATACTGAATGGCGCAAAAAAGTAGTATTTATTCTCCAACAAGCAGATCTAACTAAACCCGAAGAGTTAGCCAAAAATAAAGAAAAACTAGTCGAATTAGCTCTACAAAAAGGGATTACATCCCCTGTAATCTTTGCGACTTCCGTAGAATTTGAAGTAAATGGTCAACCAGAAGATAGTGGCTTTACTGAGGTAAGAAACTACATCCAGCAGACGCTTAAGGATGGCGGTACAAAAAAATTAAAACTTCAGGGAGTGGCGAAAACCACCGAACAAATAATTGACTTACTGAGAAAAGATCTACTTTCAATTCAACAACAGTTAATAAAAGATCAGGCAATAGTCAGTAAGATTAAAGCCAAGTTACAACAAAATAAACGACAGTCAGGGTTTGAATTAGAATCCCTAATCAACAGGTTATTGACAAAATATGACACAATTACCACCAGAGTTAAAGAGGACTTCCGCGAACAATTATCTTTACTTACTTTAGTCAAAGGCTCATTTGCAGTGCTATTTCGGACTCAAAAATCAGTCCCTACCTGGATGGATGAGTTAAAACAAAGTTGTGAAAACCAATTAAAAGCTTCTTTAGGGGAAATATCCCAGGATGGGATCAAACATTTTGTTGCTGGAATTAGAATATTATTACAAGGCTTAGTAGATGATTTACAAGATATTAAGGTGAATCAAATTACTACTAATGCCATTACTCTTAACACCCTTGAAAGTCGTCAAGAGATTGTAGAAGATGTCCAGCAAAAAGTATCTAGTTTACTCGACGATAAAACCTTTCTCCATTCCATAGAATCAGTAAATGCCAGTGTTGCTCCCAGATTCTTAGGTGGTAGTGCTGCTACTGTTGCTGGTACAGCGATCGCAGCTTTAACAGAAATTGTATTATTAGATATTATCGGCACTGCCTTTGCAGGAGTTGGTATTTTGTT
>CAYMWC010000064.1:18361-24327 GCA_964393695.1 uncultured Pleurocapsa sp.
TAGCACTTTAATTCTCAAAAAACGCAAGATTACCCGTCAGTTTGAAACTAAATTAGATCAAGAAAAAGCCCGTTTTAAAAGTGAACTAGCTGCTAAGTTGCATTCTAAATTAGATATTATCTATGAAGAAATAGAACGTAACTTTGTCAATATTTATAATTACGTTGAAAACCAAGAACAAAAGATATTGCCTTTAGTCGATAAGTTCCAACAAATAGAGCAAGATGCTAAAAAGTCATTTACTATACTTGACAAATAAGAATTTCTAAATATTAAAGAGTTTCAATAAAAAAAGCGATCGCATCTATTGTATAGCGATCGCTTGAGTTTTCTATTTTTTTTCGTTATTACATAACAACTTTTTTAGCGAGACCTAAACCGCGTAATACTTGAATTGCCCACCAGGTAACGTCAATTTCCCACCAGCGTTGACCTGCTCTAGCCACACGGGGTCTAAAATGATGATTGTTATGCCAGCCTTCACCATAAGCTAATATACCAACCCACCAAAGATTGAGAGAACCATCTTCACATTCAAAGTTTTTATAACCCCAGAAGTGAGTAGCCGAATTGACAAACCAGGTGCAATGCCACAAAGTTACCGCTCTGACAAAAACACCGTAGATTACAAAAGACCAACCACCCAAGGCGTATAAAACAAGACCCAAAGCAATTTGAAGCAAAATATAGTTACGATTTAACCAGCGATAATATGGATCTCTATCGGGACGTGGTGCGTATTTTTTATATTGGTCGTAATTAAAATATTTGTCCTGTTTGAGCATTAACCAACCCATGTGACTCCACCAAAAACCCCGTTTAGCAGAATAAGGATCTTTATCGTTGTCTTCAGTATGGGCATGGTGTAAATTGTGTCCTGCTACCCAGAAAATTGGACCACCCTGTAGTGCTAGTGCGCCACAAGTTACTAAAATACGTTCCAACCATTTAGGTACTTCCAAGCTGCGGTGAGTCAAGATACGATGGTATGCTAAGCAAATACCAATACTGCCAGTTAACCAGTGGAAAAAAATTGCCACACCTAAAGCCGACCAAGAGAAAAACCAGGGTGCTAATAAAGCTATAAGGTGAAAGCTACCAAAAAAGATTATATTAACCCAACATGGTTCGAGCTTTTCCTCTGCTCGCTGGATCTGTGGCTGGCTTTTGGGAGCAATTAATTGCTGTGTCATTACTATCTTGTCCTAATAAAATACTTTTGAGAATTTATGAGCTTAAGCGATTATGCTGTTGACTTGTGATGTGACTGCTCGCTAGGCTTGTAGTTGTAATCTTAATAAATAAAATAACTTTTGCAAGTGCCACTTACATTTCTCAGTGTAGCAGTTTTCTTTTTTAGCTGCAAGTGCTACTTACATTTTTTTCTTCTAGTCCTGTAACTAGCAGTTATTTAAGCTAATGGCTTTATACCGCCGAAAAACAAGCAATTTAAACCTTAAGTTTCGAGCTTTTGCCAAAAATGAATTTTGCTTAATATAACTTTAGATCTAGAAGCTGAAATTGATAAATAGGTGGGATTTTTGATTAATTTTTGTAAAGTATAATTGCGATGTCTTTAATTTTCTGGCTTGATAAGAATAGCTAATAAGCTAATAAGTTTTTTGGATCGTGACCCAACCAGTTGTTACATACCCAAATTGCTAGTCTCGTTAGAGAGAGTCAAGTTACTCTTATACTGAGGCAGATATGATGCAATTAAATAGTAGCCCTAGTTAGGACAATACATTACTGAAAAATTGTGAGTCATTAAATTTTCCCCTAGAAAAAAGACTGTCAATCAATACTTATTGTTTTCATCAGTATTAAATAAATACCTTAATCTCATTTTTAGGAGTCGAATTAAGTCATGGGAATGCTAAACAAGCTATTTAATTCTAAAAACAAATACTATTTAGAATTAGAGGAAGTCAAAGATTCTAAACCTGTACAAGCCGTAGTACAAACTGCCAATAAAGTAGCTGAGGTAGTTAAAGAAAAAACAGCAGATGTAGTTGAAACTAAACCAGTACAGGAAGCAATTAAAACCAAAAACGAAGTAACAAACACTGCTCAAGAAAAATTACAGTCTGCTACCGATACTAAAGCCAAACCCAAGCAGCAAAATAACAAAGTTGCTGCGAAATCTCAGGAGCAAACAGCGACCAAACCTGCGCCTAAAAATTCTGGTGCTTCTTCCTACGATCCTCCATTTTGGGTAGCTGCTATGTACAAGAACAACAATAGTAGTGGCAGCAGTAACAATGGCAAAGGAGAACCAACTTTTGCTACAGATAATCTGATGCCTACAGTGACGCAATACCGTCGCCGTCCAGGCCCTAGCCTCAACAAATTTAAAGATATGGCTAGACAATCTCGTACTCCCAGAATTTAGATATTTCAGATAAATATTGTTAAACAGTACATAAAACCGTTTAAGCAAAATATCACTAGATGGACGGAAGAATTATCTTCACAAAGGTATACTTCCGTCTTTGTTTTTTCGTTAATAATTTTAGAACGAAAATCTGAACATTAAAGGGTGGTACAAGTCAAGTAAAGCAATTCTAGATTTGCTCTCTAACTTTGTCCCCCTTTCAGATAAGATGAAAGTTGCCGCTTTTTATTAGAGCCAGCGTTTATTAGGGAACAAACCCGTATAGTTTTCCTAAATGTATATTTATTTTTGTTAAAACGGGGAATTAAGAGAGAAAAAATCAATGAATCAAGAAATTTTTGGAAAGGTAAAAAATATCGTAGTCGAACAACTAGAAGTTGAAGCAGATAGAGTGACACCAGAAGCTAGCTTTGCTAATGATTTAGGTGCTGATTCTCTAGATACAGTGGAATTAGTAATGGCTTTAGAAGAAGAATTCGATATTGAAATTCCTGATGAAGCAGCAGAACAAATAGATACAGTAGGCAAAGCAGTAGACTATATTAGTTCTCAAGCAGGGGCAACTGCATAATTTAATTTATTTCATAATTAAATTGAATATATAAAAAGTGTTTAGAGAGCAAAAATGACAAATAGGCAAAATAAACGGGTCGTAATTACAGGCTTGGGCGCAATAACTCCCATTGGTAATAATCTAGCAGAGTATTGGGATGGTTTATTGCAGGGGCGTAATGGAGTAGGCAAAATAACTTTGTTTGATGCTTCCCAACACGCCTGTCAAATTGCTGCCGAAGTCAAAGGCTTTGACCCTAACCAATATTTAGATAAAAAAGAAGCAAAGCGGATGGATCGCTTCGCTCAATTTGGGGTATGTGCCAGCCAACAAGCGATCGCCGATGCCAAGTTTGTAATTGATGATCTCAACGCTGATCAGGTAGGAGTCCTGATAGGTACTGGGGTAGGTGGCTTGAAGGTCATGGAAGATCAAAACGAGAACTTACTCACTAAAGGGCCAAGAAAAGTAAGTCCTTTCACCATTCCGATGATGATCGCTAACATGGCAGCAGGTTTGACGGCAATTCATACAGGTGCTAAAGGTCCTAACTCCTGTACCGTAACCGCTTGTGCTGCTGGTTCTCATGCTATTGGAGATGCTTTTCGCCTAATTCAAGGTGGTTATGCGGTAGCGATGATCTGTGGAGGAGCAGAAGCAGCAGTTACCCCCCTTTCTTTTGCAGGTTTTTGTTCAGCTAAAGCTCTTTCAACCCGTAATGACGATCCCAGCCATGCCAGTCGTCCCTTTGATCGCGATCGCGATGGTTTTGTGATGGGAGAAGGTTCGGGAATTCTCTTTTTAGAAGAACTAGAACACGCTCAAGCTCGTGGGGCAAAAATTTATGCCGAGATTGTCGGTTATGGGATGACCTGTGATGCTTATCATATGACCTCGCCTGTACCTGGAGGACAGGGGGCAGCTAGAGCAATTGAATTAGCTCTGAGTGATGCCGATTTAATCCCAAAACAGGTAGATTATATTAATGCTCACGGCACTAGTACTCAGGCAAACGATTCTAACGAAACTAAAGCAATTAAAAAAGCTTTAGGCGCAAGAGCCAACGAAATTGTCGTCAGTTCTACTAAATCTATGACTGGTCACTTATTAGGGGGTTCAGGAGGAATTGAAGCGGTAGCGACAGCAATGGCGATCGCTCATGAGCAAGTTCCACCTACAATTAATTTAGTCAACCCCGATCCTGAATGTGACCTAGACTATATACCTAATAGTAGTCGCCATTATTCAGTCAATGTAGCTTTATCCAATTCCTTTGGTTTTGGGGGTCATAATGTTACTCTCGCTTTTAAAAAATTTAGTTAATTTCTAATTAAGAGCAGAGTAAAGATAAAACTTATTTTCACACCTCTATTTGGTAGACAATACAACATCGAATTATGATGATCAAAAATTGTTTACTAAGAGTAAAAATAATCGAACTTGCGACTCGATCCTTTAGGATGGGAAGATAAGAAAATGACTTGAGAACATCTCTTAAGATCAAGTTTAAACAATCTAATTTCCAATTTTGGTCATTGAGCAAGCTCAAATTTTGTTTCATCGTAGTTTATTTATATAACGAATATGGTAGTTGCCACCCAATCAAGCAAATCAGTTGAAGAACTTTGTATAAATTCAATACGTTTTTTAGCCATTGAAGCAATAGAAAAAGCAAAATCTGGACACCCAGGGCTACCTATGGGTGCGGCACCCATGGCGTTTGTGTTGTGGGATCAGTTTATGCGTTACAACCCCAAAAACCCCAAATGGTTTAATCGCGATCGCTTTGTTCTCTCTGCTGGTCATGGTTCAATGTTGCAGTATGCCTTGCTATATCTGGCAGGTTATGACAGTGTTACCATTGAAGATATCAAGCAATTTCGTCAGTGGAAATCAGCTACTCCAGGACATCCAGAAAACTTTATGACTGCTGGGGTAGAAGTAACTACAGGCCCTCTTGGTCAAGGTATCGCTAATGGTGTAGGCTTAGCTGTCGCAGAAGCTCATTTAGCAGCCAAATTTAACAAACCCGATGCCAAACTTGTAGATCACTACACCTATGTAATCTTAGGGGATGGCTGTAACATGGAAGGAGTTTCGGGAGAAGCTTGTTCTTTTGCTGGACACCAAGGACTGGGTAAACTCATTGCTTTATACGACGATAACCATATTTCTATTGATGGTTCAACTGATGTGGCATTTACCGAAGACGTTTCTAAACGTTTTGAAGCCTATGGCTGGCACGTGTTACACGTAAAAGATGGGAATACAGACTTAGAAGCGATTGCTAAAGCAATTGAAGAAGCTAAGTCAGTCACGGACAAGCCCACTATGATCAAGGTGACAACTACGATTGGTTATGGTGCGCCCAATAAACAAGATACCGCAGGCATTCACGGTTCGGCTTTGGGGGGAGATGAAATAAAATTAACCCGTAAAAATTTAGACTGGGATTACGAACCTTTTGAAGTTCCTGAAGAAGCACTAAGCCATATGCGTAAAGCAGTTGAACGCGGTGCTAACTACGAGCAAGAGTGGAATCAGATACTAGCTGACTATAAATCCAAATATCCTCAAGAGGCAGCAGAATTTGAGCGTTTTCTCAGTGGTAAATTACCTGATGGTTGGGAAAAAGTATTACCTACCTACACTCCTGAAGATAAAGCCCTGGCAACTCGTAAACATTCCGAGACTTGTCTCAATAAATTAGCTCCTGTTGTCACTGAATTAATTGGTGGTTCGGCGGATTTAACCCACTCCAACCTAACTGAGTTGGAAGATTCTGGTGAATTCCAAAAAGGTGCATACCAAAACCGTAACATCCACTTTGGTGTCCGTGAACATGGTATGGGCGCAATTTGTAACGGTATAAGTTTACATGGTTCGGGCTTAATTCCTTACGGTGCAACTTTCCTGATCTTCACCGACTATATGCGCGCTGCTATTCGTCTATCTGCTCTTTCTGAGGCAGGGGTGATTTGGGTGATGACTCACGACTCCATCGGACAAGGAGAAGAC
>CAYMWC010000065.1:0-24230 GCA_964393695.1 uncultured Pleurocapsa sp.
TTACATAGTTCCAACAAATCTTCGGCACTATGGGCTACTTGACCGTTAGCAAATTGAAAAGGCTGAGTCATAATCCTAAATCGTGTATTGTTAATCAAGCAAAGTTTAACTTTATCTTGCCACAGGTATATTAATACTAACCATAATTTAAGCTGTTCGGTTTCAGATCTTAAATTAGCAACGCCTAGTTAACTAGGTACTTTCATCCCTCGTTTGATGGCTGGACGTTCTGTAAGAGTTTCATACCAACGTTTAAGGTGAGAATGTTCGTCGAGAGTCAATTCCATAAATTGATAGGCTGCAACCCAGGGATAAATAGCAATATCGGCAATAGAATAATCACCGCTAATATATTCTGTCTTCGCTAGCTGAGTATTTAACACGTCGTACAATCTCAAAGTTTCTTTTTTATAGCGATCGATTGCATAGGGGATTTTTTCAGGGGCATATTTATAAAAATGGTTATATTGTCCAAACATTGGCCCGATGCTTCCCATTTGGAACATTAACCATTCAATCGTTTGAAAACGCTGTTTAGGCTCGCTACCGAGCAATTTTCCTGTTTTTTCTGCTAGATAAATTAAAATTGCCCCCGATTCAAAAACAGTAATATCGCTGTCATGGTCAACAATAGCAGGAATTTTACTGTTGGGATTAATGGCTACAAACTCTGGGGTAAACTGTTTCCCCTTTGTAATGTCGATTGTGTGAACTGTGTAATCTAACCCCAGTTCTTCTAGCATAATCGAGGCTTTGCGACCATTGGGAGTAGAGAAGGTGTAGAGATCGATCATCAGAGGGTAAATAACTTCAGTACAAATTCATTGTACCGTTTGTCAAAAAACTATGGATTTCAAACTAAATGCAGTTTCTCTCCCCCATCTCTGTAAACTAATAACTAATGTTTAATGATGTGATTTTAAAATAATTAATAATTGATTGGTAATTATGGGCAATACAGTTTGGGAACTAGATTTTTATTCACGTCCAGTTTTAGACGAAAATGGCAAGAAGCTATGGGAGTTATTAATTTGTGAAAGTCCCAACGATATAGAAAAAACTGCCGATGATTTATTTAGATACGCTCAGTATTGTCCTAGTAACACGGTAAATTCCTTGTGGTTAAAAGAAGCAATCGAAAAAGCGATCGCCCAAGCCCAAACAACACCTAAGAAAATTCGTTTTTTTCGCCGTCAAATGAATAATATGATTGTCAAAGCCTGTGAAGATGCTGGTATTATTCCTCTTCCTAGTCGTCGCACCTATGCACTCAATCAATGGCTTGAAGAGAGGATGAGTAATTTTTATCCCCAGGAAACAGGATACGATCTTAAGACTGCTAATACTGCTTCAGTACAATATCCACCTTTAAATCCGATTCCTCTCCCCGATGCTGTTAGGGGCGATCTAGGGGATAAATGGATCTTTGTCAGTTTGGCAGCAAACGATTTTGAGGAAATGAATGAATGGGATATTGCTTTTGCTGAATCTTTGGCGCTGTCTCTTCTAGATATTACTGCCGATACTATTATCCCTGGCTTAATTATCTACTCTCCCCGTGCTAATCCTCTAGCAGCTTGGATGTCAGGCTTAGAAATGGGTTATCTCCAGCTAGAAGCTGATCTGCGTCCACAATTGCGTTTGGAAACAGGCTTAAGTGATAGTTGGACGTTGGTTAATTTAACTAACCAGGAAACTGTTAAACAAGCACAGGATTTTGAAACAGCTAAACAAAAAGCCAAGGGAGTTCACTTTCTTGCAATTCAATCTTCTCCCGAGTCAGAATCTTTTGCGGGATTTTGGTTGCTAAAAGCCTGATGGATAAAATCATTTTCTTAAGAAGCAATTTCAGTCGGTTTACCCATGACATAACCCTGAGCATAGTCAATACTGATTTTACCTAGATGCTCTAATATCTGATCGTTTTCCACAAATTCGGCGATGGTTTTCATCCCCATTAAATGAGCTACTTCGTTGATCGAGTAAACAATAGCGCGATCGTATTCTTCATTGATAATATTTTTGACCAAACTGCCGTCAATTTTTAAATAATCGACAGCCAGGTTTTTGAGATAAGCAAAAGAAGAAACTCCACTACCAAAATCATCTAAAGCAAATTTAACCCCAAGATTTTTCATCGCCGTAATAAATTTTTGAGCGCGAGTTATCTGAGCGATCGCTGCGGTTTCTGTAATTTCAAAGCAGAGACAATCCCCTGGGACTTGCGATTGTTTAATTAAATTGATCGCAAAGTTAGTAAATCTTTCGTCGTTAATACTTGCCCCAGATAGATTAATAGAAACCAAAGTTTTGTTGGCTGCAAAATTCTGAGCATAGGATTTTAAAGTGGCTTCTAACACCCAGCGATCTACAATTGTAATCACACCATAACGTTCTGCCACAGGGATAAATTGCTCAGGAGTAATTAAATTGCCAGCACGATCTTTAAGACGCAAGAGAATTTCGTAATGCTGACGTTGTTGACCATCATCTACTATTGGTTTGATTAGTTGTTTAACTAAATAAAAACGATTTTCTTTAATCGCCTGGGAGACATTGGCAATATGCCCCATTTGAATTTGTTCTAAATCAACTTCTTGATGGTTGTTTTCGACGATATAAACTCGACCTCGACCTAAATTTTTTGCCTGATAACAAGCAAGATCCGCACGACTTAAAATTTCAGCAGCATCAGTGGAAGTATCTGTAATTCCGACGATCCCAATACTGACTCCCACATCAAATTCGACGCTATTCCACTTGAGACGATAATCGTTAATCGCACTAATTAATTGTTCACAGATTTGTTCGGCTTCGGTAATCGAACATCCTTCTAACAGAAGACCAAATTCATCTCCTCCCAATCTGCCTAAAGTATCTTCCTTACGAATCCTACTCTGCAACAATTGTGCCAATTCGGATAATAGGCGATCGCCTATTAAATGTCCTGCGGTATCGTTGACAATTTTAAAGCGATCTAGATCCAGATAACATAATACTGATTCGGTTCGATATTTTTGCGCTTTTTGGACTGAATATTTCAGTTTTTCATTAAATTCACGACGATTTAATAACCCAGTTAAGTCATCATAGGTGGCTTGATAAGCAATTTTTTTATAGAGATTTTGTTCAGCGGTGATTTCTTGTTTAACTCCTCGATAACCTAGAAACTTGCCAACTTTTTTATCAAATAAAGGATTACCATTAATTTTAAAAATTCTTATTCCTTGTTCTTCGTCTTTTAAGCTAAAAGTAAAATTTTTGAACGGTTGTCTTGTTTGCGTAATTTGCTCAAAAAGCTCCCAGTCCACATCCAATCTAGGATGACTACGGTGTAAGTCTGGAGGATATTGACCTATAATCTCGTCAGGTTTTAACCCACATAAATCTTGAATATCACCTGATATATATGAATATCTGAGTTTTTGATCTAGCTCCCAAAAAACATTTGCCCCTGCCTCGGCTAAATCTTTGTATCTTTGTTCATTTTCTTGCAAAATTTTATTAGCAATGGCACGCTTTCGGATTCTTTCGATTAACAAAATAATTATCAATACACTAGAAAGAAAACTCAGGGCAAAAATTAATACTATTGTTCTATATTTGACATAAAAAGATGGCTCTACATACAGCAACTCGCTGTCATCGGGTAATAAATCGAGCTTAATATGGTAACGAAGTAATTGCCGATAATCAAAAACCCAACGATTTTTGCCAATTAAGATAGGCCCTACTTCATCAGGTGGGACTCCTTGGAGAATCTTCTGAGCTAGTTTGACTGCCTGTCTGGTATGATAATCAGTATCAAAAACTTTCCCTCCAACAACGCCTCTTCCTAAACGTGCAGCGTTTTGCGTATAAATGGGGTTAGGGATTTGAGATAGCAAGATTTGAGTGTCTTGTTGAGGATCGATTAAAGTTTTTTGGGAGTTACTTTGGCGTAATTGGCCCAGCAGTAGAATTGGTACATTATCTGAATATTTACCCAATCGACTTTTGATCTCTTGGGGAGATAAATCTTCAACCACTTCTACTCTTAAAGGTTTATTTTCAATTTGTTTGACTTCTTGAATTTGCTCTAAATTATCCTTACCTGTTTCGGTGGTATCGTTAATAATTACGATTGTATCTGTCCACATCTGACGTGTAGCTTCAAGAGTAGTATCTACGACAGTAGAATTTTTCATAACTCCTGTGAGCCAAGGAGTATCAAATAAGCTTTGTCGCAAACTATTAATTCCCAAAAATACCACAGGAGTATTAGCAAAAAAGTGATCGTGCTTTTGGAGCATCAACTGCAAACTAGGATCGCCAACCACCATTAATAGGTCAATTGATAGAGGTTGATACTTCTTATTAACGTAATTAATAAACTCTTGTTTATGTTCTGGACTGGGATGGCGTTTGCTATCAAGAAATTCGTGGAAAATATTACTTTTGTTGCCTATTTCAGCAAAACCTTGCTCGATTCCTGCTTGTTGTTGCTTTGTCTCAGATAATTCTGGGTCATAGGAATGAATTACTAAAATATTATCTTCGGCATTAGCTTTGACAATACTGAGATTCAACCAAAATAAACCACAAACTAAAAAATTGCCTGATTTTTTAGATAAATGACTAACTCCAGTGATTATATTTGTCAGCAATGCACTACTATAGGACATTTATTATATATCAATCAGTTTTTATGTTTTATAAAATACCTAAACCAACTTAAATATTCCAGGTAAATAATTTTAATTCATGAACTTGTTCTGCTTTTTAAGATTAGTTAATTTGTAGCTTTTAATTATAAATATTTTATGAAAAAAGCGAGATAGATTAATAATCCCGCTTTTAATTTAACTCTAATTTAGCAACAAAGTTAAAAATTGCTACGCTCTAAGATTGCTGTCGTCAACTTGGCAATTACTTCTGAGACAGCGATCGCCCCTAGCTCTCCTGAAGCCCGAGTACGAATACTCAAAGTGTTATTTTCTACTTCTTTATCTCCAACTACTGACATTACAGGAATTTTTTGTTTTTCGGCATTGCGAATCATTTTACCCAGACGTTCACCGCTAGTATCGGCTTCAGCCCTAATTCCTGCTGCTTGCATTTTAGCTGCTACTGTTTTTACATAATCGACATGAGCATCCCTAACGGGCAACAGGCGCACCTGTACAGGAGCTAACCAAAGGGGAAAATCCCCCGCATATTCTTCGATTAAAATTCCAATTAACCTTTCCAATGAGCCAAAGGGCGCACGATGAATCATAATCGGACGTTGACGCGAGCCATCTTCAGCCACATACTCCAGTTCAAAACGTTCAGGTAAATTATAGTCTACTTGTACTGTTCCCAACTGCCATTCTCTCTCCAAAGCATCTTCAAAGATAAAGTCGAGCTTCGGGCCATAAAAAGCAGCTTCACCAATACCTTCAAAGTGATTCATACCTACTTTCTCTACCGCACGACGAATCGCATTTTCGGCTTTATTCCAGGCTTCGTCTGAACCAATATATTTATCTGATTCTGGATCGCGGAAACTGAGACGAGCTTTAAATTTAGTTAAATGTAAACTCTTAAACACAGTCAAAATTAGATCAACTACTTTTAAAAATTCATCATCTAACTGTTCAGGTGTAACAAACAAATGAGAATCATCAACGGTAAAACCGCGAACCCTAGTTAGTCCACCTAATTCCCCAGACTGTTCATAGCGATAGACAGTCCCAAACTCCGCTAAGCGCATGGGTAGCTCCTTGTAGGAACGTAATTCACTCTTATAAATCTGAATATGGAAAGGACAGTTCATCGGCTTGAGAGCAAAACCCTGTTCGGCTGCTGCGGATGCTTCGTCTTCTGCCATCATCGGGAACATATCTTCTTTATAGTTTTGCCAGTGTCCTGAAATCTTAAACAGGTCTATCCTCCCTAAATGGGGAGTTACTACAGGAAGGTAACCCCGCTTAATTTGTTCTTGTTTGAGAAAGTCTTCTAGTTGCGATCGCAAAATAGTTCCTTTAGGAGTCCATAAGGGTAAACCTGGCCCTACAGGATCGGCAAAAATAAATAAGCCTAGTTCTTTACCTAATTTACGATGATCTCTTTTTAAAGCTTCTTCTTTACGACGTTGATATTCCGCTAGCTGTTCGGGGGTTTCCCAAGCAGTACCATAAATTCTTTGTAATTGAGCTTTAGTTTCATCTCCGCGCCAATATGCGCCAGCTACACTTTCTAGAGCGATCGCTTGAGGATTGATTTCAGCAGTACTCTCTACATGAGGACCAGCACAAAGATCCCACCACTGATCGCCCAAATGATAGATTGTAATCGGCTCATGAATACTGTCTAGAATTTCTAATTTATAAGGTTCGCCCAACGCTTCAATACGCTGTCTAGCTTCTTCACGGCTTACTTCTTCTCGTACTATGGGCAACTTACGGTTGATAATTTTGATCATTTCCTTGCGGATTTTGTTTAAATCCTTTTCTGTAAAAGTATCAGGACTATCAAAATCGTAATAAAAACCGTTTTCTGTCCAAGGGCCAATCGTTACCTGTGCTTTAGGAAACAGCTTTTGCACTGCCATTGCCATGACATGAGAGGTGGTATGGCGAATTTTTTTTAATGATTCAGATTCACTAGTGCGGAGTAATTTAATTGGTTGTTGTTCTTGTTCTGCTTCAGGCATCGGCTGTTATAAAAGACGCAAGTAATCTCGTTATATTCTAGATCGGGATCGCTACATAAAGCTTGCTAGTTACTAAATAGTCTCGATAGCAACAAATTATTAAAAATAATCAAAAGCATATTAATTTTTGTAAAAGCCGTTAAGATAAATATTGAGATAATAAACTAGTTTTAAATTAATGTCCACAGAACAACCTACTGAGAAAGAGTTACTCAAGACGGTTTTAGAGCCACTGTTAGATGATTTTCAATATTGGTTCAAGCGATCGCGTTCCTTATTAGAATCAGAGCAAATGTCTTTTCTTTCTACTCAAGAACAAGCTCGACTATTAGATAAAATTATCCAAAGTCAGCAAGAAGTTCAAACAGCAAAAATGCTATTCCAGGCAACAGAAGGTGCAGCAGGAATTGACTCTAGAATGTTACTTCCCTGGCATCAGTTAGTTGCAGAGTGCTGGAACATAGCCCAAAAACGGCGAGAATCAAAAAATCCAGGAAGTTAGATTTTCTCAAATCTTAAACAACAATAAAAAAACTCGTTTTTTGTCCTCATTAATTATAGTAATGAGTTTATCAGGAAAAATATAGAAGACATGTTACATCTACTTTACATTTTGGTATTTACTATCATTGCTCTTTTAGCAGTTAGTAACTTAATTCGTAGTTTAGTTACCTTGAGCGCAGAGACACAAAAATTTTCCCCTCCCAATCACCATAATTCTGCTAGAAGCCAGAGTCGTAATCAAAGAAAAGTTCACCCAGAACTCTTAGATGAGCAGGGTAAAATAATTGAAGAGCCATTACTAGTGATGCGTTCAGTATCTGTAGACGACGCTCGCTCACGATTAAACGCTTTGTATGACGCTTCCCCCAGTAAAACTATTGAGCCAGAAGATTAATTAGTTAAATCAATGACATTTCTAGATAATTTTTGGGAACTATAAATATTGCAGTTTCCAATTAATTGTTATGGCTAGAAAACCTGATGAATACGCAATTCACCTTCTTATTTCTGGTGGACATAGGGAAGAAGTTCGGTTTAACAGTGTCCAAGATTTTCAAAAATGGTATAACAGCGAATTAATGACCAAATCTGATTCTGAAGATTTTATCAATGTCCCAATTAAAAATATTCAAGGTGAGTACATGGTTATTAGACCGAAGAATGTACTTGCTATTAGGGTAGAGCCAGTTTTTCTCGGATCTGTAGAAAGATTTTAAATGTTTTAATTTTTCGCCATTGAAGGCAGAACTTAAAGTTGAGCTAAATAACTAAGTAAATCTGCCATTTCTTGCTGGCTAGGCTGAAATTTAGGCATTGGCGGAGTTTGTCCGCTAGTTACTTGTTTGATTAAGTTTCGCTGAGACTTGCGCTTGGAGATATTTTCTAATCTTGGTCCAACGTTTCTGTCTGCTTGCAAATTATGACAACCTGCACAGTTAATTTGGAAAATAGCTAATCCCCTCTGAGGATCGCCTTCTAAAGACAATACTTCCTGAACATAAGGATCAGAACCCTTTGGGAAATAGATACCCAGAATGCTCAAACCGACAACAAGCATTACAGCCATGAGAATTAAAATTAGGCGGTTTAGCCAAGCTTGAGATTGGGCTAACTGGTTATCCACTGTTAGTTTTAAATAATTTATGAATGTTTACTTAATATTTATTATGATTTATAAAATAGCTTAAATTTTTAAGATGAGCCATGCAAGTAATTATGTAATTTTGCTAATTTCTCTAATCTCAGATGAGAGGATATCGCAAACTTTAGCTAGATTAAGAGTTTTTTAAGCAAAAGGCACAGTCCTTTATCTGTTTCTAGACAAGCTATACATCAGTCAAGTGGGGTTCAAACAGTCTATTTGTGACAGCTACACCAAAATTAGCGTAGGATATATTTTAGTTAAGTAATTTTTTTTAGGAGATACACTGTGATTGAACCTCTATTGCTAGGGATTGTACTAGGTTTAATTTTTATTACATTATTGGGATTATTTTTTGCAGCTTATATGCAGTACAAGCGTGGTAATCAATTAGGCATTGACTAGAACCTTGTAAATATGGGCAGTTCTTATAGGTAACAAGGTGGAATTTAACCTTTAAAAATTGCTATGAATTTTTATTAAGATATAACATACCTAAAATATGATCATTGAGGATGGGAGAAAACAAAATTCACTCATCCTTTTTTATCAAAAAGCTATCAGGTGTGAGTCACAAGCTATATGCTCTCTTAGTTTAAGACCCTTGTTGAATACTTTATAATCATGCACGCTACGGTGTCATGTTCGCTAAACCTTGAAGAAAATTTAAATCATAGCTGCTGGTGCCATATTGTTGTAGATAAGCTTGTCTTGCTTGAGCAGTTTCAGCAACTAACTCAATTGCTAAATAACTAGGTGGTTTAAGTACAAGACGCTGTGACCATTCAATCGCGGTAATACCAGGACTAACCTCAATGCCTTCCCAATACATTTCAGGATAAAGAGCATCAACTTGACTTGGTTCTAACCGATACAAATCTAGATGATATAGAGGCAGACGACCATCTAAATATTCGTTGATTAAAGTGAAGCTAGGACTAACTATCGGTTCAGCAATATTTAAACCCTGACCAATTCCTTGAACCAAAGTTGTTTTGCCTGCTCCCAAATTACCTGAGAGAAGAATAACACTACCAGAAGACAAATGTTGACCCAAAAGATAACCAAGATGTTGAGTCGTCTCAGAATTGGGTAGAAATATATTTAGCACGACGGCACAAAAGTCTTTTGGTAGGTAAGAATCGAGAAAAGACAACAGTTTTGAGGTGGGGTTTTCATAGCTAGCTGAATTCAAGCAAAAAGTTCATCGAAATTTTACAATACTCAGCAGTCAACCATACAGTTTCTTTATATTAAGTTGATACATTATTAAATAAGCCAAGTAACTTTAAGTCGGGATAGCAAAGTGAAGCGGACTAATAAGACTGTTAAATTTTGCTACTTCCCTTATCTCTTTAAATCACTATTAATATTTCCAACTTCTGGGTAGTCTGAGTCATCACTGCAACTAATCAACTCCTCTTAAGCTAAAGTCTAAATTGAACTTGCCTAAATATTAGCTCACTCAGTTGCAGCTCACAACCTTTCTGTCGGATTTTTTTTTATTTGGTATAAGTATAAAAAAATATAGAGGCGAGTAAAACATCGCCCCTAGAATTAATTTAGATTTACTGCAACTTTAATATTCAACTTGATTTAATTGCGTGTTAGCCATTTTTGAGCATTAAGACGTTGCACAGTATAGAGAACTAACAAATCTAGAGTAACTCGTCGTTCATCAATCATAAAAGACTCGATAGTGCTGGGATTATTGCCATAGGTAGCATAAGAAAATGCTTTCTGTCCTGAAATACTCTCATCGGGGAAATAAAGATTAAAGGCGCGATCGCCATTTTGCCATTTACCTACTACTTGCCAACAGGGTTCATTAGCATTTGCACCTTTGATGGAAAATCCTTGTTGTACAAAGGTTAATTCGGCATCATCAATACCTTCCTTTGCCATAGCTTCCTTAAGTGCAGGAAGATAATGCTCTTGAATAAATTCACTGAATGGCTTGTCTTCTAAACTAGGTGGTTTGGATTTTTTTGCTTTTGCTTCCTTCGCAGCAGGTTGAGCAGGAGCTTTTTCTGCTTTGGGTTTTGCTTGTTCCTGACTATTTGTTTCCTCTGCCATATTGCACCGAATTTATAGCTTGAGCTTGGGTTTTATAGGTTTATATTTGACAGTTATTTTATCACGGCTGTTTAACAAAAGCTCGAAGCCCTTCGGGTTCTCCTTCGGAGGTGCTACGCAAACGGCATTCGCTCTTTGCTGGAAAACTAAGGGGCTGACTCTTGAATCGCATTCAAGAGCTTGTAAGCCCCGCACAAGAGGAAGTCTTCGCAGCACTCGGAATCTAAGTCCGAGTGAACGAAGACCGCGATGCCTCACTATAAGCTATAAGCTTTAATCCAGGTTTAACAGTTAGAGGTAAATACTAAATTATTAATTTAAGAAGAGCGAAGCGTTACCTACGGTAACGGAAGCTATCGCACCTCGGAAAAAAAAGTAGGCATCCCAAACTAAGTAACTATAAAATCCTACTAAAGCGATAGTAATCATTAATTTTTTGGTAGTAGCTTGACCTTCACTAACATAAGCTAACCAATAAATCATAAAAGGAGTTGTTAAATAGCAAAAAAATCCGTATCCTAAAGATTTTAAAATTATTTGAATTAATTTATATTCAATACTGTTAGCGATTTTTAACATAATTAATAGGGATAATATGCCAGCAATAAACTGGACGATACTATTTTGTAATAACAATAATAAAATACTTTTATTATCTTGAGGAGTTTTCATATATTTAGCATTTATCTCTCTTGTTTTTTACTCTTCAGAGAGATTTATCTTATTTAAGAATTATTATTCTGTGATTATATCTAGGTATTTATCTCTATTATTTAAAGAGTTGAAAAAGTTGAGCCTCAAAATCATGTAGATTAGATGTAGCTTGATTGTTAGACTAAGTAGTTACGCGTTTATAGCTAAAGTTTTTTAAAATGAGAGACGAAGCAGTTATTAAATTGAGAGTAAAAATGCCTAAAGCAATTTGGAATGGTCAAGTTTTAGCCCAGAGCGATCGCACTGAAGTTGTTGAGAACAATCATTATTTCCCCGCAGATTCAATTAATCAAGAATATTTTAAGGAAAGCTCCACTCATACAACCTGTCCATGGAAGGGGCAAGCGAGTTATTACACGCTCGTGGTTAATGGTCAAGAAAATAAAGATGCAGCTTGGTACTACCCTGAAACTAAAGAAAAAGCTAATAAGATCAAAGGCTACGTTGCCTTTTGGAAAGGAGTACAAGTAGAGGCTTAAGCACTAATTGGTGGCAATAGCAAAAGCGATCGCAGTTTGCCTCGCTTTACTAAGTTTGCATCATTAAATTAACAATAAGACTAATTACCGAAGCATTGTAATCTATTGCATTTTCATTAGTAGTATAGGAACGTTCGTCATCAATATAACTAAGCTGGCCTCTATGTCTAACGGCCATGCCATCTTGAGCATCACCGTTAGGCCCTCCTACCACTAAACCTGGAATACGGATATTTTTTGCCCTGACATAGAGATTACTCAGATGCTGGACAGGATTAGTACCAATACCTGTAATAAAAGTTTGGTTAAAGTGATTGCGTCCTAAAAGATAATCTAATTGATTGATCGCAGCAGTTAAATAGTCAGGATTTTTGGTTAATTGATAAGCATAGACCAAAGTAATTCCTTCTTCAGCAGCCATTTTATTAGAACCCCAAATAAAGCGATCATTAGCGAGATGATAAATACTTTGATTGACTTTGCCGAGAATGAAATCTGCTCGTTGTAGAATTTTAGTTTTAATTTGAGTAACTAGTTCGTCTGAAGTAGGTTGGCGTTTTTGTTTTAGATAGTTAACTAATGCTAAAGGCGCAGGGTTTTTCCATTCAAATAAAGTGTAATCTATTTGCCCTAGATGCTCGGCAAAATAGTCAGCAAAATCAGGTTTACCTGTGGTGATATACAATTCCGTTGCTGCCCACAAGCGATCATCAATATCAGTTGTTAAACTCGCTTCGCGATCAAAGTCAGAAGCTAAATACTTATCTGAGCCAGTATCATCCCCCTCTACCCAATTAACCTGCATTTTTGTTTGTTGTTGCAGATATTGCCAAGCGGACTCAGCAGCAGTTAAATACTTAGTTGCTAATTCAGCATCCAAAGATTGATAATTTCGACTAGCGATCGCCATGACCGCAGCAAATTTCGCTGTTTCTGGAGTAGAAATGCCGTAAATATAACGGGGTTGGGTATCTTCATTGGGAGCTAAACCCACTGGCCAGGTTTTGCCTGATAATTTGCGATAGACTGCGCCATCAGCACGTTGCATTTTTACCAGCCAATCTAATCCCCACTTCATTTCATCGAGTAAATCGGGAATGTTGTTGCCGCTTTCAGGGATATTTAAGTGATTATCAGGAAACAGAGCGGGATATTCTTCGTAGAGACTTAACAGACGAGCAATGGTAACAGTGGTCGTTGCAACATATTTATTATAAGCTCCCGTATCGTGCCAACCTCCTACTGTTGGGATAAGTTTTCCTGCTGCATGATCTTGATCTTGATGAGCGAGTATTGCATCTTTCAGATGACAAGGAGGATGGGATATTCCCGTCACAGGATCGTCAATTTCCATCCCACATCGTTGTAAATAGTAGGAGCGTAATAAAGTGACTAAAGGTTGTTTATAGATATCTGTCCCAATGGTGAAGGGTACAGACTTGAATTTTCCCTGCTGAAGATAGTAAGTACCTGGTTGATTTACAGAACTAAAATCGATGGTAGCAACAGTATCTTGGGTAACAGGGTCAAGAGCTTCTGGTTGTAAAGGAATGGTGGCTACTGGTTCGTTGGTTTGCTCAGCAATTAATTGAATAGGACTTGAGTTTTTATTTTTAGACGAAAATAGGAGACTCTGACGAAAAAAAGCTCTTTTCTGCCACTGAGGTAAATATCCTACCTGATTAACTATGATTGCTGGTTTTTGGGAGCTAATGCCTGCTTTTGATAAAGTTTCTAGATCATTATCTAACACAGACAAAATAATTAATAAAGCAGTGAATAAAACTACTAATAGTGAAATGTATAACCTAGACTTCATATATTAATCTGAGCAACTAAAACCATTAAACAGAATGACTTCCTGGTTTGGCTACATTATAATCTTCATGAGATACAACCGCTTCAATAATTCGTCGAGATTTGAGAACTAGATTTTTAGGTAAATTTCTCAGGTGGAGAATTTGCCATCTCAACATTCTGTAAAAGAATTAATGTAATTAAACAAAATATTGGTTTCTTGTCGCAAAATAGATAAAGCAATCAGAGATGGAGTCAGGAAAATGCTGTCATACGCCCTAGCGATCGCCGTAGCCTTAAGTAGCCTCGTATTATTCTCAACCGCTTTTGTAATGTCAGATATTCATCGTCAAGATGACTTTTTATGGAGTGGAATAGGTTTATTTTATGCTCTCGTGCTGTGGTTTTGCGCTCGAAATATTACTGGTGCTGTACTCCTAGGACAAGCTGCTGCTGTTAGTTTATTAGTCTCTTATAATTGGCAAACTCTCAAATTAAGAAAAGCAATTGTCGATCCCAGCAAAGCATCGACAACTAATAATTTCTCAGTATTACAGGCAGTTAATGGCTTACTAAAACGCAATCAGCCTCAACCTCAAGTTCCCACTACTTCTTCAACTACTACAACTTCTGACAAAGTAACAGAAGAAAATATTGCTATTCCCGAACAAAGTTCCAACCAAACTAAGTCACAGGAATCTAATAACCAGCCTCCTAGTTCTCCAACAAGTAAATCAAAAGGATTAGGAAAATTATTTCCTAACAAAAAGCAACCCAGCCTGACTAACACCAAACTAGATGAACTACTCGATGAAGAAGTAACAGCAAAGACAAAAAGTAATACTGTTGCCACACCAGCTATAGAAGAGAATCAAGCTGAGTCAGAAACAGTAGAAAAAATTGCAACTAATCAAGCTGACGAGAAAATATCAAATATTCCAGAATCTCAGTCCGAGGCAAAATCTACGGTAGATGAAAGTCAGTCTGAGGAAACAATCTTAGATAAGCATGAAGATCAAGATTCTATTCCAGAAAACAGTTTGGGATCTAAGCCAGAGACGACCACAATTAACTCTGAAAACTCTCCCGTAACACCTTCAGACAATCAGCCCGAAAAGACTAATTTGTCTGATATTAACAATGAATCAACATCGGAAGCTACTCCTCCCGAAATAACAGCACAAACTCCCACAACTCAGCCTGAAAAAAGATCCTCCCCCTTAGATTCTTTAGAAACAGTAGAAGTTGCGGAAGTATTAGAAGCCTCACCTGAAGAGAGATTCACCAATCGAGAATCAGAAGCAATAATTGAGGTAACTACAACTGAAATCAAGATCACTATTGAAGAAAAAACCGATCAAAATCAAGCTCAAGATTCAGAACCACCACAATAATCCTAAAATCGCTATCTGATTAGGTATCAACTATAGCAATCCTAAATGAATTGTGAAATTTTTGTTCCTTCTTACTTCTTCCTTTTAAGGAAACCAAATTAATTAATTAATTAATTAATTAATAACTAGTTAATTTCTTTGAGCTTAACGTTGCCCAATAAGTAATGTCTTCTTTGGTAATTAAATCTTTTTGTTGTTGTATTTTTTGATTACTTTTTTGAATATTATATAACTGTGAAGGAAACAAATTTTGCAAAAAGAAATTAACTGTGTTGGGGTTAACTAAACCTTGTTTGACTGCAAGATCTCCAAAACGCAGAGAATATTTATTTTGCTCTAGCAAAATTACTTTTATATCTTCTTCGCTCAACAATCCTGCTTTTTTTAAATAAAATCCTAGAGGATGTTCGATTCTATTATTGACTAGCTTGAACCATTCTTGAACGAAGAAATCAGCAGTGTCTTGTTTAATCCAGCCTCGTAAAGCTAGAATTTCCCCTAAGCGCATATCCTCATAATACATTTGATCTCGCAAAGCGACCTCTAACTGTGGAGTAGTGATTAAGCTAGCCTCCTGTAAAATTTCGCCCAAAGGCTTAAAAGTAATAAATTTAGACATAAATAATATTAAAAATAGAAGTTAATTAAGTAGATATAGAGATTTTTTTCTAGTTAATTATTTCCAGATTAGCCCAAGATTAACTTAATTAGGTAAATTTATAGTCAAGAAATAAGTCAAATTGATGAAGAAATTTACAATATTAATTCATTAATTCGCTCTTCTTGATCAGCTTATTACTTGAGATAGGTAGCATGATGCTGGATATGATCCTTTATAAAACTACTAATCATAAAATAGCTGTGATCGTATCCCGTTTGCCAGCGTAAATTAAGATTTTGTCTTACTTTCTGACAAGCAGATTGAAACGTTTCTGGTAGTAGTTGTTTTTGCTGGTAAAATGTATCCGCAGTGCCTTGATCGACTAGAATTACAGAATTTAGTTGAGTTTGTTTAATAAGTTCACTGGCATCATATTCTGCCCATTGTTGTTTGTCGTCACCTAAATAGGCTGTAAACATTTTGTTTCCCCAAGGACAACTCATGGGGGCTGCTATGGGTGCAAAGGCAGACACCGATAAATATTGTTGAGGATTTTTGAGAGCGCAAATTAACGCCCCATGTCCTCCCATGGAATGTCCAAAAATACTTTGTTTTTCTGGCTGTACAGGGAAATTAGCTGTAATTAAGGCAGGTAACTCTTGAGTAATATAGCTATACATCTGATAATGATTCTGCCAAGGTTCAACCGTAGCATCGACATAAAAACTTGCGCCACTACCCAAATCCCAACTATCATCTTCTCCTGGTATTCCTGTATTGCGAGGGCTGGTATCAGGTACAACTAACATAATTCCCCATTCCGCAGCGTAACGTTGCGCGCCAGCTTTGGTAATAAAGTTTTCTTCGGTGCAGGTCAAACCAGAAAGGTAATAGAGAATTGGGACTGGTTGAGATTGTGCTTGGGGAGGTAGATAAACTGCAAAATTCATTTCACAGTTGCAGCTAGCGGAATAGTGAGTGTAATAAGCAACAGTGCCATCAAAGCAGCGAGATTCTGATCTGAGACTGAGAGAAGTAGACATAGTATAGTTGTTGCTTGATATAGTTTAAGCTGCCAATAAAGGTAGTAATAAGGTAAAAAAATAATAGACTAAAGGAGCAGTAAAGACGTAGCTATCAGTTCTATCTAAAATCCCTCCATGCCCAGGAATTATCTGTCCTGAGTCTTTTACTCCTGCATCTCGTTTCATCATCGACTCAGTTAAATCTCCGAGTAAGCTGGTAATGCCGATGAGAGTTCCCAACATGACACCGCTAATCTGCCAAGCTGGAAAATGAAAATACCATGCTCCTAATTCGGCTACGATCAAACTGCCAATAACCCCAAAAATCGCTCCTTCTACGGTTTTTTTGGGACTAATATCAGATAACCTAGTGCGACCAAAACTTTTACCCATAGTGTAGGCTCCAATGTCTGCTGCCCAAATACAAGCCATGACTAAAAATGTTAGAGTTAACGCAGTGGGAAATTGGCTGGGATTTAGCCAAGAGTCAGGCCAATAACCATTTAAAGGCAAATTGCTAGCATTGCTAGTATTGGGTAGACTGACTCGCAAACGCACCCAGAAAGTAGGTAGATAGCCTGTATAAAATAAGCCTAAAATTGAACTGGAGATATCGGCAATAGTTGCCATTTTCGGTTGAAACAAGAGATAAAAACAAATAATTGTCCCCCCCAAACAAAACATGGCATCAGTAACATTGGGAGTGACTGTAGAACTGATCAACAAAAGTTGCGAAACAATTAAAGTCATTTTGGCAGCAGGTTCAACTCCTTTGGCACGAACCAAGCGAAAATACTCTAATTGAGCCAAGACAATTAAAATACCGATGCCCAAAGTAAAATACCAACCTCCGAGAATTATCATTCCTAAGGCTAGAGCGATCGCTATTACTCCACTAACTATACGAGACAAGGACATATGCGCTGATACTACAAACGCTAAATTAAGGTAAAAAGTCAGTTTAAGATAACCTTATGAAAGGTTAACAAATTACGGCGGTAAGTCATAGTATTTCTTAACAAGAAGCAATTAGAAATTTAGATATTGAGTTTTACAAAGGTTTATAATTTTTCGCCACTGAGAATAAACATGGGATTGACAGCAGCAAAGGTTTGATGAATGCCTCTAGTTTCTAAACGATTCACCGCTGATTGAATTACCTCAATGTTACGGGCTTGAAGTTCTGCTAAACCTTCAGAAATAATATACAGGTTTTCTAAGTTAGTCACAGTCGCGACAATTCGCCCTTCTGGTTGCAGATATTTCCAAGTTTGTTTAAGTATATCCTTAATTGGTTTGCCTCCTTCAATACAAACTAAATCTGGTTGAGGCTGGATATTTTTGAGGCATTCTGGCGCACTACCTTTAACGACTTTAACGTTTTGGACTCCAAAGCGATCGCAATTTCGTTGAATTAACCCTGCGACTTCATCGTCTCTTTCTATGGCAATAATTTGTCCTGTGGGGCAGAGTAAACCGATTTCTACAGGAATTGTCCCTGTGCCTGCACCAATATCCCATAAGACTGCATCTGATTTCATTCTTAGGGAAGAAATGATTAGAATACGAACTTCTCTTTTGCTTAAGGGAATTCCAGGTAGACGTTCAAAGAGTTTATCGGGAATACCAGGGGTTTTATAAGGCCAAAGCATAATTAATTATTAGTTACTAGTTACTAGTTGTTAGTTTATTAAGCTATTTAAGTATTTGTATGGTTTTGAGGGTGGGATCGTTACACCCCGTAATAGTTATTCCTGCTGTGATCGCCTCTTGTAGATAGGCAATTGCTTCTAAGGTAATTATTTCGCCTGGCATCAGTAGGGGAATCCCTGGGGGATAAGGACAGATTAACTCGCCACAAACGCGATCGCTAGCCTCTGGGAGTGGGATGGTTTGGGTAGGGGCGAAGTAAGCCTCTCTGGGAGTTAGAGTTGTAGAGGTGCAGGGAGGTAGGGAGGTAGGGGTGTAGGGAGGTAGGGGTGTAGGAATATAGTTTTGAGACAGGGTTTGACAGGCGTGAATTAGTTGCTGGATGTCTTCTGAGATATTGCCCAAAGAGATGATCAAGGTTAGGTGATGCAATAGGGGAAGTTCGCAAGTTACTTTTAATTGTTCGTGTAAGATTTCGTCAGCTTCAAAGCCAGTTATACCTAGTTGAGAGACGTTGATAGTCAGTCTAGTAATATCAAGGTGATGACAACCTGGTTGGATTGGTGGTTCAAAAACAGATAAATTAGATATTGCTGCTAATTTTTGCCTCGCTTCTAATGCCAGTGTAATTGTCTTGTTCATTAATTCTCTACCTTCAGTTGCCATTTGTTGTCTGGCTGCATCGAGAGAAGCAAGCAGAAGATAACTAGGACTAGTAGACTGGACTAGTTGTAAAGCTTTACTAATTTGGCGATCGCAAACTCGATTACCTTGAAGATGTAACATTGATGCCTGAGTCATGGCACTCAAGACTTTATGAGTAGATTGAACAGTTAAATCTGCGCCCACACTCATTGCGGAAGGGGGTAAATTCGGATGAAAAGCAAAATGTGCGCCGTGTGCTTCGTCTACTAATAAGGGAATATCATATTGATGGGTAATTTCGGTGATCGCTGCTAAATCACTACAGACTCCCTGATATGTCGGGTGCAAAATCATTACTGCTTTGGTATCGGGATGTTCGATTAAAGCTTGCTTAACTGCTGTAGAGGTAAGGTTGTAAGCTAATCCTTCTTTGGCATCATATTCAGGATTAATAAATATCGGTATTGCGCCTGAGAGGACTAAGCCTGCGATCGCTGATTGATGAATATTTCTTGGTAAAATTATCTTATCTCCTGCCCTACAGGTGGCTAAGATTGCTGCTATGATGCCACAAGTTGAACCATTGATTAAAAACCAAGTTTTAGTTGCTCCAAAAGTCTTTGCTGCTAGCTGTTGTGACTCTGCAATTACTCCTGCTGGTGCAAATAAATTATCTAATTCTGGTAATTCTGGTAAATCTGCTGTCAAAGCAGTTGTACCAATTAAATTCTTGATGTTACTATTGCTGCCTTTTCCTTGTTTATGTCCAGGTGCATAAAAAGCTGCATGAGCTTGTTTAGATGACTTAAGAAGAGCGTTTACTAAAGGTGTGATTATTCCATCAGAATTTTGCAACATAAGTTATAGATAAAAATATTTGACAAATATTTGACAAAAAACAATCAACCTTGAATTAGAGATGATCAAGTTTAAATTGAATTAATAGAGTAAGTATAAATAATTATATAAAAATTTCTCTTGCCTCTTGGTTCTTGTCTTTTGCCCACCCTATGCAATAATTAACAACTCAAATAAGATTGCTAGAGTTGCTTGATTATTTAATCTTAACTTTATACAGACGAGTTTTTTTTTGAAGATTAAGTGAAATCAAGTTTTTACTGTCGCTTTCTGAGTAATTATTCTGATATTCTTTGAAAAACTTAAATCATTAACAAAACAGGTATATTCAAGTGTATTTATTGAATAATTATTATAGTCATAGTCTTATGGAAAACAATAAAAAAAAATTCTTATTGTAGATGATGACGCAGCTTTACAACATTTAATAGATAGATTTCTTAGTTATAACGATTATCTCACTGCAATAGCTTCTAACTGTGACATAGCTAGACAAAAATTCCAAAGTTTTCATCCAGATCTGGTAATTTTGGATGTTAATCTTCCTGACGATACAGGACTAAGTCTTTGTCAAGAAATGCATAAAACTAATGTGATGATTATCATGTTAAGCTCTATGACAGATAGCCATTATATATTAGAAGCATTTGCGAAAGGTGCTGACGATTATATTACTAAACCATTTGATTTACAAATTCTCAAAGCAAGAATTGAGGCTTTGTTTAGAAGAAAAGGTAATCAAAATTTATCTTCAAATCCCAATAACTCTATAATTTTTGATAACCTCCAGATCAATTTTTATCGCCGTGAAGTGATTTTAAACGATCGCATTATTACTCTAACTGCCCTAGAATTTGATTTATTATATTTCCTGGCAAATCATCCTAATCGAGTTTGGGATAGAGCGGAATTAATCTCAGCAATTTGGAATAAAGACAACTACGATGGAGATGATCGCAAAGTAGACATCCATATTGGACGGATTCGCAAAAAAATTGGTGATTTTCACGGTGAATTTATTAAAACAGTGTGGGGCAGAGGTTATATGTTTGAGTTATCTAGTTCTAATACAGTAAAATTGGCAGACTAGACTTCTTGTATGAGTCCTGCACTCCTTGTATGTATAAAGGATGAAGGATGAATGATAAATTATGAGTAAATCAACTTAATTATTCATAGTCTGGGTAGAGCAATAGCGTATGCCAGGACGCACGTAAACAAACGCGTAATGTATCCGTAAGAACATAACCCATCTATTAGTTTAGTTGCTACTGCGCTCCTAGTTTGTGTGAAAGATGAATAATGAACTATAAATTATGAGGGATGAAATTGTTCTTTTTAATGACAGTTTTATTTTGGCAAGAAGTCTACTAAAACCTAAAAGTCTATAACTTTAAGTCGTCATGTTAAGAGCAGGAATCGTTGGATTACCCAACGTCGGTAAATCTACAATGTTTAACGCCTTAGTTGCTAATGCTAAGGCAGATGCAGCTAATTTTCCTTTTTGTACTATTGAACCTAATGTTGGGGTAGTATCTGTACCAGATTCTCGTCTTGAGGTACTGGCTAAACTATCTAATTCCCAAAAGATTGTGCCAACCAGGATTGAGTTTGTGGATATCGCAGGCTTGGTTAAAGGCGCGAGCAAGGGAGAAGGACTAGGTAATCAATTTCTAGCTAATATTCGGGAAGTGGATGCTATTGTTCACATGGTACGCTGTTTCGATGACGACGATATTATTCACGTTGCTGGTTCAGTCGAGCCAGTACGAGATATTGAAATAATTAATTTGGAGTTAGTTTTAGCCGATTTAGCCCAGGTAGAAAAACGCCTTGCCAAAGTACGCAAACAAGCAAAGGGAGATAAAAATGCCCAAGCAGAGGTTGAATTACTCGAACGAATCATTACGGTTTTAAATGATGGTCAATCTGTCCGTAGCATGGGTTTATCAGAAGAGGAATTACTAATTATCAAACCGTTAGGATTACTATCTAATAAACCTGTGATCTATGCCACTAACGTTGCTGAAGATGATTTAGCGACTGGTAATGAGTGGGTAGAAGCAGTAAGAAAATTTGCTGTCAATGAAGCTGCAAAAGTAGTAGTAGTTTCTGCTCAAGTAGAATCAGAATTAATTGAACTTTCAGAGGCAGAAACTCAAGACTTTCTAGAGGCTTTAGGAGTAGAAGAAGGAGGCTTAAAATCTCTAATTAGAGCTACCTATGAGCTTTTGGGTTTACGCACCTACCTCACGACAGGCGAAACTGAAACCCGCGCTTGGACAATTGTAGCAGGGACAAAAGCCCCTCAAGCTGCTGCTGTAATTCACACAGATTTTGAAAAGAAATTTATTAAAGCCGAAACTATTGGCTATCAGGATCTAGTAGAAACAGGTTCTAAGAATTCAGCTAAGGAAAAGGGTTTGATGCGCTTAGAAGGTAAAGATTATGTTGTCCAAGAAGGAGATGTGATTGAATTTCGTATAGGTGGTTAGGTTAGTCAAAGTCTAGTAATGCTTTGCGGAAGCAATAAATATCGATTTTTTGACCCTCTGCACGATATGTAGCCTTTCTCATGTTTGATGAGCTATAGAAGGATGTATCTTACACAACCGAGAATTGCTATATAAGGGCAGATTTGCAGATTTCCAGTTCGCAGAAAAGCTATATTAATCATTGAACGTTCAGTAATTCGTAAATTTTTTGATTGATTACATCAAAAGGATTAGGTTTTATGTTTATTTCAAGTATCTTAAGTATTTGCTTCATGGTAGACATAATTTTGTTTGATTCCAAATTACTGATACCTTTGAGTTGATGAACATAATCATTTCTTTGGTGGCAATAGGAATTCAGGGTTTGTAAAAGCGGACAAATATCGGTATTTTTATCGTGAAAATATTCCACAATAGTAGTCATTACAGTACGATTGTAGCCACTAGTCAAAACTAATTTACAATCATTTTTCAAGCGATATTGCTGGAGATACTGTTGTAGTTGACCATTTTGGTAATTAGCGATCGCAAGATCCAATTTCTTACTCAAGTCTATTGATCATTATTTTTGTCGTTCCTAGTTCAGGATTTAATTAAAAGGAAATATTTGATAATATTGCTCGGATTTTTGTTGTAATTTTTGTAGATATTTTGATCGAGGTTCGACTGTTGCACCAAAGACCGTGACTACTTGATAATCTTCTAAATCGGCTATCCAAATAGGAGAGGGTTTAACGGGTTTAGTCGTTTGTCCGCAAAGATTGCCATCGTAATCTAGCTGACCTCTGTGGTTAGTAGTTTTCAAATCGCTACCGTGTAAAACTGCTAAGGCATGAGGCTTGTCATATTGTTCTTTTTCCGAACAAACTACAATACGGCAATGTTTATCAACTACATCAGACCAATTGCGATCGCTTGGTTGATTAAAAGATAGAGGCGAATTGATATTTTTAGTAATATTGCTATTTGGTTTATATCTGATTTGGTTAAATATTGCTTCGATGGCATCATGCGCTCCTCTTCCTGGTCGGAATCCGTAGGAATTTCCCTCGAATTTAGCCTCCCATTCTGGTTCTAAGGCTGCTTTAGCTAGTGCTTGGACTGCCCTATCGCGCATTACAGGTATTCCAAGGGGTCGCTTTTCATCTTTACCAGGTTTAGGTATCCATACCCTTCTGATGGGTTTGGCTCTATTACCTAATTTGAGATTTTTAGCAAGTTCAAGTCTCTGTTTGGGGTTTAAAGATTTGACTCTATCCACCCCAGCAGTTTTCTTGCCTTGGTTATCCTGTGTGACCTTCCTTACGGATAGTAATCTGTTGAAATAGGATTTGATGAGGGTTTTTTGTAGCCTTCTTCCCTTTCTAAATTCACCGTTGACGTAGGTAGGCTCGGTAGATTCTTTTTTGTAGCTTGAATATAGCTTTTTGGATTTTACGCCAATTAAGCTCATTCCATTCCACAGTATTGTTTAAATCTGTCTTAGACATATTTACTACTACTAAATTTCTACTTTCCAGAAAACAGTGAGGACGTGGGCATATCCTATTTATTACAAATAGGCTTTAGCTTCTTCCTCAATCCTTCGCCCTTAATAACCTCTGAGTTTCAGAGAGGTTGCATCTTGGTTGATTACTCACTCGTTTCGACCGATTGAGTGAGAGTTATTAAGGGATTTCCTCGTTCCAAATAATCTGTTGTTATGAATCCTTAGAGTGTGTCTATTCACCGACTGCGGTTAGTGTTGTATTTCTTAAATTTGGAGTTTAGACTAATTTCACAGGTAGTGTTTTTCTTGAAGATTCAGAGTATTCAGCCTACTACCAGTAGCGTAATCTTTGATTTAGTCTAAACTCCAGTTAAATTGACAATTAAGAAATTACCTTTTGCAGTTTTACCTTTTGGTTACAGCCTTTCAGACCTGATTTGGCTGTCTAGGACTAACGATGATTATGACTTTAACCCATCTACCGACTGCGACTGGTGTTGTCTTTCTTGGGTTCGTATCAAGAAATTGCTTTGTGCAGTTTTGCCTTTTGGCTACAGCTTATCAGACCTGATTTAGCTGTTTATAATTGACGATAGTTAAGGTACTTCGAGCGTACGCTCTACTCATGGATTTCTTGCTAGAAGCTAACCAGTTCAGACTACCAGTTAGTACTCCGTTTAACCCTG
>CAYMWC010000066.1:0-24064 GCA_964393695.1 uncultured Pleurocapsa sp.
TGAATCTATGTTTTTTTTATATTTCATCTGTGGGGCTGCCGAATGTGGGTTTCATGATTGTGTCGTAGTTACTAGTAATACTAAGCATTTTGAGAAAATTGAAGATTTAAAAATCGAAGATTGGAAAAACGATTTTTAAGTTTCTACTAATATTTGACAGACTAGTAGTTATCTAGTCTGATTTCGAGGAAACTAACCGCTTTTCTAAAGATTTAACGCGATGTTGAGCAACGCTATTATCAGGTTCATATTTTAAAGCTTCTTGATACATTTCCACCGCTTTGACAATCATCTGTTTTTTCTCGTAAACATTGCCCAGATTATTGAGAGCGACAACATATTCAGGATATAGTTTTAAAGCTTCTTTGTACTGTCTGATAGCAATATCATACTGTTCTTGAGCAAAATAAGCATAGCCCATAGCATTGAGAATCAAAGCCTGATTTTCAGGTTCTAATTTTTTATCTGCTTTAAGAGCCTTATTCAAAAGGGTGACTGATTGGACAAAGAGCTTTTTATCTAAATAAAGACTACCTAATTCATAATATTCTTCGGCAGTGCCTTTTTCGTTTTTCAGCTTATTTTGCAGACGAGAGAAAGTAGTTTCTTGCTTGCGAGTTTTAATTACTTCTAGCAAGATATAAACAGCGGCAAATACTAGTATTGCCAGTAAAGCAGAAATATATATTATGGGTAGATTCTCATTCATGAGCGATCGCAGTTTAATTTATTTTTTAATTTATTTTATCTTTCATGATGATTCTCCCACATCTACCAAGGCAAGATCCTTAACTGTTAACAAAATTTTGAACCCTAATTATCAGTCATCAGTCATCAGTCATCAGTAATTAATTTCCTTATCCTGTATCCCTCATCCCTTATCCCTTTACCGTGTCTATTATTGTCGTCGAAAATCTAAGTAAAATTTATCCTGTCGCGATTAAAAAACCAGGACTGAAAGGTACTTTAAGCCACTTTTTCCGCCGTACTTACCGCGAAATTAAAGCAGTACAAAATGTTTCTTTCAAAATTGAGCCTGGGGAAGTTGTTGGTTTCTTAGGTGCTAATGGTGCAGGCAAAACTACCACCCTTAAAATGTTGACGGGTTTAATTCATCCTTCCCAAGGAGAAGTAATTGTCTCAGGTCATGTTCCTTTTCGTCGTCAGACAGCTTTTTTGCGTCAAATAAGCTTAATTATGGGACAAAAACAGCAGTTGCTTTGGGATTTGCCTGCTTTAGATTCTTTAAGGATTAATGCAGCAGTTTACAATATTAGCGATAAAGTTTTTAAACAACGCCTAGGAGAATTGGCGGGAATGCTAGCTATTGAAGATAAGCTTAATCAACCAGTACGTAAACTATCTTTAGGCGAAAGAATGAAAGCTGAATTGCTAGCTGCTTTAATCCATCATCCCCAGGTATTATTCCTAGATGAGCCTACTTTGGGTTTAGATGTCAATGCTCAAGTAGCAGTCAGAGAATTTCTGCAAAAATATAACCAACGCTATGAGGCGACAATTTTACTTACCAGTCACTACATGGCAGATATTACCGCATTGTGCGATCGCGTTTTATTAATTCATCAGGGACAATTAATTTATGATGGTTTACTCGCTGGCTTACTTGATCGCTTTGCTCCCTATAGGCAGGTTAAGGTTGAACTAGCTCAACCAGTATCAGCAATGGAATTAGCTGAGTTGGGCGAGGTTGAATCGATTCAAGGACAAGAAGTCAGGTTTTTAGTCCCTAGAGCTAAATTGACGGCTACTATTTCCAAGATCTTAGCTCAATTGCCAATTCAAGACTTAAATGTCAATGATCCGCCAGTTGAGGAAATTATTGGCCGTTTGTTTCAATCAGGGGAAATACTGTAAACCTTAAGATTACAATAATCAATAACCCTATAATTAATTGACATTAGACATAAAACAAGATGAACACACCTGAAACAACTACCAAAGATCGTAGCTTTGGAGCTTTGATTTATTTATTTCCTTTAGTTTATTCCCTTCCCTTTGGCATAGCTCTACTAACTCAGTTTCCTTGGTTGTCACAATTTTTTTCGCCTCTAATTGCTCTTTATGGCATTACCAATAGTCTGCCTTTTGCTAGTATTATCATTTTCTTTGGTTTATGGTTTGCAGTGGTCAGAAATGAAAATGTTAGCTATTTTCTGCGTTTTAACGCCATGCAAGCAATTTTACTGAATATAGTGCAGATTTTATTCAGCTTGATTATGGGAATTTTAATTCCTGCCTTTGGCGCACAAAGTTTGATTAGCGAAACTTTAACTAATACTATTTTTATGGGTAGTGTTGCAGCTTGCTTTTATGGTATTTTTCGCTCAATTCAAGGACAATATGCAGAATTGCCAATTATTTCTGATGCTGTCTCTTCCCAAATTCGCTAAACGAATAGTTATCAATGGATAGCTGATAAATGTTAAATGTTAAATGAAATGACTTTACCAACTGATATTTTTACTTATGCTAAATGGTCGGGAATTGCGACTATTGGCTGCTTGCTTGTTGCCATTTTGGCTTTTATTTTGGGTTGGGGTTTCCGCTTTCGCCTGGTGGGAGTAACCAGTTTTATGGTAGTACTCACCGTAGGTATATTTGCTTTGGGTTTAGGTCTATTTCCTCATGCAGAAATTCCTGGAGCAGTCCGCTATACTTTGGTTTACGACAATGGGGCGAATCAGGCAGTAGTAGCCGTAGCTCCTGATATAGAGAAATCCGCCATTGAACCGACTTTGCTTCAGGCAGTAAGCGATCTATATTCTTATGGTAGGACTGGCGTAGGTGGAAATGATCAATTTATTGTCAAATTAAGAACCGTAATACACCCCGAAACGGGAATTTCACAACCCCTGTTATTAGGAGAAGCCAAGCGATCGCTAATTTCTAGAGGGGATGAGAATGTTGATATTAAAGTATTTTCCCAAAATTTGACTAAGTTATCTACATAATAATCTGTTAATTAAAAGTATTTTGGTGCAGCGCAAAACTAAAAACTAAAAGCCAAGAATTAACCCATTACCAATTGATCGACAAAGCAGTATGAGCAAAAAAACTACTATCACATCTAAAAAATCAGTAACAAGTTACACTCCCTTGGCAATTGCTCCTGCACGGATTTTACGTGGTGAAAATTGTCTGACAAACTCAGGGAAAGAAATCGCCCAGTTAGGTATTCGTCCATTGGTAGTCGGAGGCAATCACACTGTTGAGGTAATCAAACCTCGCTTAGAGCCAGTTTCAACTACTGCTAAACTCGCCAGTCAGTTTGCTAGTTATAGTCCTGACTGTGCTGAATCTTCTCTCATTAGGCTTAAAAAGCAAGTTCAAGAACATTCTGCCGATCTAATTATTGGAGTTGGTGGTGGTAAAGCTCTCGATACGGCAAAACTATTAGCTTATCAATGTGAGTTGCCCATCGTCACAATTCCCACTTCAGGGGCTACCTGCGCTGCTTCGACAGCTTTATCGAATATTTATTCCGAGGCAGGAGCATTTCAGTATGATGTCGCTCTTAATCGTTGTCCTGAACTTTTAATACTCGATTATGGATTAGTAAGGACTGCACCTCAAAGAACTTTAGTAGCAGGGATCGGTGATGCGATCGCTAAGTGGTATGAGGCTTCTGTTAGTAGTGGTAATTCCAGTTCTACTCTTTTAATTTCGGCAGTACAACAGGCTCGAATCTTGCGAGATATCTTATTCCAAAAAGCAGCGATCGCTCTCCAAAAACCAGAAAGTGAAGAATGGCGAGAAGTTGTCGATGCCACAGTTTTATTAGCAGGAGTAATTGGTGGTATTGGTGGGGCAGATTGTCGTACTGTAGCAGCCCACGCAGTTCACAATGGTTTAACTCATCTGCTAGAGGCTCATGACATCTTACATGGAGAAAAAGTAGCCTACGGTATTTTGGTGCAGTTGCGCTTAGAAGAAATGGTGCAGGGCAATCAACTCGCAGCATCCGCTAGACAACAACTATTACAGTTTTATACAGATATAGGTTTACCAAAAACCTTAGAAGATTTAGGTTTAGCAGATATTACCTTGGCTCAACTACGTCAGGTAGCAGCGATCGCCACTCAACCTCAATCAGATATCCATCGCTTACCCTTTACCGTCTCTGCTGAACAATTGACAGCAGCAATGGTTTCTACTGTTGTTGAAACAACTAAAACTGGAGTGAGTAGCATTTGAGAAGTAAAAAAGTTTACAACGTATTTACTAAAACGAATTACTCTATCTCATAAAAAAGAACAAAATAAAATGACTACTGAAAATACCGAAAAATTATTAGCAGAAATTCTTGTAAAAATAGACAATTTAAATAAAGAGATGACAAGCGAGTTCAAACAAGTGAACAATCGTTTTAATGAAGTAGACAAATCTATTGTCAAAATTGAAGAGAAGGTAGCAGGTATAGATAAGCGATTGAGTAACGAGGAAACTATTAGCAGGACTGCTCTTGGTGCTATAGCTGGCGGTACGGTATTAGCTGTTGCTAAATATTTGTTTTTTCCAAGTTGAATTCACATTACTTATTACTTACTTACTTACTTACTTATCACGCTTCTAATCAACTTTTGCAGCCAACCCTACATACTGTCTCGCTGCATGAACCAGAGGTAATAAAGCCCCAGCTTGTTCTGTACCATTAACTCCCAAATCACTATGACAGAGAAATACCTTGGCTGTCGCTCTACCTAAAACATCTCGTAAAATACGCTGCAAACGCTGCTTATCCATCTCATATTCATCTTCTGGCTTCCAAGTTTTACCTGTCCATTGCTTCAAAAATAAAGGTGCAGCAAAGAGGGTAGCAGCACCGCCCTGTGACCAAAGAGGAGAGCTAGCATCCAGCCAAAATTGCCAACGGTGAGACGATCGCAGGGAGCGATATTGAAAGATAGTAGCTAAGGTTACTGCTCCTGACTTGGAGGTAAATTGCCCTATTGGTCGAGGATTAGCTGTAATTGTTCCGCGACGCAGCAGTTGAATAAACTGAGCAATAGTAGCAGCTTGAGTTTGAAAACTGGGTTCACTCTGGCGTAGTCGGCGATCTACCTCCCAAAAGTGCTGGGCGGTTTCGATTAATTCTCGTAATACTGCTAGTCTGTCGCTGGTTAAATAAGCACCATTCTGAAAAAAGTGTTTAATCGCTTCTGATAAAAGAATAGTAGGAGTTAAAAAACTCTGCTGTTGTTGTTTGATTTTGCTGGTTTCAATCCAGTTAACAATCTCTTGATAAGCAAAAGTAGCTTTATGTCCTAAGCGATCCCAACGAGGAAAGGTATCGACGGCAGATAGATAAGGAGATTCAGGATCGACATGATAGCAATAGTCAGCGATTAACCCTCCTCTTACAGGATCAATTTGAGAAATTAATTTGCCGTCTTGGGGTTTTTGGCTAAAAACTGTCAGCATTTCCGCAATAGAATCACGATCAACTAAACGACCTAAATCTGCGTAAACTAAACCCAAAAGTGTCAATAAGCTTCTAACTGAAGGAGAACTAATTAGTGGACGTTGTTCGTTGAGGGGTTGAATAGGAATTCCCTTGGCAGTCAAGATCTCGATTAAGCTATAGCGGGCGATTTCATCTAAACCAGGCGCAATAATGGCTATTTCTTCAGGTAGAATTGCTTGTTTTTTTATCCCTTGAATAATAATCTCGGCAGTTTGTCGTAATAGTTCTGAGCGAGAGATGGTTTGTAAAGACTCAATGCTATCGGGGGCATTAATCAGATAAGCTTTTTCGGTGACTAAATCAACTGCCGTATCGGCAAACTCGACTGCTAAATTACTAACTGACGGAGATAGTTCCAACTGCTGACAACGAGTCGCTAAACCTGCAAGATAATCAGGATCGGCATTTAAGCCCAAACGAATTTTGCCATCGGGATTATAAGTAAAAACCCCAGTTGCGCCCTGATCTAGCAAGAATTCAAACAAATCACGAGCGATCGCAGGATAATCATCTAGATCATCGGCAAAAATTCCCTGATAACGATTTTTTAAATGTTGCTGATATTTCGGATTAGGTAATAAATAACGCCAGTAAAGCTCGTAAATTATACCATAAGTTAATAAACCTCGTTTTAAACACCATTCTCGCCACAATAATAGTAATTCTCCCATTCTCTGCCAAAGATGGCTTTGATCTTGATAGATACTTTCTAGTCCTCCTAATAAACCCTGTTGCAACATCACCGAAATATCTTCAGTTGGGACACCACTAGCCCCAGCTAACTGGATCAAATCAAGGGTTTGGCGTACTAGACGATATTCAGATTCCAATTCACATAAAGCTTGCCAATCTGGTTGATTACGCCATAATTGTGTGGCTAATTCCTGTTCAGTTTCGGGGCGTAATCTTAAAGGAAACTGCGCTTTGAGCTTTAACTCTTCAAAAATTAAGGGGAAAAATAACATCACCTCGTCGGTAATCAAGCCCACAAAAGTTTTACAGACTACAGGATAAGTACCATCTATAGCCAGAATCAGGCGATCGCTTAATTCTCGGCGATTTTGATTATTGGCAGCTAAAACTAAAACCTCTGAAGCCAATTTTGCAGGTAAAGTCTTAATTTTAGGTTTTAATAACTGCTTTCTCACCCAAGCAGAAAATTCTGCCACCAAACGAGAAGTTTTGCCTGTGCGCGTTGTGCCTGTAATCCAAAGAGATGAGTAAAGTTTATTCATATCTATAGTTAGAAATTATAAATATTAGAGGAAAGATTGGACATGATAAATTATCTAACTAAAAGACAACAAGAGTTACAAAATCACTTAAAATCCAGACCAGGCTTAGAAAAGTAAAATCAATGGCTAGCAGATACAGCATAATTCAATATGTTCCCAATCCTATCGCTGATGAAAGGATCAATATTGGTATTGTTGCTTTCAACGATCAGTTAGTAAAAACTCGCTTTGTAAAATCTTGGAAGCGAGTTCGTTGTTTTGCTACTGATGAAAGCGATATTGATTATTTACAAGAGTTTACAGCTAATATGCAAAAGTTAGCTTCTTTAGGATTATTATTTACGGGCAATATAAAGGAATATCTTTTGAACTACAAATAACTGAACAAATCATATCTTCTACTTCTTGGATAGTCTCTGATGTTAAAAAAATGTAACCTAACACACCCTTGGGAGTGATTATGTTACCTCCAAAAGCAGAATCTTCGTATTTTGAGCAAGTAAAAAAAATCTACGAGGATTCTAAGGATAGGTTTCGTTTTCTGGGTGCTGAAATTATTGAAGAAAATAATATTGAATCTTGGACTGTTGATCGTTTGGGACAAGAATTTATGGCTCTTATATCTTAAATTTTTGACTTAATAAGTAAACAATATAGCCAATCTTACTTTTATTTTATAAAAAAAATTCAACTTCTGAATGCGAGATCAAGATGTACTTGTTGGCATTATGTGCAATCCAAAAAGATAAAATAATCACAGTTTAGAGTTTTTGCAATCTATTAAGAATTTTAGCTCCGTACTTCAGTATCATAAAGGTTATAATTCTGCCTTGTTCTATCAAGCCAAAGTTTCGATCTCATTGTTAATGGTATTACTGAAATTTAATGAAACTGCAAGATCTTTTTAATGCTGGTAGACGCTGGTTCTCTGCTACCCCCGAACGAGCTTTAGATGCAGCCTATCGAGCAGCGATTAAAATTAAAGCGATCGAAGATGATCATTTTAATGGTCAGATAGTGGCTGCTAGCTCGGTAGAATATTCCGCAAGTGTGATTAAAGTCTTTCGCACAGATGTCAATAACTATCTCAGTACCATCAACGCCAGGTTAGCAGAATTTAAGCTGAGTCGGGGTTTACTAATTTTTTCTGATATTCAACCCAACAATTCTAGTCAAAGTATTGTTCGGTATACTAATGGTTTTGATGGCAGCCGTGAACTTACTACAATCGAAAAGTTAGCTTTTATTGATGCTGTTACCGATAAGTACAAACAGCCAGCCATTGACGACATTGAAATCACACCTACTCGCCGTTTACAAACAAGCTCCAAAAATAATCGTTTAATTATTAATAGAAATAATCGTTCTCTGGCTTTTAATCAAGCAATGAAAGATAATAACGGTAAAGACCCTAACACTGAAACCATTACCGATAAAACTAGCGTTTTACCTCGCTCTTTTATGCGGACACTTAATCGCATTAGACAAGAAATTGACCCTAAATCAGAAGATACAGAAGAAGAAGTAATTAAAAGATTTCGCAAAAGTCGCAACAAAACTGCAATTTCTGTCCGCTTTCTATTAATTTTAATTATTGTGCCGTTGCTTACTCATCAAGTGACTAAAAGTCTTTTTATTACTCCTTTAGTGCAGAAATATTTTGTTGATCACGAGCAACAAGTCTTGTTTATTAATCAAGACATGGAAGAAGAAGCTTTTATGGAGTTAAACCGTTATGAAGAGAGACTTCATTTTAGAAGTATGATTGGTTTAATACCTCCTTTATCTCAAGAAGAACAAGAAACTGAACTAAGAGATAAAGCTGAAGAAATATCCGAGGAATTTCGGGATAGAGGAGTCAATGCGCTCAGTAATGTTTTTGCTGATTTCTTTTCTTTGATTGCTTTTGGGGGAATTATTTTCTTCTGTAAACGGGAAATTCAAATTATTAAATCTTTTCTCGATGAAATAGCTTATGGTCTTAGTGATAGTGCCAAGGCTTTTCTGATTATTCTCCTAACAGATATGTTTGTAGGTTATCATTCTCCCCACGGTTGGGAGGTAATTTTAGAAGGTATTGCTCGTCATTTAGGATTACCAGAAAATCGAGAATTTAACTTCTTATTTATTGCTACTTTCCCTGTGATCTTAGACACAGTCTTAAAATACTGGATTTTCCGCTACCTCAATCGTATTTCACCCTCTTCTGTCGCAACTTATAAAAATATGAATGAATAGGTATTTATCATTAGGTTTAATTCAAAATTCATCAAGATAGATATTAACTAATTATTAACTATTAGTAAAACTAAAATTGCCGTCTCAACTGTCAAAATAAAACAAGAAAAAATACTGTTTCCACTTATTTACCTTTTAACTACATTGGTAGTTATCTAAGAAAAATTTTTAATAACTACTAATAAAGGTAATTATTTATGGTTCAACCTAGTGCATACGAGCAGTATATGCTCGAATTAGTTAATCGCGCCCGTTTAAATCCCCAAGCAGAAGCAAACTTATTTGGCATTGGTTTAAATGATGGATTAGCAGCTGGAACTATTGCCGATACTGCTAAACAGCCTTTAGCTTTCAACTTCTTATTAATAGATTCTGCCCGCGCCCATAGTCAATGGATGCTGGATACTGATACTTTTTCTCATACGGGTGCAGGAAACAGTAGTGCTGGCGATCGCATGATGAGTGCAGGATACCAGTTTACTGGTAGTTGGACTTGGGGAGAAAATATTGGTTATACAGGTACGACAGGAACTCTTAACGTTACTAATGCTGTTGCCCAAGTACATCAAGGACTATTTAAAAGTTCTGGTCATCGTAAAAATATTTTGAGTAATAATTTTCGTGAAATTGGTCTGGGTAACTTAACGGGGGATTTTCTGGGATTTAACAGTTTGATGGTGACTCAAAATTTTGCTAAATCTGGTTCTAATATTTTTCTCACAGGGGTAGCATATGATGATTTAGTGCTTGATGATGATTTTTATAGTGTGGGAGAGGGTTTAGCAGGAATTACAGTTACCGCAGTCCGTCAGTCTGATAATAGTAAGTTTACTACTACCACGATGACAGCAGGTGGCTACCAGATGGCACTCCCTCAAGGAACTTATGATATTAGCTTTTCTGAATATAACCAGATCATTGGCAATACTAGTCAAATTACTATTGGCTTAGAAAATATAAAATTAGACTTAAAGACCGATAATCTGAATTTTCGTATTGGCAATGATAGCCTCAAAGGCGAAAGTGAGAATGACATTTTCTATGGTTACGATGGTCAAGATACCCTTGACGGTGGTAATGGCAACGACTATCTAGATGGTGGTGATGGCGACGATCACTTCTACGGTGGTAGTGGCAACGATACCATAATTGGTGGGGCTGGAATTGACCGCCTCTTAGAAGTTGCTGATACTAATTTCACTTTAACTAATACTCAATTAACTGGTCTTGGCACCGACACTATCAGTCAGGTTGAATTAGCTCGTTTGCAAGGTGGCGTGGGCAATAATGTTCTCAATGCGGCTAGTGTCACTCAATTAAATGTCACTCTTGATGGTGCTGAAGGCAATGATACTCTCATTGGTGGTGCTAAAAACGACTACTTGATGGGTAAAAGCGGTAATGATCGGTTAGAAGGTCGTGATGGTAGCGATCGCCTCTATGGTCACGAGAATAATGATAGCCTTTATGGTGGTAATGGCAATGACTATCTAGATGGTGGTGATGGCGATGATTACCTCTACGGTGGTAGTGGCAACGATACCATAATTGGTGGAGCTGGAATTGACCGCCTCTTAGAAGTTGCTGATACTAATTTCACTTTAACTAATACTCAATTAACTGGTCTTGGCACCGACACTATCAGTCAGGTTGAATTAGCTCGTTTGCAAGGTGGCGTGGGCAATAATGTTCTCAATGCGGCTAGTGTCACTCAATTAAATGTCACTCTTGATGGTGCTGAAGGCAATGATACTCTCATTGGTGGTGCTAAAAACGACTACTTGATGGGTAAAAGCGGTAATGATCGGTTAGAAGGTCGTGATGGTAGCGATCGCCTCTATGGTCACGAGAATAATGATAGCCTTTATGGTGGTAATGGCAACGACTATCTCGATGGTGGTGATGGCGATGATTATCTCTACGGTGGTAACGGCAGCAATACTGTAATTGGTGGGGCTGGTATTGATGTTTTTGTTCTTGAATCAAAACAAGGCAAAATTACTATTAATGATTTTACTAATGGTACAGATTTATTAGGTTTAACAGGTTCTCTTGGTTTTAATAATTTAAATATTATTAATAATACAACTGGTACAGCAACTTTAATTCAAGATTTAACTAATAATAATGCTACATTAGCGATTATTAATAATGTTAGTGCTACTGAGATTACGCTTAATGATTTTATGACTGTGTAGTTGATTTCTTATTAAGGGGTGGGCGATGTCCACCCTATTAGCTAAAAATTAATGCTTGTTATGCATCTTTACTTAAGTGAGCAAGTTTATGTGCATTTTGCTCCCAGTTTTGACCATCAAAAGTCTCAATGATTATTTTTTTAGGTTTTGTGAATAGACAACGAACATTAACATCTACACTATCTGGATTTGAGCGAGGAATATAAAAAGATTTAACTCCACAAATTTTACAAAATCTGTGTTTAGCAACACCAGTACCAAATGAATAGGTTGTTAACTTATTTTCACCAGATAATAACTTAAACTTTGATTTGGATAATATTAGATGCAAAAAACCAGACATAGAACAAATAGAACAATTGCAATCAGAAACTTCTAATTCCTCTGGAGCTTCTATTTCAAACTTCACCGCCCTGCAATGACATCCACCTTCATATTTCATCTTAACCAGTAACAATCTGCATAACTTCTTCCTTTTCCTCTGATTCAATTTTACCAATTTCCTCTTGAAACACTCGTTCTTCAGATTCACTTAAATTCAAATAGGTATCGATAAATCGCGAAATCAACTGTATACGAGCCTGGATCTAGACGCAAAGTCACTAGTAACCGTAGGCATTGCACCTTAACTTTGGGGCGATCGGCAGGAAATTAATTTTGCACAACCACTTAAAATCAGCTTGATTATAAGATTGATTTTCAACGTGAATTAGAAAATAGGAAGATCGAGCCTGAAACTGTGCTTGTATTAGATATATTAAGTCATTGACTCAGAACAAAATACCAGTAAAAGTAAGGGTGGGTAACACTCAGGTATAACCTTTCCTAGAAATCAGCTTAATCAATTGTCAATTTTTTCAGATCACAGCCTTTGTAGCAAAATTCTTTTCATACTAGAACTAGTAGTGCAACAAGATTATTTTGAGGAGTAATGAAGTAGTGAAGTTTTTGGAGTAGTGGAGTTATTGGAGTATTGGGGTATTGAGAATTTGACTCTTACATTTTTCCATTCCTCTACTTCTCTACCTCACCACCTCTCTACTCCTCTACCTACCTCAACTCCTCAATTCAAAATTGACAGACTACTAGTAGACGTGCGCGTAAGTAAAACAACCGTTTAAAAATCTTAAAAGCCTTAAGATTCAAAACTTTTGACTTTTGACTTCTGCGTAGCGTTACTAGACAATCAAATGTTTGGCTGGAATTATTTTTCTGTTGATGACTTATGATTACTCTGATTTTAGTATGTGCCTTGGCTTTTGCTGGGGGCGCAATTTTAGGCAAAAATTTAGCTGCTGTTGGTATTAACTCTGACAACGCTTTAAAAAATTATCAAAAACCTTTGGTGTGGTTGCTAGTTGCGATCGCACCTTTTTTAGGGGTATTAATTTTTCTGGATAAATTTAATCTTGCCTCACTGCTGCCTAAGATTTTTCCGCCTATTTTATTAATTTATTTGGCTGGTTATTTTAATCAAATGATTGTGGGAATGGGCTGTTTCTTTTTAGGTTTATTAGTATTCTTAGAACTAGCAGGGAAACGTTCTCGAAAAAAACTATTAGAATTATTACTAGCCTTAAGTGCAATCGCTTTTGCTCTAAGTATTTTGCTCTTTTTTCTTCAACCTGTACAAGCTTTAGTTGAGCAACCAAAAATTATTAACGGTATTGTGATACAAACTACTCCCTATACCTGCGCTCCTTCTAGTATTGCTACCTTAGCTCGCTATACTAAAAAACATCCTCAATTAACGGAAAAAGTAGTAGTCAAACTAACTAAAACTAATCGTTTTGGTACGACAACTTTAGCAGAAATTAGAGCGATGAAACAGTTGAATTTAAATCCACAATACCGTCATAATTTAACAATTAATGATTTAATTACCTTAAATAAACCTGCCCTAATGCATGTCAAAGAAAAAAAAAGAACAGGTAAAGGTGTCAGGTTTTCCCACGCAGTTGCCTTCCTCGGAATTAATCCTGAAAAAGAGTTGATTTTAATTGGTAATCCTCTCTACGGTATGCAAATTAAAACTTTTACTGAGTTTAAGGGATATTGGTTTGGTGAAGCGATACTGGTTGATTCATTCAAAAAGCTCTAAATTTTGTTCCAAGTTAAGCTTTTAACTATAAAATTTAATTCGACCTCTCGGCTCAATCAAAGGAGGAGAAGTTTTTGAGCAGGAAATATTTATTATGTGAAACAATGAATAAGATTTAAGAAATATCAAGTTGAAGCTAATAATTATGGAACGAGGTAAACTTATTGCGATTCTGACAGGAGTAATTTCAATTTTAATTGCGATCGCCTATTTAGTAATTGTCCAATTACTTGATTTTCGTGGTGAGATGATTCCTGCACCCGTTAGTTATATTCCTGTAGGTTTTTTGTCTACGTATTTCTACTAGAAGTTTATAAAGTAACTACTTAATCTCTGGGTAAACACTATGGCAGAGAAAAAACCAGCAGCTTATCTTAGATAAGTTAATTTAGTCGCTGAATACTTCATGGTTAGGGATGCTAGTCACCAGCAAGTAATTCAAAAATTTTCTTTTATTGAGAGTTTAAATCTATCTCGTGGAATCTCTCAAGATGATCAAACAACTTTAAATCAAATCAATACTGAGCGACTGGTTAATTCTCCGTCACAAGCGACAGCAAAATTTTCTTCCGCTAATTTAGCCACATCTGTTAAACCAGAGCCAAAAAGTAACGCTCTAGTTACTACTGCTGGGACTACTTCTACCATCAATACTAGTTGGTATGAATCAGATTCTCCTAATTACAATTTAAATCTGGCGGAAATAATTAAATATTCTGGTGTAGAAAATCTCCCAGATCATCACGCTTCCCACAACCGTAATTACCTGGGGAAAATTTTATTTGCTCTTGCCTGTAGTTACTGTCTATTTGTTCTTTGGTGGCTGTTTGGGCATCAATTCAGTAAGCTATTAACCACCTTGACAGGAGGACAACAAATTAGGCTATCCAAGTCCGATGTCGAGTTTATAGATTATATGGAGCGATCGCTCGATAATATTGGGCGTCAGACGAATAAAGATAATGGCGATCGCGAGGAAAAAGTTGTCTATGTACCTGTATATACTCCTAGCACTGCAACTCCTACTATACCCCAGGTTAGTAGCAATAATTTACCTCCAACCAACATCCCCACAACTCCTGAACCTCTGACTGTAGAACCAACACTGGCATCTTTAGAAGTACTAAAAATCCCCGAACCACCACCATTACCAGCACCAACGCCTCTAGCACCAACTATTACACCTCAAGAAAGTCAATCAGAAACAGTAGCAACTGCAACTACTACGGCAAAACCAGCCGTTAAACACACCCTACTTGGTATCCTCGACTTGGGAGAAAATAAATCTGCTGCCTTAGTAAAAGTCAACGATCAAACTATCCGTATTTGGGTAGGAGAAGAAATTAATCATAGTGGTTGGATTTTAAAGTCAGTAGCCGATCAGACAGCCAAAATCAGCTATCAAGGGCAAATACGCTCAATTGCAGTTGGAGAAACTTTTTAATATAAGCTGTGTAAGAGTCAAAAGTTTTACTTATTACTTATTACTTATTACTTTTTCCCCTTAGATCATTTCATATAATTAACTAGCAACTTACTTTATCTGTGTGATTAATGATCAATGACTCACAGTTATTTCCATCTGTAACTAATTCCAACTTACTAGTTTGGCAAAAGCCAGAAATTATTCGTTGGAGTCAAATTTTAGCTAATAGTTACAAACAATTACTAGGGAAAGAATTAATCAAATCAGCTAATACACCAGAGGAATTAGCAGCAGCTTTATTTTCTGCATCTTTTGTAGTTGTCTCCCATGATACTCAAGCAGATCCCATATTCAACTATGGTAATCAGACAGCTTTGCAACTATGGTCAATCAGTTGGGATGAATTTACTCAAACCCCTTCTCGTTTGAGCGCAGAGCCAGTTAATCGAGTTACTAGAGCAGCCATGCTTGAGCAAGCAGCCACCCAAGGTTATATTGACAACTATCAGGGAATTAGAATTTCTCGTACTGGTCAAAGATTTTTAATCAAACAAGCAATAATTTGGAATTTAACCGATGCATTGGGTCAAAAGTGTGGACAAGCAGCTACTTTTTCTGATTGGCACTGGATTTAAAATTAGCTGAACAAGTAATGAGTAATGAGTTCTTATGTTACTTAGTATTCTTAAATTGAAGAACTAAAAACTAAAAACTAAAAACTAATAGCCAATCTCAATCCATCAATTTAAAGTTTACAAATTACTACAATTTAAAGTTTACAAATTACTACAAGTAGTGAGACGAAGTAATTCGCCATCAATTTGGTAAAAATCGAAGCGCGAATTAGATTGAAAAATTTCTACTGGTAAAGGTTCATGATGTTTAATAGACGGTAAATCCCAACCTAAATCTTGTTGTTGCGGGAGAGTTGCTATTTGAAGAGAATTTTGTGATTCTAGTTCGATATTATCAAAAGCAATTGAGCTTTCATCTAGCCTTTTGATCGCGGTTTCTGATTGATCACAATATTTGTTTAAAGATGATTCAACGGCAACTAGTTGACCATTACGTTTAATAGTTAAAATAGCTTCTGCTAGTTTGAGAGGAGAAGATTTAAGATCACTAGACTCCTGAAACGGTAACAAGACTAAATAGGATAAATTACCGTTAACCGCTTGAAAACCTTGCTGATTTTCGAGGGGATAAGCAGGAATAAAGATTGAGTTTTGATCGCTTTGTTTGGCTTCTCCTGAATAAAAATAAACGTTGTCTTTTTGGCAAATGTTGACATAAAAACTAGCTGTCTCAAACGCATAAACTTCCTGATACTCTGCTCCCAGTTGCTGACAGTTATACCAATCTGAAGTAACCAAAAAATTATAGTCAGCATCCGCAGAAGCAAGGATATCAGCGAGCAGCTTTGTTGGTGCGCTTTGCTCGATTGGCGATAGGTAGCCTTCGGCGATTGGGCGTGGCCCACGCTTCGCGATCGCTGTCACGGGATTAACAATTGCAATCATCCCCGTAGCAGTGACAGTATAAATAACCACTGTCTTGAGATTTATGTTTTTAATCATGATGCTTATCAGAAATTCTTGCTCCTTTTAATACTATTGCTGGGATTAAAGAAGTTAATTCCGACTCAATAGTTTCCATATCTTAAATTTCCCAAATCGAATTGGCAATATATCTCTGATATAAGGAATTTAGTTTAAACCATCTTCAATAGTTTGATATTGTTCTGTTGGGGTTGTGTAGGGGAAAAATATTGCAAGTTATATGGAAATTATAGAAGAAGAATTTAACCGACTTGGGTAGTTAAGATTTTTATAAATGCGATCGCGAAGCGTGGACGCAGTCCAATCGCATTTCTTGTATTTAGTGATTTTTAGGTAAAGGCGCGATCGCTTATACTCTAGACAATATAAACACAATATATTGAACCTTTATTATTTTTTGAAAAGATACCAGTATTTTTTCAAGCCTGTTTTATAATTAAAAACAAACAACGAAATAACATCACCACAAATTAATGAGCGAGCAAGAACAAAACAAAAGAATCAACGAACACAATCGTAGAATAACCAGACTAGAAGAAGAAGTAAAAACTTTGAAACGGGATGTCGAGCCTCAAGGATGGATTAGTAATGCTTTTGATGCTGTGGAAGAAGATCTCGATGATATCAAAACCAGCATTAGAAAGTTAGAACAACAAGTAAATCACAATCACAATCAATTGTCTGCAAAACTAGAGGTTATTCTCGAACATCTTACAGGTATTGCCGACTTACCAGAAGCTTAACTTATGAAAAACCGTACTGAAAACAACAGGCAAACATCACTAAGCCCATCAACAGTACGGTTATCTTAAATTATAGAGGAGAATTGTTATGTCTAGAGGTGGTGCGAGAAAAGGCGCAGGAAGAAAAAAGTTAACTCCACCAGAGCGTATCGATCTCAGATTGACTAAGGAATTGAAACAAGAATTAGTGACAGAATCTCAACAGTTGAGTTTGAGTATTAATCAATATTTGCTACAGATTTTAGAGAAAAGAAATGAAATTGAAAATAACAATTAAGTATCGATATATGAAAGTTTCAATTTAGAAAGTCGATAATTTATGATGATGTTATTTTGCACAATAATCATCAAACAGTCAAATATCGATGTACTAAAGCATCAGTTAACTCAAGAGTATTTCCCTTAGCAACGATCGCGCCTTTATCCATAATAAAAAACTTCTGGGCTAATTGTCTGACAAAATCAATTTTTTGTTCGACAACAATTACGGTAATCCCTTTTTCGCGATTAATTCTTTTTAAAGTATCTTCAATTTCTTGCACAATCGAAGGTTGAATTCCTTCAGTGGGTTCATCCAGAAGCATGATTTTAGGATTGCACATTAAGCCTCTGGCGATCGCTAATTGTTGTTGTTGTCCGCCACTTAATAATCCTCCTTGTCTTGGTAAATGTTCTTTAAGCATGGGAAAAAATTCAAAGATTTCTGAGGGGATTCTTTTACTACTTTTACCACTAGCAGAAAAGCCTAGTTTCAAGTTATCTAAAACTGAAAGATAGGGAATAATTTCACGACCTTGAGGGATGTAGGCAATTCCGTAACGCGATCGCTGATAAGTGGGAGTTTTGGTAATATCTTTGTTATTATAAATTAAGCTTCCTTGACTTAATTTATTCAAGCCAATAATGCTACGTAACAAAGTGGTTTTGCCTACACCATTTCGTCCTAAAAGACAGACCATATCCCCCTCATTAATGGTCATATCCACATTAAATAAAACGGGGGTTTCTCCGTAACCAGCAGTAAGATTATTGAGTTCAAGCAGCGACATCGATTTTTTCTCTTCCTAGATAAACTTCAATTACTTTGGGGTTATTTTGTATTTCTTGCACTGAACCTTCAGCTAATTTCTCTCCCTGGTGTAAAACAATAATTCTTTCGGCAATTTGTTTAACAAAATCCATATCGTGTTCAATCGCAACTACGGCATGATTTTGTGCCAGAATTTTAATAATTTCTCCTGTCGCATGGGTTTCTTCAGGAGTCATGCCAGCGGTTGGTTCATCGAGTAAAACTACTGTTGGATCTTGAGCAATTACCATCCCAATTTCTACCCACTGTTTTTGTCCGTGAGACAATGAACCGACAGTAGTAGCAGCAACATCTAACAAGCCAATTCGATCGAGTACTTCGATAATTTTATCTTTTTTAGTTTTAGTTAATTTGGTAGTAATAGAGTTAAAAATTCCATGAGTTCCTTTTAACGCTAATAAGATATTTTCAAAGACAGTTAATTCATTGTAGACATTGGGATTTTGAAACTTACGTCCGATACCCATACGAGCAATATCATAAGGACTTTTATTAGTAATATCTTTGCCTTGGAAATAAACCTTTCCTGCTGCTACAGGTGACTTAGCCACGATCGCATCTAAGAGAGTGCTTTTTCCTGCACCATTAGGGCCAATGATCGTTACAATTTCGCGATCGCCTACTTCTAAATCTACACCTTTTAGAGCTTTAAAACCAGAGAAGACGACTTGTAGGTTTTTGACTGATAATATAGGTTTCATGGTTAATTGATAATTGACAATGGATAATTGATAATTAATTATTCGTAGCGGTTTTTTTAGTAAATAATTTGGCAACTGAACCAACTAAACCATCAGGGATAAACAGGACTACAATTAGCAGTAATATACCAACAATTAGTTGCCAATCTTGGGTAACTCGTTCGGCAGAGTTTTGAATTTGACCTAATAAGATAGCTGCGATTAATGGCCCGACTAAAGTTCCTCTACCACCAATAGCAACCCAAATAACCACCTGTGTCCCAAAGGCTACTGCTAAATATACAGGGGAAATAAAACGATTGAGGGGAACAAATAAACCGCCAGTGATACCAGCAATCCCAGCCGAAAGTGTCCAGATGAAGATCTTGAAACTGGCAACGTCATAACCTAAATAAGATATGCGATTTTCGTTTTCTTTAATTGATCGCAAGATTAAACCAAAGTTAGATTGCGTCAGCCACCAACTACCAACTAAAACAAAGGTAGTAAATAACAAAATCATCCAGTACAGACCGTTTTGAGGAATATCTATCCCAAAAATACTCAGTCGTGAGACATCGGTAATGCCATTTGTACCGCCTGTATATGCCTGTTGACTGATAAAAAAGGTAGTTAAGGCTGAAGATATCGCCAGGGTGATAATGGTAATGTAAACACCGCTTACTTTAGAACGAAAAATAAACCAACCAATCAGATAGGCAAAAGCAGCAGGTACTAGTACCATGGCGATCGCAGCTATAGGAAAATATTTCAAAGGTGCAATAAACCAAGGTAATTCTTTCAAACCATTCCAGACCATAAAATCTGGTAAATTCCCACCATAGGTGTTAGCTTCGGCAGAAAGATTTAACTTGAGATAATATGCCATCGCATAACCACCCAGGGTAAAAAATACCCCGTGGGCAAAACTTAAAATACCTGTAAATCCCCAAACTAAATCGAGGGAAATAGCTAATGCACCGTATAACAGTAATTTAGATAATAAAGATATCTGAAAATCACCGACGACAAAGGGCAAGACTGCCATCACTAAAAAGCTGATCGCCGTAATAATCGCTGATTTCGTAGGAGTTCGCGATCGCGTTGCAATACCAATAGTCATTTTTAAAAGATGAATAATGAATGATGAGGAAGTAATAGTAGGGGCGCAAGGTTTGCGCCTGATAATAATAAGTAATGGTTACTTTTGATTTTTAAGATCGTTTTTGCACTGTAAACAAACCTTCTGGTTTATAGCGGATGAGGATAATGACTGCTGCCAGGACTATTACTCTAGCGGTAGGATCGTTTAAGAGATAGGCAATGCCCGAACTAGATTCACCAATTAAAAACGCCCCAGCTAAAACACCGATTAATTTATCCACACCTCCCGTTACTACGGTCATCCAGGCATCTACTAGATAATCCTGTCCCATTGGCGGAGATACACTTTTAAGAGAAGAAATAACTGCCCCTGCCACTCCAGCTAAACCACAACCATAAGCAAACGTCACCATGTCTACCAGACTAGTATTAACCCCCAAACACTTTGCCATATCGCGGTTTTGGGTAACTGCCCGTACCTGACGACCAAGATCGGTATTGTAAAGAAGATAAGCAGTTAAAGCTAGCAGTGCGATCGCAACTACGACAATAAATAACCGATAATAAGAAATAGCGATCGCGGGAGACCCTTGAGCATCTTTTAAGAGAGTTAAGTTACCTGAAATATAGGAAGGAGATTTTACATATTTAAGCTGGGCGGTAAAAATCAATTTAATTACCCCCTGCAAAACAATACTCAACCCCCAAGTGGCTAGCAGGGTTTCTAAAGGACGACCATACAACCGCCTGATAATACTAACTTCTACCAATGCCCCAATTGCAGCAGTAATAATAAAAGCAAAGGGAATCGTCAACAGCAAGTCCATATCAAAGGTTTCCTGCATTAAGAAAGTGACATAAGCCCCCAGCATAATAAATTCCCCATGGGCAAGGTTAATAATTCGCATCACCCCAAAGGTAATTGCTAAACCCAACCCAGTTAGCAAGAGAATTCCGACAATGCCGATGCCGTTAACAAGCTGATTGGCTAAAGCTACTAAACTAAAAGCCTCAGTTACTTCTTCTGTTGCAGTTTCTTGCGCCAAGTAATAAAGAGGAAATAAATATGCGTACATTGATTACTGATTACTAATTACTAATTACTGATGACTAGTGACTGGGATCAATCCCTAATAACTGATGACTGTTGACTGATGACTGATTTATGTTTTCTCCAAATACTTAACTCCCAGTTCCTGTTTAGTTTCTTTAATGGGATTACTGCGATCGTCTGGTACGGGGCGAGTACAAATCCGACCAGGATATAGTGTCTGACTCCAAGCAATAGGTTTAACCGCAGCAGGAGTGGCAAAGACGATCTCTGCTTGACCATCGGAACCCCATTTACCAATACGAGAATAGAGATAGGTGTGATAGTTGTCAGGGTCTACTTTGACTAAACCTTGAGGTGCTTGAAAAACTTGTCCTCTAGTCGCTTCTCTAATAGTTTTAGTATTTAATTCCCCTTTTTCTTTGAGGACTTTTTGCATTGCTTGTGCCATAAAGAAGGTTTGTAAATAAGCTGCTTCCATCACCCCGTTGGTAACACGGCTATCACCAAATTTGGCTTTAAATTGTTCCACAAAGGCTTTATTTTCTGGTGTATCTACACTCTGGAAATAATTAAAGCTAGTGTAGTGTCCTTCTGCATATTCTGCCCCCATCGCCTGAATCTCTTCTTCAGTGGTGGGATAAGCCATAATCGGGATTTGGTCGGCGGTAATCCCTGCATCTTTATACTGACGATAGAAAGCGGGAATACTATCTCCTACTAAGTTACTGAGAACAAAATCGGGTTTTGCCTGCTTAATTTTATTAATAATCGTGATAAATTCAGTCGTACCTAGCGCGGAGTATTCATCACCAACGACTTTTCCGCCGATTTTTTCTAACTCTGCTTTGGCAATACGGTTACTTTCTTTTGGATAAATATAGTCTGAACCAATAAAGAAGCCCTTGGGACCAAAATTCTTGTAACAATAGGGAATCGAATCAGTAATCTGCTGATTGGGTGCAGCCCCAGTATAGAAAACGTTTGAGCTACATTCGTTCCCTTCGTAATAGACGGGATAGTAAAGCAGTGAATCTTTTTCTTCAAATACTGGTAACACCGACTTGCGACTGGCGGAAGTGTAGCAGCCTAAAACGCAAACCACCTTATCTTCATCGATCAGACGTTTCGACATCTGATTATATAAATCCCAGTTAGAGTCAGGGTTAACTACTACCTTCTGAATTTTACGTCCTTCAATACCGACTCCATTACCTTCCCAAGGGCCCGTATTGGTATTAATCTGTTCTAAAGCCAAGAAAGTAGCATCTTGTAAGGATTTTTCTACAATCGCGATCGTCCCAGTCGTAGAATACATCACCCCGACTTTAATCGGATTTTCTCCTAAGTCCTCGTCTCCTGTACTAGAAGCACCACCAGAACAAGCTGCTAAGATACCTGTGCCTACGGCTAAGGAACTATATTTAATAAACTGACGACGACTTAAGCCGTTAGAAAATTCCCCTTGATACTTTTTGTTCATTAATTTATCTTTCTACCTCGTGAAATTGAAAATAATGGCAATTAAAATTAATATTAATTGTCTGTGCCAAGTAATTTGTTTGAGTTTGGTAGAAGCTAATGCCCAGGCGAGCATTTTTTTTCTACCAAAATTTAGTTTCAATAAAATGTGGAAGTAATTATTCCAGTACAAGCTCAACTTTAGATTTTTTTTGTCATATTTCTTTAAATAGCCAAGCATTAGACTGTATTTAGTTACATTGCATGATTAATTTTTCTTCATACTTAAAATTTATCGATAATTAAAGATAAACTTGTCTTTTTGATTTTTTTGTATTCTTAATTACAAAATGACTCTTTATGAGGAAATTGTTAATCAGAGTCAACAATACTTTCAAAAATCCGACTTTCATCTGATCAGAGATAGATTTTTTCCGTTTACAGCCATCATAATCATCATTTCATCTCTATTTGATAGTAAATAATGTCATTAAATCCTGACATTGTGACGCTAGAAATTGCTTGTATTAGTATTTTGTAACTATTTTTACATTTAGTATTGAGCAAATCATTCAAGATGCACATATAGTATTTTTTACTCAAATAAGATCAAGTTCGACACCTAATTTGATTTAATTATTAATCACTAATTTAGGTGTACTTCATGAATTAAAAATTGCTAAATCAAGGTTATTTCGCCACTTTATTAATGGTTAATTGCACATTAGTTAATTACAACAATTAAACATTAACTATTAATAATCAACATAAAATTTACGGCAATTTATCAAGGGGATGAGCTTAACAGATGTATTTGTAATCTTGAGTTGAACTAGTCATTCAAAATGACTCAACTACCACAATTTTTTTGATTAGTAACGAGAAAAATAAAATGCCAGAAACTCTCTTCAAAGTTGACTTGACTAAACCAATGGAAAAACAGGATGTACCTGGACATAATCGTTGGCATCCTGATATACCTGCGGTGGTGTCCGTAAAGCCTGGAGATGTCTTTCGGATTGAATGTAAAGACTGGACGGACGGACAAATTAGTAATAATGATGATCCTAGTGATATCGAAACAGTAGATTTAAACATTGTCCACGTCCTGAGTGGCCCAATTCGGGTTGAAGGTGCAGAACCAGGAGATATATTGGTTGTAGACCTATTAGATATCGGTGCGCTACCAGGAGATGAGTGGGGTTTTACTGGTATTTTCTCACGGGAAAATGGTGGTGGTTTTTTGACGGATCATTTTCCCCAAGCTGCTAAAGCCTGTTGGGATCTAGAAGGTATTTATACCAGTTCTCGTCATATTCCTGGGGTACGCTTTGCAGGAATTACTCACCCTGGTTTGATTGGTTGCGCCCCGTCAATGGAACTTTTGCAGACATGGAATAAACGGGAAAAAGCCTTAGTAGAAAAAGGAGGGCCACCTTGGAAGCCTCAAATTCCACCCTTAGCAGCCTTACCTAACCCAGAACAAGCCGTATTAGGAACTCTTCCAGGTTCAGAATTTGAGCGCGTGGCTGCCGAAGCTGCCCGTACGGTACCTCCTAGAGAACATGGTGGTAACTGCGATATTAAGAATCTCTCGAAAGGTTCACGAATTTATTTCCCTGTGTATATCGATGGTGCAAATCTATCTATGGGAGATATCCACTTTTCCCAAGGAGATGGAGAGATATCATTC
>CAYMWC010000067.1:0-24042 GCA_964393695.1 uncultured Pleurocapsa sp.
AACCACGCTAGTTCCACGTACTTATTAGTACTTTTGAACTAAACGAGTCGCACAATTTCAATTATAGGAAAACCACCTTTTCCCTCAACAAATTTAACTTTATCGGTAATACCGTAATCAGCATTTAATTGTTCTAAATTGCTCACAATTACTCTCCTAAAGATTGACACAAGGCGCGATTGGGCATAGCCCACACCTTTGGGGATGAGGCTTCGCTTCCGCTGCGCGATCGCAAAAACTTAATAGTTTATTTTAAGCCAATTTATTTATATTATTTTTAGATATATGTTATGTGACGCAAAATATTCTTATGAGCAATCGCCATGACTCTGAATCTGGTTTAGGCATTGGTGACACGAATGATCACACCTTGTGATCACGGGCGATCGCAGCTATTAATCAAAGCTTAATTAAACTAGGTATAAACTTAGATGAATACTTCTTAGTTGATGCTTCTGGTTGATCTCGCCAAAATTTAATTACTCCTCAAACCCTCGTAAAAACTCTGAGAATTCTGAGAATAATGTCACGCTTTTCTCAAGCTAGAGTTTACCGTAAATCTTTATCCATGGCTGGAGTTAATGGGACTTTAAAAAATCGCTTTCATAATACTGTTATTCAGGGTTATCTTTTCGGTGAAACAGGTACTTTGACAGGAATTAATTCTTTATCAGGATATATGGCTCTACCTAACTATCCAACTATCCAACTTTGGTTTTTAGTATTATTATTAATAACTCTGAGGTTGCTAATCAAGAGATTAAACAAGCAATAGATGAAGTAATCTTGACTTTAAATCACACTAATAAATGTTTTAGATCACAGTCAATAAACAATATTTACTTAGACAATAAAAATATAAATAACTGATAAATGTAATTATAAAAATATTGCATATTTCAATAAAGTTTATGTTAATTTATAAAAACAATAAAAAAATTTTTAATTAAAACTAAATAACTTTATGAAAACTATAAAAAATGGTCATAATCTCAAACTACTGACTGCTAGTTTCGCGATCGCTATTAGTACAACCTCCTTAAATCCAGCCAATGCCCAAAACGATAAAACTTCAATCTCCGAAATTGGCTGGAGTAGCAGAATAAGTAGTATGGGATTGGATAAGAGCGAAAATATTGGTAACAACTATACTTTTGATTGTCAACCAGCAGCAGACGATTTAATCCATCCTCCAATTTGGGGAACAAACATCTATACTTTAAATTCTGGTATTTGCAGCACTGCCGTTCATGCAGGTTTAATTACTCAAAAACAAGGAGGAGAAATTACTGTAAAAATACTGGAAGGACAAGAATTTTATACGGGTAGTGACAATAATAATATTGTGAGCCAAGATCATCGCAGCACCGATATGAGTTTTACTTTTGTTGATGACAAACTAGCTAACAATAAATCATTTTCTAATGAGTCTGAGCAACAATCAGAAGAACCTTCAAATTTGGAAAGAATATTCGTAGATACTTTACAACAAGGAGTGGAAAGAACAATTGAACAAGCTATTACCAATATATTTAAGTAATCGATTCTTACTTACTAAATCGATTAAATTAAGTCTCTTATTATTGACAACATTAGGATTTTCTATATATTTTCCCCATAATAATTATGCATTGGCTAACAACGAAGCAATAACTCAAACAATCGTCAAAAACCCTAATCCGATAGATCAACCATTACGTTTAAACAAAATAAGAACAATTAAAACAGGTACTTTCTTTGGTCATTGTCTTGGCTATTGCAACCAAGAATTTGTGATTACCCCCAGAAAAATTATCTTTACTAAGACAGCCAATGGAAGCAATCGCCACACTTCTAAAAAAATAGTTTTTGAATACAATCAATCAGTTCCAGAAATTAAAAGCTTGGTAACAAAACTTAGAAGGCTCAGAAACAAGGTGGCATCAACTCAGCAGTGAACAGTGAACTAGCAGGTTGTGTTAGGTAACTATAGTCTATAAATAATTTTTAGTGGTTTAAAGCGAGATAGTTTATGTTTATGATAGCGATTCTAACATTGGTATCTAAACATATTTCTCTATTGAGATGAAAAATTCATCTTTTTCGCAAAAAAAGAAGTTTCCTCGTCGTCGCCATCGATTATTTAAATGGCTTTCTCCTGGGTTATTTATCAAACGCTGGTTACTCCTGAGTGCCAGTGGTGTTTTTCTGGCAGTGGTTGGTACTGCTATCTGGAGTAAGCTTACGCCAATTTATCGTTTACTTTCCTTGACTGCTGAATTCTTGGAATTTTTGACCACAGTTATTCCTAGTTATATTTCTGGTCCAATTGTCCTAATCACAGGAATTTTTTTGATAATTTGGGGTCAATCTCGCACTGTTGGTTCAATTACCGATGTTTTGGGAGTTGATAAAGATAAACAGCTAATTGATATGTTGTTGGATCGTCGTCGCCTCAATCGTGGCCCAAAAATTGTTGTGGTTGGCGGAGGAACAGGGTTATCCACTTTATTAAGAGGGTTAAAAGATTACAGTAGTAATATTACCGCTATTGTCACTGTAGCTGATGACGGTGGGTCTTCTGGGAGATTGCGAAGAGAAATAGGAGTGTTGCCCCCAGGTGATATTCGTAACTGTATAGCAGCTTTAGCGGATGAAGAAGAATTGCTAACAGAACTATTTCAGTATCGTTTTGAAGCGGGATCTGGTTTGATAGGGCATAGCTTTGGTAACTTATTTCTGACCGCTATGAGCGAAATTACGGGGGATTTAGAGCAAGCTGTAGCTGCTAGTTCTAAGGTTTTAGCCATTAGTGGGAAAGTCTTACCTTCTACCCTCACAGATGTCAGTTTATGGGCAGAAATGGAAGATGGCAGATTAATCGAAGGAGAATCAAATATTCCCCAAGCAGGAGGCAGAATTAAAACTATTGGCTGTATGCCAGCTAATCCCCCAGCCTTGCCCGCAGCCGTAACTGCCATTAAGGAAGCAGAATATATTATTATTGGGCCTGGTAGTCTTTATACCAGTATTATTCCTAATCTTTTAGTCCCTGATATTCGAGATGCGATCGCGAAAGCGGATGTTCCCCGTATTTATGTTTGTAATATTATGACTCAACCAGGGGAAACCGAAGGTTTTAGTGTTGCCGATCATATCCGTGAAATTGACCGTATTGGTAAACAAAAATTATTTGATGCTGTCTTAGTACATCGTAAACCTCCTAGTCCCGTATCTTTGCAACGCTATGCCCTAGAAAATTCGCATCCAGTATATTTAGACCGTCAGGAAATTGCTAAACTTAATCGTCGTATAGTTATGGCAAACGTGATGGAAGAAGATGCAATCGAAGGACACGTCCGTCATAGTTCTAGTCAATTAGCCAGAGTTTTACTGCGTTGGTATAGCGGTAAATGGCAACCTAAAATATAAACAATACAAGACTTTACCTAAAGCTAAAGATTGTCTTGCGAAATGAAAAAGCATATTTGTTTTGTTGTAAGGTACAACTAATTACTATTTAGGATTCACTGATTATGAATAACATACTAGCGATTCTTATTTCTTTAATAGTGACCACTATTAGCTTACTGATAATTTCTAAATTACCGACTGGAGTAGAAATAGACAATGTTAAGAAAGGTGTGATTGCAGCAATTGTTTTTGGGATTCTTAACGCGGTGTTACACCCTATCTTGTCTTTTCTGACTCTCCCAATTAATTTTCTTACCTTTGGTTTATTCTCTTTGATTGTTAATGGAATAATTTTTGGACTCGCAGCCCTTTTAGTTCATGGTTTTAGACTACGTTGGGGAATTTGGAGTGCCTTAATTGGGTCATTTGCCTTAAGTATTATTAACTCGATCATTTATAAAATTCTTCCCTTTACTATTGCCTAAAACATTAAGAAACACGACTTGGAAGGTTAGGGCGATCGCCTGAACAAATTTGAAATATGCCATTTAACTAGAAAAGCTAGATTGATTTAATTTAGGGGGCTGCAACCGATAAAGCTGGCTGTGATTTCTGAGGCTTGTGAGTATTAGGAAATAGCCAATAAGCTTCCGTTTCATCTGCAAGAGTGTAATCATGATTTTCTATAGTATCCTGCCAATTTTTAACCAAAAAGTTTTCTAACTCTTGAGGTTCGACAGCAATACGGGGGGTTTTAAAGCTGAAGCTGACAGAGGTAAACAAAAAGCCTGTAGCGAGTAATTTTGCCGATCTACTGCGTGCAAGTGTGCCAGAGATAGTCCAAGTACTGGGAGACTCGTTTTTCTGCTTCTGATTGGTTCTAGGTTCTAGAGAGTCGATAATGTTTTGTTCCAAATCGGGATGGGGATGGGGAGGAAGTGGTCGATTATCTCGCAGAAAACTGACCAAATTTGGTTGTTTATTGTTGTGTAAGTTAGTCATAGTTTTATCTTTGATAGTTTTAAAGAGATATTCCCTGTTGTTCTAAGAATTTTTTAAATAAGTTTCGAGCATGAAATAAGCGTGATTTTACTGTTCCTACTGGTACATCTAAAATATCGGCTACTTGTTTTTGGGGTAAATCTTCCAAATCATGCAAAACTAAGACAGCACGGTGTTCAAAACTTAAATTGTTTAAACCTCGTCTAACTAAGTCTTGATAGTGCAGATGCATTAAATTTGGCGTATCTTGAAAGTTAGATAAATCTTTGCGCGAGTAAAATAGCTCCTTGTCCCAAGATTTTTCATTAATACTGGTTTTTTCAAGCCCTTGAGCTAACTTACGCCGTTGATCTGTAGCTACGTTCCAGCTAATACGATAAAGCCAAGTAGAGAAATACTTGGTTGTTTTTAGTTGAGGTAGTCCTTTCCAGGCTTTTAAAAAAACCTCTTGTACTAGATCATCTAAAGCAGAAGTACCACAGAGTTGATAAAGGGTTGAGCGTACCCGTTGTTGATAGTGTTGATAAAGCAAACGGAAACTTTGGCGATCGCCCTGTTGGCACAGCCGAATTAGTTTTGGTAATTCTTGTTCTGTTTGCACTCCTGTATCTGATTCTACGTCTGTTGTACTAGTCTGTTTACTAGCTAACATTTTGCCCATCTTCTAGAAATTTTAGTTCTTTTATTTTTAGACTGTTAATAGCTAATATCGGTTCAATCTCAATAAAAGATAAATCTATTTGGTGATTATTAGCAATCATGACTTCTAGTAAACTCGATATAGCAATTGTTAAATCCCTCAATAATCAATGAACTTTGTCTTAGATCCCGATATAGCAGTCAAAATTGAGCAAATGAAACGTCGGGTACGTTGGCAAGAACCGATAATTCAAGCTAAAGCGATCGCCCAAACTAAATTAGTTATCGATGATGGTAACACCGACAATCCTGAATTTTCTTTTTTAGTCATTGGTGATAGTGGTTGTGGAACTCATCTTAAGCATCATCCTCAACGCCAAGTAGCGGAAATAATGTTGCAGCATCAACAACAGACTAGCTTTATTCTTCATACTGGGGATGTAGTCTATCAAGTTGGCTCAAAGGAATATTATCAGGATAATTTTATTAGTCCCTATCGAGAATTTTTAGTGGGTGGTGAACAGCCGAAATACATACAATATGACCGCATGACTTTTAAATTGCCTTTTTTTCCTATTCCTGGGAATCATGATTATTATGATTTACCTTTAATTTATGGGATCTTAGTACAGGCGACTTGGTTGCCTCGTCGTTTACTTGGAACCAGAATAGATTTAGATGTCGGTTGGCATGGCTCTTATCAAGGAGAGGCTTATGCTAGGGCTTTTTTGGATTATTTAATTGATAAAGATAAACTTAGCTTAGAACGACATTTAGATAACCATTACACTGCTAATTATCAAGGTGAAAAGTGTTTGCAATATCGACCAGGTAAATTTACCCGTTTACCCAATCGTTACTATACATTTCGTTATGGGGGTATTGATTTTTTTGCCTTGGATTCTAATACTTTTAATGAGCCTGTATCTATACCTGATACACCAGAAGGTGCAAACACCAGAGCCACATTACTAGCACGTCAAAGTAAACTAACAAAGCAGGAGCAAAAAATCCAAGCGGAAATGGATAAGCTCAATCGTTTTGATCCTGAAGATGCAGAACTACTAGACGATTATTACGCTAAATTAGAGCAAATTGAAGAAAGTCAACGGGATATTGCTAAACAACTTAATAAAGAAGAACAAACAACTGATTGGGAGCAATTAACCTGGCTGAAAGATAGTTTGATTACCTCTTGGCAGGATGAATCTGTACGAGGCAGAATTATCTTTTTACACCATCCTCCTTACGTTACTGAAGCTACGAAATGGAATCAGGGACAGACTTTGGCAATTCGCGATCGCTTGCGTCAGGTATTTGAGGATGCTGTTAAGGAAATTGGTACATTATCCCCAGGACGCTCAATAGTAGATATTGTCATCTCAGGACACGCTCACTGTCTGGAACATCTGTCTACGAAAAATACTGGATATGCAGACTCTAATATTAACTGGCTTGTCTGTGGTGGTAGTGGTCATAGTTTGCGTCGTCAGCGTCAAGAAGGAACGATGTTATATCAAGATAGTGACTCTAATTCTCAACCCATTTGTCAATCTCACTTGTTTTTGGGGCGCAATGGTAGGGGGAAAAATAAAAAACGACCTTATTCTTGTTTACGGATCGATGTTCAAGGAGGTAATAAAGCCCAGTTTATTGTTAATCCCTATGTGACTGAATGGCATCAGCGTCAATGGCATGAATACGCAATTGCTCCTTTTGTAATTTGAATTTGTGTTATTTTTCAGATAGCATTTTCCAGATTTCAATTAACTGCTGCTGTTGATTAGATAGCTGATCTTGGCGATTATCTAGGTTTTTCATCAAGTCATAGCTTTGAGTTTGTACTGAAATCAAAGTGCTTATTTTGTCGGTTAAATCTCTCATTTTTGAAAGAAAGATAAATTTTCTAATATTTTAATTGTGTGTCAAAATTAAATTTCTGACACAATAAATAAAGTTGAAGGTTGAATAACAGAATAATCGTTATGTTAATTGATGGACAAAAATATAGTTACCGACAGCTAATGGAAAAAACTGGTTTATCCAGAAGCACTTTACACAGACGTATCAAGACTTTGAATGAATCTGGTGTTCCCTTAACTATGGGAGCAATTATGCAATTTCCGACTACTTGGGCTTTTCACGATCGCCAGGGTAATTTTTATACTTCTAAAACTGATTATGCGATTAAAAATAATCTTCCGTACTATGAAATGTTTAAAAATAGCGATCAGTGAACGGTTAATTTCAATGAAAGGAGAATCAGAATCATTTTTGTTCGGCGTACTATGATTACATTGACTGAAGGCGATCGCCGTTTTAATTTTCGCGTCGCTGGTATTGCTATAGACGATGACTATGTTTTGCTACATCGTGCGGAAAGGGATAGTTTTTGGACTTTTCCTGGTGGTAGGGCGGAAATTGACGAAACTAGCGCGCAAACTCTTGTTAGAGAAATAAAAGAAGAGTTAAACGAAGATGTAGAGGTAATTCGTTTACTGTGGCTGGTAGAGAATTTTTTTGAATATAATCGCCAAAACTATCATGAAATTGCTTTTTATTTTTTGATGAGGTTTCAAGAGCGATCGCCATATTTAGCTAAAGACAAATCTTTTTGGGGAGTAGAAGAGGGTACGAAAATGGAATTTAAATGGTTTCCGATTGATCATAGTTTCTTGAAACAGCTTCCTCTACTTCCTTCTTTTTTGCAATACTCTTTGAGTAATATACCAAGTTCGGTTGAACATATTGTTCATCATGATTGAATAGATAGGAGGTAATTTTAACTCTGAGGCTTGTGATCTTAATGAGATTAATCAACGGTTGGTAGATTTTGAGATTTCTTCTTAGTAGAGCTTTGAGTCTTAGCGTAAGTTTTTGATACTAAGTTACAAAATTGAGAGTTGTAGAAATTGATGAAAGTAACTTCGCTCAAAGCTAACCTAAAAAATGTTTCAAAATTCAAATAATGACACAAAAATTTTGCTTTGATAGAGTGAAAACTTATTTTCTGTTTGCTAACTAACACTAGTTGTATTTATAAAAGCTAAGTATTTATGGTAGCAATAGGCTTATCCTGACAAAATGTATTTTTATTAAATGTGTCAATTTTAAACTTGTGACACAAAATAATCTTAAACTTTGTCTAGCGATCGATAAGGCTGGGGAGGAAGTTCGATGTAAATGCGATCGCCAGTGCTTACTACTCCACTAGAGATAACAATGCTCATTACCCCAGCTTTACGAACGATATTACCTGCTTTATCTTTATCTAGTACCGCAGACATTAAACCAGGTTGAAAGTGGTCTAATTGGGCGCAAGGATTGCGTAATCCAGTTATTTTAATTACTGCTTCCTTGCCTAAGTACAACAGGGTATCGGTGGGTAGTTTTAGTAAATCAATTCCTCTGGTGGTTATATTTTCTCCCATATCGCCAGGAGAGATGTTAAAACCTTTGCCTTTTAGCTCGTCATGTAACTCTGCATGGATTAAATGTACCTGTCTTAAATTAGGTTGGCTTGGATCTTTGGCTACTCTAGATCTGTGTTTTACTGTCTTTCCTGCATGAGCATCTCCTTCTATACCTATTCCTGCTATTAATTTAATACTGTCTTGGTTAGATTTGCTAAAGGAGTGTGTTTTACTAAGGTTTACGGCGACTACTGTTCCAATCATTAATATTTAATCCTCACGAGAAAATGTTTCAATTCTTTATTTATGACACATTTTTTTCAGGATGAAGATCAGAGGAATAGAGACATACTTTAATCAGTCAGATTGTTTCAATTTTTTCTTGACTGGTGTAGAGATAACAAAAAGACGAAAGCTATCACCCTCATCTTGAAATTCAAAATCAAGAATCAAGCGTTTATATTGAGAAAAATGTCGTTTTTTTCTAGCAATTAGTTGTCCCAATATATTTTTTAAATCCTCTTTAGTTTCTTTGCTGGTATCTGCTGGAATAATTAAATTATCCTCTAATATCTGCTCAATTTCTTTGTGAGCGACTGGTTTAGAGAAAAATGAGAGATTCCAAATACACGAAGTCATAACTGTAAGTATTGTTGCTTAATATGTTGTTACAGCTACCATATATCAATTACTTCATTAGTATAAATTCAAGTTCCGATAAGAGTAATTATCGGAATTAAGCAATAAAACATCTACAACGTCTATATGGTTAAACAGATAATTTAATTTAAACAACAAAATGTCAGATAAACAGATAGCAGCCTTAACTAAAGCTAGTCAAAAAAAGAAACAAGAAGCATTTGAAAAAACAGAAAAAGCGATCGCTAATTTAATAGCTCAAAAACACAAAATAACTATTCGTTCAGTCGCTAGAGAAGCAGGAGTTTCTGTTAGTTATATCTATAAATATCCTGAATTAGCCTATAAAATTCAGACCTTAAGAGAACAGCAAAAATATAGCAATGAACCTGCTGCTATAAATTTAGAACAGCGTCTACAAACATTGGAACAAGAGAAAGTAGAATTAATCCAAGAAATAGAACAATTAAAAGCTAATCTCGAAACTGTCAAAGTAAGTGGCAATACCAAAAGCATCCAAGCAGACAACCTGCGCTTATATACAGAAAATCTACAATTAAAAAGAGAGCTAGAGTTTACCAAACAAAATTTACAAGAGGCAAGAGAGTTTATTCTTGGCTGCAATACCCAAACTGAATCCTCAATCAAACACAAAACAAAAATAATACAACAAGTAACAAAAGACGACTAATATACTACTTTTATATGTTTAAAGAACATCTGTCAAGAAAGAGAAAAGTTACAAATACAAATACGCTTTTGGTTGTCAATACAATGATGTCTGATTCAGAAAAAACTTCGCCATGTTTTTAGAAGCTAAAAATAATTGAGCAGTTACTTACTTCTTTAGAAAAATACTATCTGATATTTCTGAGTAACCACGATGATTTACAGATTACAGCTAGGCAATATTGCTAATTGCTCTAAAATTATCTGTCCGAGATGAGTTTTGACCGGACTTATCTTTATTGCCGAAATACCACTAATAGAGTAGGTAACGCCCCGATATTTAAGCTCCAAACAAGGCTGAGAAATTAAAATTGTATTTTGATAAGTATCTGTTAAGAGTAATTGCGGTGTAACTGGTTGCCATTCCAGTTGATAACAATCTTCCAAACGACGAACCACATTCAATTCCCAACAGGTTTCGAGGTGATCAATTTTATATTTACGCCAAAAGCTAAAGGGATTAACAAACTTGACATAAATATCGGGACAAAATAATTGCTGAAAATATAGACCAAAAGGAAAATTAAGTTTGATTGGTGCTGCTTTGGTTTTCATAGAAATTCCTCCAGCGTTAGCCTCTAGGTAGTCGTGCAATAGAGGTAAAAGACAACTCCCATTTAACTTTAAGATAAACTATAAGCTTGAAGAACTTGTGAGGATTGTTAGTTGTTAATATCAAGGCAATATCATACTTAAGAAGTCAACTAGCAAATAAGTACTGATCTAATTTGGAAATTAAAGTTTTTTTAGCTTCAGCCTTAAATTTTTCAGGAGGATTTCCTTGTTCGGAAGAATCCAAACCAACGGCTATGATCGTGTCTTTATATGGTAGTGCTGCTTCTAAAGTCATCATTGCTTGTTCTGCACTTAGATGACGCAAAAAACAGAGAATTAATTGGAAAGAAAGACCAAACTGGGACTGAGCATCTTTTAAAGCTTGATAAATTCCATTATGGTCTTATAGTAAATTCTGTCTAGACACACCCTAGATCTTTCCTAAAGCAATACTTAATTAACTATTCATGATGCATTGTATTAAGAGATTCTGGAGGATGGCTGCGAATACGTTTATGTTTTAGCCAAGCATCAACCGACCAACGATCCCAAGGATGCAGTAAAAATAAAGCAATAAATCCTGCTAATACAGGTATGCCAGCCAAGAATAAATGATTGGTAGATTGACCAGAAGCCAAACCCCAAGGGTCTAGTAATTGTTGCCAGGTAGAAATAAACGTTACTGCATTAATACCCAAAGCAATACCATAAGTTATAGAGCGTAAAAAACCGACAATCAGAGCGATCGCCAGTAAAGTTTGTAAGATCGCCAAAATAGTTACAACTGTTCCAGATAACTGACAGTAATAGGTTCACCTCCAGCTAAAGTTAGAGGAAAATGATGAGTATTAGGAGAGTGCATCGCCTGAATACCCAAATTAGCTCGATTTAGCAAATCAGCATCGCTGTAAATTACATGACCCTGGCTGTCTAAAATCGATTGATTGAAATTAAAGCCATTAAGGTTAAATGCCATCGTACTAACCCCTACTGAGGCACACCAAATACCGATTGTTGGTACCGCTACTAAGAGAAAATGAAAAGCTCGATGGTTGCCACTAGCCAACCAAGGAATAAGTAATCGACCCAAGAATCCATAGTGTCCAGCCAGATAATTGTATGTAACTTGTTTCTGACCAAACCTATATCCCAAATAGGATAAAAGTGAAGTCCAATAGCAGCAGAAGTAGGTACAACCGCAGCAGTAATTATATTATTACCACCCAACAACGAGCCAATAACAGGTTCACGAATACCATCAACATCAACGCCAGGTGCAGTGGCAAAAGCCAGGATAAAACAAATAGTTGCCACTAACAGCGTAGGAATCATTAACACGCCAAACCAACCAATATAGATGCGATTGTTGGTACTAGTAATCCATCTACAAAACTGTTCCCAAAAACCCAGAAATTCAGGTTCAAAACGTCGTCGAACAAAAGTGTTCACGCTCAAAATCCTCCTTATCAATACTTGGCTTGCTCGAACAGAAGTAAGTTAGTAATTAGCTCTCAAGAATACTAATCAATACAGGTGATAGCGATGTCTTTTCCCCAGTAACTAAACTCATAACCACTCACATCGCCATCGCTCCCCTACTAACTGCCTTCGAGATTAACTTTGACTACTTTTTTAGGTGCATTTTCAACTTTAGGCAAAGTTAAAGTTAAGATGCCATGTTGAAAATTCGACTTAATTGCATCAGTTTTAATGGGCATAGGTAAAGGAATAACCCGTTGAAACTCACCATAGTGAAATTCCGAGTGGAAATAATTTTTATCTTTGTGTTTAGTAGTTTCCTCTTTGTATTCTCCTCCAATAGTTACTCTGTCTTCTTCTACCTCAACTGTCAAATCTTTCGCATCCATACCAGGAATTTCAGCTTTGAGAATTAATTCTTGGTCAGTTTCTTTTATTTCTACCGCAGGAGTCCACATACCAGCTATGTTGTGTAGTCCCATCCAATCACGGTCATTAATTGAAAGCATATCTTCAAACAAACGATCCATTTGTTGTTTAATAGTGCTTAATTCTTTAAATGGTTGCCATTTACTGAGTGTCATAGTGTAGCCTCCAATTTTGTGATGTTTTTGGTTGCCCTAAGATTCCTCTATAGACTAGAAAAATATTTTGAGGATGTTGTGAGGAAGATTGTTGATAGTTATTCTGTAAAAGTTTGTACTCCTCCATCAGGATTTAATAGTAGACGAATTGTTGATTTTTGGGACTTGGGAAGCGGGGAAATAAAGACTTCTCCCTGTAAAGGAATATTAGTTTTGTTAAGATATAATTCTGAAGCTTTACCCAAGGGAATAACTCGTTTAAGAGAACCGTTAGCGTTAAAATCTAAACGATATTCTAGACTTTGTTTAAGTTCGGCTGGTGGTTGCCATTTTGCCTGAAAATAAGCTTTGACTTCTTGCAGTTGATCAGATTTATTAGCCTTGACTATTATGGGAGAGTTAGCTGGAGAACTATTTACCCTGGCTAAATCTTGATTGGAATTGGGATTAATCTCAGTGTTTAATTCTAAATCAGAACTTGTCTCTTGATTTTTAGTTTCAGTCGGAATTGTAATTACCGACTCAGTTTGTTGTCTAGAATTACTTTGTTTTGTAGCTGTATTGTTTAATCCTGATTGTCGAGCAACTTCCGCTAGGGGGTAATCAGCAGGATCGGGGATATCAGGTTTGGGTTTGGGAGTATCGACTGCGGGCGGTGGAGGGAGTCTGTTATTAGAGGCTAAAGAATCGGATAATTTGGGCTTTGGTGTGGGTTTGGTAGTTGTTTTGGGTACTTGAGGAGGAACTACATCATCTAGTGGGGTAATCTCTTCTGAGGATTGAGATTTAGAATCGGAAGCAACATTTGAGGGTGTAGGAGATCTTAGGGAAATAGCAGCAATACCTATAGCAGCAATTACTAAAGCAGCAATTCCACCCCAAAGAGGCATATTTTTTTTTGACTGAGTTGAGTTTAATTTAGGTGAATTAGCAATTTGAGTTTGGTATGCTTCTAAAGCTGTCACTAAATCAAACAATTGAATAGTACTGAGTTGAATACTATCAGCAGTATGATTATGAGTTAAATTACCAAAAAATAGCTGATGATTAACTAGTCCTTGAGGCTTAAAATAAGGCTGTTTAAGATTAGGTTGATTATTAATTTTAATATCTAGATGAGATTTAAAAGAAGTTGTTAAAAACTCTTGTACATAGTAATTAATAGCTAATTGCAGTTGTGTTAAATCCTGGCGATCGCCCGTAATTTTTATCTGTTTAGCTGTTGGTAGACGAGGATCATCAAAGTCTAGCTGAAATTGCCAGTTTTGTAGTTTAGTTGGCTTTACCCAACGGGTCAAAGGGGATTTGATTTCTTTGATTTCTAGGGTACAGGTAGGGGGAGTAAAACGATGCAGGGTAGTAGACATGATTATTGATTAGAAGATGATTGAGCAGCATCAAAAATAGCAAGCCACAGTAAACGATGACCATTATTACCACTGTAGAATAATAAATCGCTCAAGAGTTTCCAAGCTAATTGAGTTAGAAACGTAGAAGATATATTAGAAGCATTACTAATTCTCTCTTGATAGTAATTAATAAATTGATCGAGATAATTACCTAATAAAGCAACTTCATGAGGAGCTTGATTTTGTGCCGTTACTTGTTCTAATAAACTAACTGCGCGACGGAGCAATTCTTGATGTTGATTAGCTAAATAACAAATAATTAATACCAGCGATCGCGCTTCTTCTACATCTAATTTTTTTCTTCCACCTGAACTTTGACGCTGGGGGTTAGAGGCTCTTAATCGCCATAAAGTTAGGCGATCGCTTATAATAGATTCGAGGTGTAAATCTTTCGCAGCCTGCACAATAGCTTCCGAACTAAGATCTGCGATCGCTTCTAAAGCCAAAAGCACTAGATCTAAATGAGATTTGATATTTTCTAACTGGCTCGCATCAGGTGATTGTAGCTGCTTAAAATCTTGCCATTTAAATGAATCAGACACAGGTTTGGCAGTGGACGACATGGTATTAATTAGTTGTGCAAAATTAATTTCCTATTTCCTAGTTGAGATAGCTTTCGCTATACAATTACTAGTTTTTCTCAATTTTTAAAAGCTAAGAGCTAAAAGCTAAAAACCAATAAGTCCGAACGAAGCTAATTTACAAAAGCTTTATTTATATTTACCGATTAATACGGTTTCTTGAGCAGAATGGCAAGCAGCATAATTGATTATATCTAAAGCTTTAATTTTTTTATTGAAAATGACTTTTTATTTATCTGGTGCAGGTGCATACGGCATTTTTTTACTCTATAGAATGTTCAGTGATACAGAATGTTCCCAAACCGATCGGGCATCTTGGATGGTAATTGCGATCGCTTCTTTGTTTTGGGTAATTGTTATTCCTATATCTATTTTAGAAATTCAGTCAAAAGCCCAAGCTAAAGCTAAGTTAGATACCATTGCCAAACCCTTAAATTTTGGCACAGAAGTACGGCACATTAAAACTATTCAACAGGTAGCAGAAAAGCCGAGTGAAAATAATTCTCCTCAATTAAACCCTGGTAATTCCTAAATCCTTAAGTACAGTAGCTTTTAAACGCTTATTATAAAATATATGATTGCGAACTAAAGTACTCAAAAAGCTAATTAAAAATCAGGCGTTGCTGAATCAGGATATCAAAAGTCAAGTATTCAGCAACGCCAAAAATTGCTTAATTTGTTTCATTATTTTAATTTTGACACAAATTTGAGTTATCATTTTGCATATCCTTTCTTCAGAATCATTCAAAACATGGCACTACCCAGAATTAAAGTAGCCAAAGAGCAAGCAGAATTAATTCAAAAATTACTAGATACCAAAGGCACAACAGGAGCATTTCAAACCTATGCAGATATTATTGCTTTTGCTGCCAGTCTAGGGGCAAAACACCAAAAGCGAGTCAAATTAACCGAAGTATCTCAGAATGAACCTGCACCTATTAGTTTGGAGGTATTTATTTCTCGTGGCTATGAGCCTCTGATTAAACTGATTGGGGTTAGCGAAACCCAAGATCTAAAAATTTTATCGACAAATACCACGGCAGAAGCTCAAAGAATCTTAATTTTTGAAGAATATGCTAATGGTGGTTTAATCAAGCTCAAAAATGAATTACGTGGTGCCGTTGACTTCACTGAAAGATTGCTGCTCATCCTCAATGCAGAAAGATTTGCTCCTGAAGTTGATGAGCAAGAATTTGATCTCAGCAGATTTTTATAAACCAAAATGTGCCATTAATTTAATTTTGACACAAAATATTGTATCTTTAGCTACTTAAGCTGTTAATCATTTATAAATTTAAAATGTAAATATAGTTTATGGTCAAAATCCGAGAAGTTTACTCTTCCTTTACAAAAAATCCGCAGTTTTTAAAAGTTTAATAAAGATATTTTAGTTAAATGAAAAAATTGCATAAAGCAAGTGTACACTTCGTACTAGAGGTATGAAAAGGCAACTTATACATTTGCAAAGAGAATAAAGAATAACCTAGCAATTGTAGTTTCGGTTATTGTAAGGGATATATAGCGTAGTGAAATAACTAGAAGCTATTACTGGTTTAATTATCTCTGTCTAATTAACAACATTGAGATTTCACTAAGCTCCCCTCATAATAACCACTAAAACTACAATATCGAGGTGATTATAAATCAAAAAAATCTATGTTAACCAGATTACTATTTCCATTTAGTTAAACTAGAACCTTAATCAAAACATAGAACCAATAACATTTAGTTTTTTTTGCAAATATAAAAATTGTTTTAGGAAATATCTACATTATGTATAGCCAACAATCTCAATTCAACGATTCTCAGTCTAACTTTTCAGAATCTCAGCCACTTTTACAAGAGCAACTACTCTCGCCATTTCAAAAAAAGCTACTGCAAGAAAAACTCAAGACGAATTTAAGACCAGAATACCGTCGCCGTATTGAGATCATGCTCTTAGCCGATAGGGGACATTCTCAAACACAAATTTGTGGTGCTTTAAATTGCTCCCATGAAACCGCAAGATATTGGATGTATATTGCTCAGTCAGGAGAGGCACACAAATGGAAAGAATTACCTATAGGCAGACCCAAAACCGTTAATGAAAAATACCTTAACCGCCTACGAGACTTAGTTAGTCAAAGTCCGAGAGAGTACGGTTATGCGTTTCAACGCTGGACAGCACATTGGCTCAGTAAACACTTAGCCAAAGAACTAGGTATAGAAGTAAGCGAACGCCATGTCAATCGGTTATTGAAGCAAATGGGATTGTCAACCCGCCAAGATTTATCCTCTCAAAATAGCAACCAATTAAATCAAGAATCTGAACCTATTCGCCGTTCTAACATTGTCATTCGTAACCTCAAGGGAAATGGAAATAAACAACCTCAAGCAGTAAGTTTTAGTCCTTTTCACTTAACTTAATTTTTTTTAAATTTCCAGTTATTTAACGTTTAAAGCTAAATTTTACGAGTTAAAAGCTATTGGCTGTAAGCTTTTATCACTTAATTTGAAGAGTTTTGAGTTTAATAGTGAAAAATCTTTTCTTTTATCTATGGGTAAAAAAAGTTTAAAATTCAAAACGAAGAGAAAAGCCTTATGTACGAATGTAAAATTCGTGCTTTCAATGCTACCTCTAAATTTAAAGGCTTTAGTTAGGAGGTTAGCTCAACCAAAGCTAATTGATATGAAACCTAATTTAATTAACTACTAACTAACAATGTTATCTAGTCTCAAATTTAAATAATGTATACAGATTCTCTATCTCAAGCGACACTGCAAAAACAGTTAAAGCAACAATTAGAACAAACTCTTGGCAGACCGCTTTCTCAGGTTGAACTCAAGCAATATCTCTCAGGTATAAAAATCGTTCAACCCCCTACAGGGAGACAATTTTGGCAATCGACGCAATCAACTCCTGGGATCTGTCTGATTTTGGCAGGAAAAGTTAGATTATTTGATACTTATGGTCATTTACTTACTTCCCTCGAAGCAGGTACATCTTTTGGGGAACTGACTTTATTTGCTCATGAATCTTTTCGTCATTATGTAGCTAGAGCTTCGTTTCAGTTACAGTTGGCGTTTATTCCTGGGACTTTATTACAACAATCTATTAATCGCGAACCACAATTAAGAGAACATTTCAAACAACAGGCACTATTTCAAGAATTACTTATATTGTGTCGTCAGACATCAGAACTTAAAAATATTGCTTTAGAAAAACTTAAACCCGTTATACCTTTATTACAGCCCCACTATCTACAGCCAGGACAAATAGTTCCAGCATCGCTATCGCAACAATACTTTTGGTTGATAAGATCGGGAGAGTTAGAAAACGAAGAAAAACAGAAACTAGCTGCGGGAAGCATTTACTATCCAGGGCAGTCCATGTACCATCCAGGACAGTCGCAAACATCACAATTTTGGCAGGTCAACCAACCTACTGAGTTATATAGTTTGAGTCATGAAGACAGCGATAATCTCCAACTATATTCAGCAAAATCAAATAAATTTACTACTACTCAAACTAGCCAAAAAACAATACTAACTGAGAATTCCCTAGTACCGAGTAAGGTAGATCCAGTTCAATCAATCGAGCTGGCGACGACTACAACTCAAGAGAACAAGCCACCAAAAAAATCACAACAAGCTTATTTTCCTTCCCCTAAACAAAAAGTTGGTCATTTATGGCAAAGAATCAGCCAAAAATATCCCTATTATGCCCAACAGAGTGTTAGCGACTGTGGCGCAGCTTGTTTGATTATGATTGGACAGTATTGGGGCAGAAATTTTAGCCTCAATCGCTTGCGAGATTTAGCCAATGTCAACCGTAATGGTTCTACCCTCAGAGGCTTAGCATTTGCTGCTGAGACTATTGGTTTTGTGACTCGACCAGTTAAAGCCACTTTAGATCGTTTTGCCGAACAAAAATTACCTGCGATCGCTCACTGGGATAATAATCACTATATTGTCGTTTACGAGATAAATAAAAAGCACGTCATTGTTGGAGATCCTGCGGTTGGACAACGAGTTTTAACCCATCGGGAATTTCAGGCAAAATGGACAGGCTATGCACTGCTAGTAGAACCAACTACCTGGCTTGATGAAGGTCGAGGCTCTTCTTTTCCTATCTGGAGATTTCTCGAACTACTCAAACCTCATCGTCTCGCCCTGAGTGAAGTCTTTATCGCCTCAATTGTCATTCAGTTATTCGGATTAATCACACCTCTATTAACTCAACTCTTACTAGATCGAGTCGTAGTTCAGCGCAGTAGTCTTACCCTGATGGCAGTGGGAATGGGGTTATTGCTGTTTGGTTTATTTAAGGTGGCAATTACGGGATTACGTCAGTATTTACTCGATCACGTTTCGCAAAAAGTTAACGTTTCCTTGATTGTGGGATTTGTTAGGCATAGTTTCAAACTGCCTTTGAGCTTTTTTGAATCCCGTTATGTCGGGGATATTGTCGCTCGTCTCCAAGAAAACCAAAAAATTCAGAAATTTTTAACTGGGGAAGCTTTATCTATCTTTCTCGATTTCCTGACCATTTTTATCTATGCTGGGTTAATGTTTTGGTATAGCTGGAAAATGGCTTTATTAGCGTTAGTAATTGTGCCACCATTTTTCCTCTTGGCTTTCTTTGCCACTCCCTTCCTGCAAAAAATCTCACGGGATATCTTTACTGCCTCAGCCAAAGAACAAAGTTATGTCATTGAGGCTTTTTCTGGTATTGCAACAGTCAAATCAATGGCAGTTGAACATCGGGTGCGCTGGAAATGGGAAGAATATCTCAATAAAGCGGTCAAAAAAGGTTTTAGCGGTCAGATAATTGGTAATGAAGTTCAGATAGCTAGTTCGACAATCCAGGTAATTGCCAGCACTTCAGTTTTGTGGTTTGGAGCTTGGCAAGTAATTCAGGACGAATTGACTATTGGGCAATTAATTGCCTTCAATATGCTCCTGGGTAATGTAATTAGTCCTTTTCAGCGTTTAGCAATTTTGTGGAATCAACTACAAGAAGTAATTATTTCCGTTGAACGCATTAATGATGTCCTAGAAGCAGAACCCGAAGAAGACTGGCAGACGAATCCTAAACAGTTTTTATCGACAATTCAAGGGCATATTCGCTTTCAAGAAGTCAGCTTCCGCTATCATCCTGATGACAAAGCTAACGTCTTAGAAAATCTAAATTTTGAAGTACAACCAGGACAAACAGTAGCAATTGTTGGTCGTAGTGGTTCGGGTAAAAGTACTATGGCAAAATTGATTTTAGCCTTGTATTCTCCCACAGCAGGAAAAATACTAATTGATGGTAACGATTTGGCTAATATATCTGCTGCTTCCTTGCGTCGGCAGGTAGGAGTAGTAGATCAGTCAAACTTCCTCTTTGGGGGAACAATTCGCGAAAATATTAGTGTCAAGCATCCTGAAGCCACTCTCGAAGAAATCAAAGAAGCAGCAGAACAAGCAGGTGCAGATGAATTTATCCAAAAACTACCTTTAAAATACGAAACCCTAGTAGGAGAAAGAGGCGGAACACTCTCAGGCGGTCAATGTCAACGTTTGGCGATCGCTCGCGCTCTCTTGGGCAATCCCCGACTGTTAATCTTAGACGAGGCGACTAGCAGTCTTGATGCAGAATCCGAACGAATTATTCAAAGAAATCTTAATACCATTATTCGCGATCGCACTACGGTGATCATTGCTCATCGCTTATCCACCATTCGCCAAGCAGATATCATTTTGGTTCTCGATCAAGGAGTTTTAGTAGAAAAAGGTACTCATTCAGAGCTAATGGCTAAAAAAGGACATTATTTCTACCTCAATCAGCAACAGCTAGCAGTATCTCAATAATTTTAAAACTTTAAGTTTATTTGGGTTTATTTAAATTTATGTCATATTCCAATTCAGAATCATCCCTTGCCCTCGCCAACGGCAGAGGAAGAGCAACAGTGCGTATTTTAATAGTTGATAGTCAAGGTATTAGTAGCGAATTTTTTAGAAGACAGCTACAGTCGGAGCCAAATATGACCATTGTTGGCAATGCCCAGAGTATTTTAGAAACCTTTGAAACAATTCAAAAGCTTACTCCCAATGTGGTGATTGTTGATTTTGATGCCCCAGGCGTTAATGGTTATAACCTGATCAGAAGGATTAATCATAATTTTCCTCACATTAAAACTATAGTTTTTACCAATAACAATCAATCAAACCAGATCAACCAAGCCTTGAGTGTCGGGGCAAATGGATTTTTGCTCAAAAACTCTCAAATCGAGGAAATTAGAAATACTCTCTATACTCTCACTTCTGATCGATCTAATGATACTAAGTTACAGTTGCCAATGGCTCAAGACCCTGAACCACCGACGGTAATAATTCCAAGACAAAATAATAATAATCAAAATTCCAGTGCTTTAACTACTGAAGATCCTGAACCAGTAACTGCAATCTCTAAACAAAATAACAATAATCAAAATTCTAGTGCTTTAGCTGTAGTTCCTGATCCTAATAGCAATTTACCTGCTCTGGTAGCCGAGCGAGAAGATTGGTCAGGAGCGACCAAAGATCTATTAGATGCTTTACCTCGGGTTTGGACTAGAGGCTTGTTGTATTTTCTGATCATTGGCACAGGAATTATTGTCCCTTGGTCGGTTGTCACTAAAGTTGATGAAACAGGGACGGCACGAGGTAGATTAGAGCCAAAGAATCAAGTAATTCACCTTGATGCCCCCGTAGCAGGTAAAATCCAAGCTATTAACGTTAAAGAAGGGGATAAAGTCAAAAAAGGTGCAATTTTAGCTGAAATAGACTCAGAAGTAGCCAATTCGGAACTAGCACAGTTACAGGAGAAAATTTCAGGATTACAACAAAGATTGAGTCAGTTGGAACTGATGAAAACCCAATCCCTTACTACTTTGGATACCAAAGAAGAAGAAACCCAGTCGCGACTACTGGAAAAACAATCTCAAATAGAACAGGCGCAGCAAAATTTTAATACTCTCAAAGCTCTTTATGAATCCCAGAAAGGCGAAAAACAAGCACAAATTGAACAGGCACAACAAGAAATTAATTCGAGTATTGCAGCCCGAAAACAAGCAGAAGTAGCATTAAAGGGAGCGCAAGAAAAAGCTAGACGCTATGAACTGGCATATAAACAAGGAGTAATAGCTCAAGATCGTTTTTTTGATGTTCAGCAACAAGCCCAAGAAAATCGAGAAAGTTTAGCTCAAGCTTCCTCGGCAGTAGAACAAGCTAAATCAAGACTAGAAGAACAAGAAAATAGTTACCAAAATTTAATTAAAAAATCAGAAGCAGAAATTCAACAAGCAGCTCTGAGACTAGAAGAGCAACAACGCAGTGATCAAACTCTAGCTAGTTCAGGCAAATTAGAACAACTACAAACAGCAGAGGGAATTCAAGAAGTAGAATCTCAGATTACCGAAGTAAAATCAGAAATTGCCCAAATAGAAAAGCAGATTGAATCCAGCAAATTTGAATTAAAACAACGAGAATTAACTGCTCCTGATGATGGTACTGTTTTTCATATCCCTGCTAGGGGTAAGGGAGCGGTAGTCCAACCAGGAGAAAGAATGATTGAAATCGCTCCTAAAGACTCGACTTTGATCCTTAAAGCTCAGATTCCGCCTACCGACAGTGGATTTCTTAAAAAAGGAATGCTAGTCAAAATCAAATTTGACGCTTATCCCTTCCAAGATTACGGCGTGAACGAAGGTACATTAATCTCTATTTCTCCTGACTCAAAAGTAGCAGAAACTACTCAGGGACAAGAGGATAACTACTACGAGTTAAAAGTAGAATTAGATAAGCCTTATATCTTAGATCAAGGTAAGCGGATCGAGTTAACTGCTGGTCAAACTGCTACAGCAGAGATTATTGTGCGTCAAAGACGGGTGATTGACTTTTTCCTCGATCCCTTCCGCAAATTGCAAGAAGATGGGATGAAACTATAAAGTTATCTCTGATTTTTCTCAATAATCTTTTTTTTAATCAGAAGTTGTAATCATGTTGTAAGGTGAATAATACCCACTCGCTCTAATACCTAGTGCGAAGCTGGGAATTCTACTTGGCAAATAACAACCTAAATTAGTATTATGAAACGAATTTTAAAAATCAATCAGACTGATATTACTAATCATCTCAAACTTTCTAGTCAACTCAATCGTGTCCTTGAGGGGGTGGCTACTCGCCAAATAATTGAATTAAAGGCAGTCGAGCTAGGTATTAATATTAGTGACCTGGAATTGCAACAAGCAGCTGATGATTTTCGTTTAACTCATAATTTACAAAATATTGAAGCGACTATGCAGTGGTTAAACATTAATCACTTGTCGATGGATGATTTTGAGGATTTGATTAAGACTAATACTATTACCAAAAAGCTAGTGAATCATTTATTTGGCGATCGCGTTCAAGCCTTTTTCTATCAAAATCATCTAAACTATGCAGGAGCAGCAATGTACGAAGTGATTTTAGATGATGAAGATCTGGCGATTGAACTTTGTTGCGCTATCCAAGAAGGAGAAATGAGCTTTCACGATCTAGCCAGAAAATATGAATCTAACCCTGCTCGCCGTCGCTCTGGTGGCTATTGTGGAGTGGTACAACGACAGAACTTGAAACCTGAAATCTCTGCCGCTGTTTTTGCTGCCTCTCCACCTCAACTGTTGAAACCTATTGTTACCTCTATGGGAGTTCATCTAATTCTGGTCGAGGAGATTATCCAACCCCAGCTAGATGAAGAATTAAATAATCACATCATGGCAGCTTTATTCTCTGAGTGGTTACAACAACAGCTAGAAGAAGTTCAAATAGTTACGGAGTTTCAGGGTTATAATCAACAATCCTTAACTCCAAGTAGAAAGTGAAATTCCCAAAGCTTAGGTAACGTTTTGTTCTCATGTCTTGAGAGAGACGAAAATGGCTAAAGCAAACTTAGTATTGAATAGCTTTGACCATTTAATTTGTTAAGAAATCAACTCGGTAATATAGCTGACTGTGGGTGTTTACCTCAACGGTAGCTGTAAGGCAAACTCTCTAGCTTTGAGTTGCGCCAGCATTATTGCTTAAATTAGCGACGTTATAATTATCACCGCCAAAAGCTATCTGAATGTTAATATTGTTATTGATTTGTACAATATTAGCAATATCAATATCGTTTACGACTTCGTTACGAATCTTGTTGCCGTAGTAGCCGTAACCACCAACAACAGTAACAGTTTCTCGATCACTTAATTGGTTTAATTCAGATTTAGATGCTTGCAGTTCATTAATTTGAATTTTAGACATTTTGGTTCACTCTTCTCGTATATTTAGTGTGTATTAGACAAGTGTTCAACAGAATGTATATTAATTAAATATATCTATATCTGATGATGTTGTCTTGATTTCTGTCTCGATTACTGTTATAAAAAACTGAAGACAATGAGTCTCTTAACAATAATTGAGAAAAACGCATTTACTAGTCAACGAGAATGTAACTATATTTACCATTCTTGCTGTGTTGTCCAGTAAAACTATACTTTTTACCATCGACAGTTACTTGGATAGTATCATTTCCATTAAGCTGCTCAAGATCTGTGACTTGGATATTAAACCCAGAGAAGATATAAGCATTAAG
>CAYMWC010000068.1:0-24000 GCA_964393695.1 uncultured Pleurocapsa sp.
AGAAAGTGTATGAAATTACTTTGAGCTATTTTTCACAAAGTCAACACCCTACCCTTGAGGTATTAGCTGACAAAGTTTTGCTCCTATTATTATTCCTGGTATCGATCCCAAGCAGATAGGTATAACTAAACTCCAGCTAACTGTTCCTAAACCAAGATGTCCTAAAGAGGTAGAAGTTAATAAGATGGCAGCTTGAGATATATCTGTACCTACCAGTTTTTTAGAATCTAGCTGAAACAAAGAAATTAGCACTAGAGCAAACATTGAACCAGAGGAAACACTGGTTAGTCCTACTAGACAGCCTAAAACTGCGCCAATACTAATTGCTCCAAAACGTCCCCAATTGCTTTCCAGATCGAATTTAGGTAATGAGGGTAATTTTAATTTAGGAAAAAGTTTTAATAAAAATAACTGGGCGATTGCGATAGATGTAACAATTAAAATCATAATTCCAAGACTATAAAGCAACAAAGCATCTAGTTCATCGCTGTTATTTTCTCTCAGCAAGTGTAAAATTCCTATTCCTACTAGCGAACCAGGAACACTACCACAGGCTAGCCACTTGACTACTTGTCCATCAATTGTCTGTTGTTGCCAATGTTTAATACTACCAAATGTCTTCATAAATGAAGCAGCGACAATATCGGAACTAATAGCGACTGAGGGGGGAACTTGAAAGACAAAAACCAACATTGGGGTAATTAGAGATGCCCCTCCTACTCCTGTCAAACCAACAAGAGTCCCAATGAAAAAGCTAAGAGATGATAGCAATAAATAATTCATACTTTAATATTTCTGTTTAAACCCCTTCTATTGCTAGTTATTAACCAACAATCTCGAAGATTTTAATTAATTGGTAGAAAGGATTTGAAAGTTAAAGATTCCCCTTGGGTAAATAAATCGGGAGTACTGAGAATGTTGAATTGTAGTAAAAGCAGGATAATCACTGTGTAAACAGTTGAAGAAGCAAGTCCCATCAACAACTCTTTTTTAAAATTACGCTCTTGGGATTGTTGTTGAACTACATCCAATACCCCTAGCTGCATCAAGAGAATTCCCAAAACATTAGAAAGCCAGTAGCCTGCGATCGCACATGGTAAAAATAAGTTGGCAGAAAATTGACTGCATAGATAACCGAAAAAATAAGCGAGAGGGAGATTAAAAAATAAATCGTTCCACCAAGACAATGGGGAGAGCATAAATCCCAATCCCACCATTATTAAACCTTTGAGTTTCTTTAAAGAATTTATCGTATTTAAATCTTGTAGCATTTGTAATTCTATTTTTTTTTATTGTATTTAAATTTTAAATGAATTTAAATACAACGTCAATTTTATTTTAATAAATTTGGAAAAAATCAGAAGGAATTTTCGGCGCGATATATGTCATTCGTCACCTCCTTCGTAAAATGTCGGCAAGTTCGATTACATTAATGTCTGGCTTGTTTGCAACTCGTCCCGTTTCAGGTGTGTCTATGATCGCTGCTGCTGTTGCTGGTGTTGAAGCAATGACTAGAACTTTAGCCTTAGAACTAGCACCAATTCGTGTCACTGTAAAAGTTCTCCGTCTCTCTCTAGCAACATAATTTTTAATTTTGATTCAAAATGTCTACAGAACAATCAATACGCACTACTAACGAGCAAATTGTCTGCGATTTTTTGCGTTTGCTATCGGCAAAAGATCTAGAAAACTGGCTCAAATTATGGACAGAAGATGCAGTCCAAGATATGCCTTTTTCTCCCCCTGAATTTCCCGCTCGTCTCGAAGGTCGTCAAGCGATCGCCCTGGTTGCGCCTTGGTTACATAACCAGGAAATTGTTAACGAAACCTACGGGGGTGAAGAGTCAGTCCAAAGTTTAATTGATACTAGTCGAAAAGCACAGGCTAAATACGAAGCTACAGGAGAATTATCTTTAGTACCTGCTGCGAGTATGACAGATGAAATAGTTTATCCTTTAGGGCAAATTAAGTAATTGAGCAAGAATCTTCAAAAAATGACTCAAAAGCTTTCAAGAAATAATTTTTCGACTTCTGTAAATTGAAAATATAAAAGTTTAGAAATAGAGAAACAAGAACTATGCAATACAAATTACTGGGAAAAAGTGGACTAAGAGTATCGGAACTCTGCTTAGGAACAATGACCTTTGGTGAAGACTGGGGTTGGGGTTCATCCAAAGAAGAAAGTCAAAAAATTTACCAAACCTTCCGCGAAGCTGGCGGTAATTTTATCGATACTGCCAATGTTTATACTAATGGCACGAGTGAGAAATTTCTAGGCGAATTTATTGCTCACGAAAGAGATGCTGTGGTTTTAGCCACTAAATACACCAATGGTTTTGGTGATGCTAATGCCAACGGTGGAGGAAATCAGCGCAAAAATATGATGCAGTCGGTAGAAGCTAGTCTTAAACGTCTTAATACTGACTATATCGATGTTTTATGGCTGCATGTTTGGGATTTTATGACCCCTGCTGAAGAAGTAATGCGAGCTTTCGATGATCTAGTTCGGGCAGGAAAAGTCTTATATATAGGGATTTCTGATGCTCCTGCTTGGGTAGTATCTCAATGCAATACCTTAGCTGAATTACGCGGTTGGACGCAGTTTATCGGCTTACAAATTGAATATAGTTTAATCCAACGGACTCCAGAAAGAGAACTATTACCGATGGCGCGGACTCTGGATATTGGTGTAACTGCTTGGTCACCTTTAGCTAGTGGCTGGCTTTCAGGAAAATATACCCAAGATAATGGGAATAAAGAAGAACGCAGATTAGATAATGAAATGATGGAGGGGTTTGTAGATAAAAGCGATCGCAATACTACCATCGCTCAAGAAGTGAATACAGTCGCTCAACAAGTAGGCAAAAGTTCATCACAAGTCGCTTTAAGTTGGTTACTGAGTAAAGGCGTAATTCCGATTATTGGTGCGAGAAAAGTTTCTCATCTAGAAGATAATCTTCAATGCGTCGATGTGAACTTATCGGCAGAACAAACTAAACAATTAGATGAAGTAAGTCAAATCGAACTGGGTTTTCCTCATGATTTCTTCAAAGCAGACATGGTGAGCAACTTTGTTTACAATGGCACGTTTGACAAAATTGCTAATCACCGTTACTCACAATTAACTAATTAAATGTAGGGTGGGCAAATTTTGCTTAGTTTCATTATTTAATATCAAGGGAATCAATGCCCACCGCATCCAAATTGAAATATAAAAATATCAATGAACAGAAAGATCCATGAAATTAATCGTAGGAGCATTAACAATGATACTTGCAGCTACACCTTCTAATTCTTTCAACGCCCCAACAACAGAGGTCGCAGCAATTAATACTATTGTTGAAAGTGTGGCAACTTGAGCCGACAAGGGTAATTTTGAAAGTCTGGAAAAGCTTTACGCAGAAGAAGTTCGAGTAGATTATACCTCAGCGTTTGGGGGAAAAGTAGAATTAAAAAGTCCCCAAGCTTTAATGGCACAATGGGCGAGTAGCTTACCAGGATTTGATCGCACCCGTCATCAAATATCTAATATCGAAACGGAAGTTAAGGGAAATACGGCTACTGCTACGGCTGATGTTGTCGCTAATCATTACTTGAATGAGATGTTCTGGCAAATTGCAGGTAGCTATGAATATGGCTTAGTGAAAGAAGATGGAGAATCGGCGATCGCCAAAATGACTTTTATTGCTGAATCCGAACAAGGTAGTCGAGATATTATTAATCAAGCTGTAGAACAAGCTACTATTAACCCCACTTATCCGCGAGAATATCGGCTAATTCTTCTGGAATGTCAATTGTGATTTGCATCTTCTTTTATTTCTAATAAATCTCCATGTTATTTATTTTTACCTATTTAGAAACTGTACAAATCTTCAAAAGATCGCTCTTTTGATTATGTCGGTAGTATTTATGGCGTTATGTTATGATTTTAGGAAGAACAACAAATATGTTGTGCTTATCCAGTAAATCAAAATCAACTAATATGCTGCCCCCATTCAATGAAATGGGTTATCTTCCACCTGGTATTTATGAAGTAACTTGGACTGAATTTAGCGATCCGAAGGCTACGCGGAGCGTAATCGCTTTGGCTTTAATGCTCATAGACAAAATATCCTGGCAGGTTTAAAGAATCCTATATATTCCCATTGGGCTGTATCACCTCCTCCAATTAAAGAGCCAGAGAAATCCTTAATGACTATAAAACTGAAAGCAAGAGAGATACATATAAAAATTGATAGGAGCAATGGCATTAAAGGCCTATTCAAAAAACTGATACTTCTAGATAAATTTTTTCTAAAAAACATATACTAAAATCCTATTCTTACCTGAGCGTCCAACAAATTTTATTCATTATCTCTTAGAGGAAAAGTGACAAAAGAGAGGTAATTACGAGCTGACATTCCTATACCTATAAACCCCCATAAAATCATTGCAAAAGCTCCATAGTATAAACTTTTAAAGAATATCTGGCTCATGGTTCCCAAAATAATTGCATAAGTAGCGTGTAATACAAGATCGTTATTTTTCAAGCAAGCTCGTTGAATTTGGAAAATTGAATGTACGAGACTCAATAGATAAGGCAAAGCTCCCATCCAACCTAAAGCAAAAAAGATTACGAGTATACCATTGTCGCCAATTACAAATGAGCTTTTTATTTTTGCATCTGTTACGATAGGACTTTGCAGACCAAAACCGACAAATTCAACCATAGCCTCGCCTAATAGTGTATTGAAGGCTTCTTTCCTCGCTCTCAAGCTGCCATCGCTATCGGTATTACTCAATGATTCTACACGCTCACCAATTGTTGTAGAAAATGGTTCTACATTACTAACAGGAAAAATAATTAATATAGTCATTAAAATACCAATCAACATCCGAATTTTCAAGCTAAATTTGAGAGCGTTAAAAAAAACTAACGTACCAAATAACCAACTCAACCAACCCGAACGAGCTAGGGAAAGTAAAAATGACAAGTAACCAAGTCCATTTGCCATCAATTGCTGACTGTCGCGAAGACAAAATAATAAAATCAAACCCGCTCCTATCACGGTAGCAAAATCTTGGGGAGCATTCATTGAACTGAATACTCTAATTCCAAAAGGTTCTGGAAGGCCAAAGCTTTTTGCTTCCCCTGTCGCTTGTGATATTTTCAGATAAAAACTATCCCATGGCGGTGCAAACACATATTGCACAATGCCATAAAACCCCATAAATAGTACGCCCCAAAGGAAAGTACGCTGGATATTTTGACGATAACTAGGATAATCTCGCCAATGTATGAATAGATGAAAGCCAAAGGAAATTGGGGCTAACCAGCCAATTAGAAGAAAAGTAGATTCGTCGATTTTGGTAAAGCCTTGATTGATGAGGTTTATTAGATAACCATATAAACAACTAGCACCAGCAATAACAAAAGGTAAGCCTCCTTGTTTGTGAGCTTTGGGCAAGTGTTTTAACAGGGTCAAAATAGAAATTGCGGTAACTAAACCTGCTGACAACTCCCAAGGCCCTTTAGTAAAATAACCACAGCGCAGATCGATAATACGGCGAATTAACGTTCCTACAAACCACATCCACCAGACAAAACTACAGTAAAATAAGGGATAGCGACGATATAGAAACCAGCCTACTGCTAGAGAACCCAGAGGAAAGGTGATTATCGCAATAGGACCGCCTAGTAATAAACTGATAGCGATCGCCAAGACCAATCCAAATATTGCTCTCCAGGCTTTAGTCGGCTTGAGTTCAAAGAAAAAATTCTTACCAGTGATATTGCTTGAAAGTTGTTTTTGCCCGTAACTCAATATCTTATACCCTTACTTAAAATTACTTGACCTAGATTTTGAGCGATCGCTTTCTTGCCAACTCAACCAGCCCTCTCTACGTCCGCGGATTGACATCAACCACTTATCAAAAGCCAATCTACCTTCTTGAGGTAAAAATCTGATTAATTGCGCCAAGCCAAAAGCCTTTCTCGTACCGACTAACAATGCCCAAGCCATAAACATAATTCGTCTTAGAGGTGAAAAATGCTCCAGTATAGCTAGAGTTTCGTTGTGTACTTCATTAAAAAAAGCAACTGGATTGAAGCGATCGCGAATATCTTCATCAAATCGTTCTGCTAAATAGTGTTCGACAACAATTTGCGGATCGTAGAGTAATTTACAACCATCCCGTTTGAGACTCAAACAAAAAGATAATTCAAAATGTGTTTGCGCTCCTGTTCCTTTCATTCGTTGATCAAAATGCCTATTGGCGATCGCTTCCCGTCTATAACTCATGTTTACTCCCTTAAGGAAATCGACTTCGCGAGGTTTTCCAACTCCCAAATGATGGTTGGCAATCATGCGTCCAAACCACTGTAGTTTTCCGACTAGTGGTTTTTGACCTTCTACTAAATTTTTTCCTTGCAAATACATACGATCTCGTCCCCCAAGCCCAACTAGTCTGGGATCGGCTGAGAAATGAGCCTCGATTTTAGCTAACCAATCATTATGAGGCACAGCATCATCATCAATAAAACAAACAATGTCACCCTGAGCAGCATCCAAACCCAAATTCATGGCAGCAACTACTCCCGTAACTTTTACTATTAAACTTTTTAAGGGTAAATATTTAGAATCGAAACTTTGTAAAAATTCCCAAGTCAAGCGATCGGTATCTCTAACTATTAGCAATATTTCATCTGCCAGACGAATCTGTTGTTTAAAACCTGTTAAACAATTATGGAGATATTTAGGACGACGATAAGTAGGAATAATAACAGTTATTTTCATAAGTAATTTTTTATTATTAATATTTTCATAAACACTTTATAAGAGCCGCTTTAGTTTAACTTGGTTGTAATAATTGTTTTTAGTTTAGTGCAAAAGCTTCGTTATAGATATCTGTTAAATTTTTGGTACATATTTCAATGCTGAAGGGACTATCCTGTTGTAAACTAGATAGGGCTTCAGACTTCTTGATCGGCAAGTTGGCTTTTTGCTGCGCTAAAACCACTTCAGCCCACTCGGAAGCTGACTGAGACAAAGATAGTCGTTTCATCAAAGGCTGAACTACATCTGCTTCCTCTGGAACAACATCGGAAAAGATACAAGGCAATCCCGCTGCCTGAGCTTCGATTAATACCAGACCCAATCCTTCATAAAGTGAGGGAAAGAGAAACACATCCATAGCACCCAGCATCAACCGAGGTACATCTGAACGACTACCAGCAAAAATAACTTTATCAGTCAAACCCAGCTGAGCTAACTTATCTTCAATTTCTGGGCGCAGTGAGCCAGTCCCAACTAATAAAAGGCGCATTTTTGGTTCTTGTTGGGCAATTTCAGCTGCTATTTTTACTAAAAATTGATGGTTCTTTTGGGGCGCGAATCTACCAATGTGACCGATCACCAAAGCATCGGCAGGAATGCCCAACTCAGCGCGAACTTGAGCGGGATCTACTTTTGCTTGAAAGGGTGTTAAGTCAAGACCATAGTAGAGAATTTGCCAACGGCGATCGCTCTTCCAACGCGAACCAAACATATCGGCTGCTGCGTTGCGACTACAAGCTAAACCAAGAGTTGCATAACGAGAAATCCATAATTTCAACAAAGCCCCTAATAAGCGGTCTTTCCATCCTGCCTTGACTCTGATCTCAGATGTATCATTATGTGAATGAGCAATACGAACTGGGACACCAGCTTGCTTGGCTAAACGGACGATATTACCACTAGCAAAATCTACATGACTGTGAACCACATCATAAGGGCCATACTTCTGTAATATCTGCTGGAAATTGACTCCGTAAGTCCACCACCTCTTCCAATTAATTTGCGGAGAAACAATAATCCGACAACCAAGAGAGCGAATTTCAGCATCATATTCATAGGATTCGGGAAAATGCACCATAAAATCAATTTGAAACAAATTACGGTCAATGTTGCGTAAGATATGCATCAACCAAGTTTCAATTCCTCCCCGATGCATAAAACTAACAACATGAAGAATTTTGATGGGACGAACCTTAGATACCTTGTTTATCGTCTGTAAATTTGTTGAGAAATTATTCATGAGAAAATTCAAAATCGATGGTTATATTTGGGTAAAGGAAAAAAAACTTTACCTTACAACTATGAGAATTGCTATAGTGTCTTGGTTTGATAAAGTTGCTCGCTATAGATATCTGTTAAATTTTTGGCACTAATTTCAATGCTGAAGGGACTATCCTGTTGTAAAATCGACAAGGCTTCCGACTGTTTTATGGGCAAGTTGGTTTTTTTCTCCGCTAAAACCACTCCAGCCCACTCGGAAGCTGACTGAGACAAAGATAGTCTTTTCATCAAAGGCTTAACTACATCTGTTTCATTTGAAATAACATCAGAAAACACACAGGGCAAACCTGCTGCCTGAGCTTCGATTAATACCAGCGGTAGTCCCTCGTTAAATGAAGGCAAGAGAAACACATCCATAGCACCCAGCATCAATCGAGGTACATCTGAACGGACACCTGCAAAAATAACTTTATCAGTCAAACCCAACTGAGCCACTAACTCCTCAATCTCTGGGCGCAGCGAACCATAACCAATCAGTAAAAGGCGCATTTTAGGTTCTTGCTGAGCAATCTCCGCCGCGATTTCTATCAGAAACCGATGGTTCTTTTGGGGCTCGAATCTACCAATATGGCCGATAACAAAAGCATCCGCAGGAATGCCCAACTCAGCGCGAATCTGAGCAGGTTCTATTTGTTCTTGAAAGGCCCTTAAGTCAAGACCACAGTAGAGAATTTGCCAACGGCGATCACTTTCCCAAAGTGAACCAAACATACATGCTGCTGCGTCGCGACTACAAGCTAAACCAACAGTCGCATAACGATCAATCCAAAATTTCAACAAATCCCAATATAGTCGTCTTTTCCATGGCTGCTTGGCTCTGAGGCGAGATAAGTCATCATGCGCATGAGCAATACGTACGGGGACACCAGCTTGCTTGGCTATACGGAGAGTATTACCATTGACATAACCAGAGTGACTGTGAACGACATCATAAGGACCGAACTCCTGCAATATTTGTCTGAAAAATGTTGGGTAACTCCACACGTGGCGGTTGGGATGAGGTGGATAGGGAGAAACAATAATCCGACAACCAAGGGAGCGAATTTCATCGTCATACTCACAGGATTCTACACTATGCGCCATAAAATCCATTTGAAATAAATTACGATCAATATTGCGTAAGACGTGCATCAACCAAGTTTCAATTCCTCCCCGATGCATACCGCCGACAATCTGAAGTATTTTTATGGGACGAGTCTTAGTTATTTGGTTTGTTGTCTGGTTCTCTGTTGATTTTAAATAGTTCATGGTAATTAATATTTATCTAAATTGATTCTAGCCCCCAGAATTTGGAGAAACTTTCAATTCTAATTACCCCCAAAATTGAGGGGGTTAGGGGGTTTTGATGTTGCCAAGAAAAAAGTCCCTAACATGGGAATATTTGATGATCTCCAACCAAGCTGAAATTGCTTTTTTTCTCAATAAATAGATATTCATCTGCATAAAATAGATCGATAAAAAGATTGTTAGTTTGAATGGGTTGGGAAAAATATTTTTATAACGTTTTATACCCACGTATAGCCGAGCAGCTTCAACGTAAATATCATATTGAGTTAACTTTCCTATACCTCCAACATTAAGAGTACTTTGGCCCGAACGAGTGTCAGTTACCTTAATTTCTGGACAATGCAAAATATTGAAGCCGTTTTTAATCGCTTCTAAACACAACAAGGCATCTTCGTAACCAAAAAAAATCTTTTCATCCCACTTGGCTACGGCAAAAAAAGCTATAGGAAAAACAGCAGTATGCAGATCTACACACCCAGGTTGTTTACTGGGTTGAAAAAAGCCGCGAAATGAAAGTTTGGTTGGGTTTCCACCCGTCAAAAAAGTGCGCTCTCTTTCTTGGGGAGTAAGAGTTTGATATCTAGCTAGAGCTTTGCCAATAAAGTCAGATTCAACACAGATATCATCATCGATAAAAGCCACAAAATCCGAGGGTGGAAGATTTTTTAAGGCACAATTACGATTAGCACAGACTCCGAGATGAGGCCCTACTAAATACTCTGTGTGCGGATATTGATCGACTATGTGACGATTTTGCTGTTGTATTTCTGGTGCTAAAGAATCATCTGAGACAATTACATAACTGGGTTTAATACTAGATTGCCAAAGAGCTTGCAGACAAGAATTTAAGGCATCTACTGCATTAATCGTGGTGATACAGACAGATAATCGCATTTTAGCTAACTACCTCTCTTTTCTCAAAAAGCTTTTCAGCTTGTTTCTGCTGAAGAACTTTTTGATATAAATCTAAATTTTTCTGAGCAATGTTCACCCAGCTATAATCTTGAGCCGTCTGGTAAGCATTTCGTCTCATCCGATCTAATTGGGAGCGATTAAGAATTAATTCTTCTAGGGCATCTTCTATGGCTTGACTATTTCGTGGCGGAATCAAAATACCATTATGACGATCTTCTAACAATTCCGTTAAACCCAGAGTTGAGCTAGTTATTGGTACCAAACCACAAGCCATTGCTTCAATTAAGGCAAGACTAAATCCTTCTGATAGACTAGGAGATAGTTTGATTTGATGAGCGTTGAGTAGCTTGGGTAAAACTTGATGATTATAACTGGGGATAACCGTTATTTTATGCCTCACATCAGGAGCAAAATCTTCCATAACTTTGTTGGCAGCACAACCAGTACCCAAAAAACTCACCTTTACATTATCAAAATGTTGCAAAATGTTGTTTAGGGCTGGAATACTGTATTTTATTCCTTTGCGTTCGATAAAGCTTCCTACCTGGGCAATACCGATGGTCGAATCGGCAGATTGGGGAGTGCTTGACCAAGGAAGATCGATCAATTCTTCGGGAACACCGTTAGGGACAATAGTTAATTTTTCTGGGGCAATTTTTAATTCTTGGCAAGCATAATCACGATCGCGGCTGTTTGAGATTAGAGTTAAATCGGCATTGGCGATTGAAGTCTTGACTTCCCAAAGACGAAACCCCCCATGATATATCGGATACTTCCAACTCAAATTTAAATTTCCCCTTGCCGACTCTTCGAGATTTTCTAAATGCAGAGTGTGTTCTAAACCATGACTTCTAGTAATTAGAGCGCAATTTCGGCGAGAACGACGGAACAGTTTTGCCCATAGCCAAGCATCTCCAGTCGAAGCGTCGATGATATCAATAGGTTGTTTTTGAAATAGTAAATGAGCAGCCAAGCAATAAGGAAAAATAATCGCCTTAATAATTTCTGGCAACTTCGAGGGTAAATTATCGAAGGAAAAGTAACTAACCTGATATCCAGTTTTTTGATATTCTTGCCCCAGTTTTAAAGTGATACCAGCAGCACCTGCATTGGGGTCGAGATGATGGTGGATAGTAAATAGTATATTCATGAATAAATTGGAGTTTAAATAAGTCTAAGTATATTTTCATCAGCCTGTCTTATGTTTTAGTGCTTCTTCGTACAATGGGATAGTATTTTTGGCTATACTTTGCCAGCTATATTGTTGCGCCTTTTTATAGGCATTTTGTCTGAGTCTGTTTAACTCGGCGCGGTCGTTAATTAATTTTTCTAATGCTACTTCAATGGCTTGACTATCTCGCAGAGGAACAAGCAAACCATCATGGCGATCGCTAATAATATCTAGTGGACCACCAGCTGCCGTGGTAATGGATGCCAACCCACAAGCCATAGCTTCAATTAAAGCCATACCAAAAGCTTCAGATAAAGAGGGAAAAAGTTTTATCTGATGACCTTTAAGAAGTTCGGGTAATTTTTGGTGGTCAAAACGAGGTATTACTTTAATGCGATCGCGCACTTCGGGAGCGAAATTGGCATATACTTGCTCGCTATCATTACAGTCTCTACCGATTATGCCCAAAAAGCTCACCTCCACATTAGGATAGCGAGACAATATATTATTCAATGCGGGAACGCTAAATTTAATCCCTTTGCGCTGAATAAAAGTACTTACTTGAGCAATACGAATAGTTGTATCTTCTTCTGGGATGGATTCAAAGGGAAGATCTAGCAAATAATCGGGAATACCGTAGGGTACAGTATAAATTTTGTCTGGACTTATACCCAAAACTTCCGCTGCATATTTATGTTCTTCACTATTTCGCATAAAAACTAAATCTGCATGACGCAGAGATTGGGTGACTTCCCATAAATGAATACCCCCGCGATACAATCCATATTTCCAACTTAAGCGCAAGTCGCCTCTAGCTGCATCATCTTTTACTTGTAGATGGTAGATATGTTCTAGACCGTGACTCCTCGTAACCAATAGAGGGGAATGAGCCTGGAATTTGGATAACCATTTTGCCCAGATCCAAATATCCCCAGTATGAGCATCAATTACATCAAATTTTTGCCGAGGATTTTGTACCCATAAAAAACTAGCTACCCAAAGGGGAAAAATTAAGTGCTTCAAGGGACCTGGTATGCTTTTAGGTAAATTCTCATGTGAATAGTAAGTGACCTGATGTCCTAATTTCTGATATTCTTCTCCCAGTTTTAAGGTACTGCCAGCTGCTCCTGAATTTGGGTCGAGATATTCGTGAATAGTAAGTAAAATGTTCATTTAAAATTATTCAAAAAAATTCCTATGTAGAATAAAATCTATTTTTAGATTTAATGCTTAACGTGTTATTTGATAAGGAAACTGAAGATTAAATAAACTAAAAAACTTTAAAATAATTAATCTTATCCAGGTTCTAAGAACACTCTTAGTTTTATCAATAGTTAACATTATTGGATAGATATAAATAAATAAGCGATCAAGAAGAGGTATTCTATTTTCTCTTAAATCTTCAAGTGCTTCTATACATTGATTAAAAACAACAGTATCTGAAAAGTACTCTTCCCAAGCTTTTCTGGCTAAACGACCTCTTTCTTCGTATTCAGAGGAATGAGATTCAACAATTTGAACAATATTTTTGATGTCAGACTCTTTAACAAACAGTGCAAAACTATTCCACTCAGGACCTGGTGGTGGCAGCCATCGATCTGAGATAATCACTGGTGCTACTCCTAGCTTCATAACTTCAAATAGCCGAACACTTCCCAAACCAACACCTCGTGGACAAAGAACAAACTGAGAACTTCGGATTACATCAGTGTAACTTTTTTGTATTGTTTCGCGATTATTATGATTAACATTCCATTGATTGTAGTGATTAGTGCAACGTATTAAAATGTCACTGTGTTCCAATTTGAGCTTGAATAAACGTTTGCGAACCCATGAATTTGAAGCACCAACAAAGGAAAACAAATATTTTTTCTCTATATCAATGTCTTTTGAAACCTCGACAAATTTATTGCCATCCCAACTTTTTTCGTAAAGGGTGTATACGTATGAGCAACCGCGAATAAGGTGTTTGCGAATGAACCAAAAAGATTTGTTTCCGCTAGCATACAGACCTGCCAAAGCAAACACGGGTTGATCTGTCTGGGTTATTGTATAACACTTACTCAGATATTTGTCTAAAAGTCTACTAACTTGCGGATCGGTCAAATTAATATGAGCATCAGTCTTATTTTCTCGGGTAATTATAATAAAATCTGCTTCTTCTGGATTTTCTGAAAGAGTATGGATTTTTGGTCGAGCAATTGAAACTAACTCTCGAAGATATTGGACTCGTAATGGACTTTTGCTATCGGGCATTATGTATATTTTCATGAGAATTTACGATCTACAAAAACTAAACTGTCGAGCTAAATTTATTGAGTGGCATATCCTGGCTCGTGTTGTATTTGATGATATTTCCAAAGCGCACCTCGCCTTGCTAGTAATTCTTTATAGTCTCCTTGTTCAACAATTCTGCCTTGTTCCAAGACCACTACCTTATCTGCCTTGGCAATAGTAGATAAGCGATGGGCGATCGCAATTACTGTCCTTCCTTTTGATAGTTTTTCTAAAGACTCTTGAATTAGTTGTTCTGTTACAGAATCTAAGGCACTGGTAGCTTCATCTAAAATCAAGATATCAGGATTCCGCAGTAAAGCCCGTGCGATCGCAATTCGCTGTCTTTGCCCACCAGATAACCTTACTCCGCGATCGCCCAGTACTGTATCCAACCCATCTGGTAGCTCTTCAATAAATTCAACTGCATGGGCAAGTTGGGCTGCTGACCAAATATCTGCTGCGTCAACTCTTTCTAAGCCATAGGCAATATTTTCCCTAACTGAAGCATTAAAAATAAAGGTGTCTTGGCTGACAATTGCCATTTTTCGACGTACCGAAGTAATATCAAAATTACGTAAATCTTCCCCATCGAATAAAATCGAGCCTGTTGTTGGGTCATAAAACCGAGGAATTAGATCGGCTAAGGTACTTTTTCCCGCTCCCGATGCACCCACTAAGGCGGTAACTTTACCTTTTTCAATCGTGAGATCGATATCTTGTAAAATCAAATTGTTGGGTTCGTAATCAAAATCGACTGATAAGAAACTAATTCCTTGTTTAAGTCCCTTAAATTTCAGATTGCCATTGTTTAGATAAGGTTTGTCATCCTTTCTAAGAAGCTCTTTGACTTCATTAAGAGAGCCTTGAAAACGACTAATATTTTCCCTCATAGCGTTTACTTGCGAGACTAAAGGCATCATCCGAAACAATACAAACATAAAGGTAAGTAGCGATGCTACTTGTAAACTTCCTTGAGAGATCATCCAATTAAAGGCAATAACAACCATCATTATTAAGATAGAGCTGGCTGCTGCATCTGCTAAGGGATATACCAGCGAAGAAATAGAAGCAACTTGATCCTCAGCTTTAACTATCTCAGTACTAGCTTGATAAAATCGTTTGCGCTCAAAATTCTCAGTAGCAGACGCTTTGACAGTACGGATACCATTAATAAATTGAATAGCAGTTGAAGCCAATTGCTTGTTTGCTGTTGGCATAGCAAAACTTGCTTCACGAACACGACGAATTAATATTGATATTCCTATTGATAGAAGGGCATATAGCGTAATTGCACCCAAGGAAAGTTGCCATGACAGCCAAAACATAGAGACCACATAAGCAACCAGTGTAGATCCTCTAGTAATTAAATTAGCCAATACTTCAAATGCTTGTTTGATCTGACTAATTTCGGTAGTAAGAGTATTAAATATATCTCCAGAACGACTGGTTGTGTAATAGCTTAAACTTAAGCTTTGAAGTTGCTCAAACAATCTTTTACGAAGGCGATCGCACAAATTCGATTGAGCTAAGTTAGAGTAATAAAACCCCAAATAAGTCAAGAGCGATCGCAACCAAATAGCTACAATAATCAAGGCTGATAGACGATAAATACGGGCTGCTGGGGATGCTTTAGTTGCAAAAAAAATAGTATCAAGCCACTCAATTCCAGTTTCTATTGGTGGTTTTTCAGGAGTAGTCAATACCTGTAAAAAAGAGGCAATTAAGCCGACTGTTGCTCCTTCAAAAATAGCAGCGAGTAAAGTACAAATGATTGCAATAATAGCAATAGTGCGAAAGTACTTAAATTCTCGGAAAATAATTTGATTATCTTGCCAAAACCTCGTAGTTTTGATTAATTTACGCATGAAAATAAAAATTTTATACCTAATTTATTAGTAAGATTTATAATCTTGATGAACCGATCCCAAATCTCTCCAACCATAATTTAATTAAAGTTTTGAGTTTAGCTATTTCTCTATCTTCCCAGGGATTTTGCCAAGCTAACTGACTGAGATAAATTAAGTTCTTTGGTTTCCCTAATTTGTATTGCAGCCATTGATATGGCCAGCGATGATCTAAGCTTATTGTTGAGTCAACACCACATTGAGCAAGTACGCGGTTAACATTGTTGACTCTAATGCGGTCATATTCTATTGAACGTTGCCACTCATCTTGGTTATGACTCCAGTTATTAGCGTCATGAATCCGAAACTGAGATAGAACTCGCTCACTACCCACCACCTCACCAAAAAAAGGAGCTAGATCTGCCAAATAAGCATCGGCACAAAGTCGATAATCTGATTCAGGAATATTCATAACTTTGTTCATAAACTTGCGAGCAAAACTCAAAGCTGTCGAGGGAGGAAAGGGCCACCAGCCACCAGTTTTGCTGATCTGCTTGGAAATATTTCCTACTATTGCTTTGTAGGGAGGCCAAGGTTTTCCTGTAGCAGCACCATTTTTATCTATATTTTGAACCTGATGGTAAACTACTGTTGCTTGGGGATAATTATTGAAAGCTTTTACTACTTCTTCTACTTTAGAATGCAGCCAGCGATCGTCGGCATCTAAAAGACAAATAATTTCACCCTGACTAACAGCAAATCCTGCATTAAAAGCTGAAGCCTGTCCCTGATTATCTTTTAAAACTGGAATGATACGACTTTGATAACTCTTGATTATTTCTTGGGAATCATCACTAGATCCATCATCCACGACAATTATTTCGGTATAGGGATAGGTTTGATTAATGGCACTTTCAATAGCAAATGGTAAGTAATTGCCGTAATTATAGTTATTAATTAAAACACTAACTAAGGGACTAGAATTCATTGATTTGTTTGAGATAGTTAAACATTAAATAATTAGTTATTAAATAGTTTGATTAAAATTATAAAGATGATTGATTTGATGACAAATTTAAAACCAAATTAATAATTGATATTAATAGTGCAACTCCCCCGATACCGAAAGCAGCTAGCAGCGATTTACGTAAAAAACTAAAACGCTTATTAAGGTTGTGAATATAAGATAACTGTCCTTCAATTAAAGTTTGCAGTCTATTTATTTCGGTCGAATAATAATTAGAATTTTTGGCAGTTCGGCGGATGTCATTGAGAATAGTTTCTACATCCGATTTAAACTCTACAATCTCTTCAGATAATTCTCCTTGTTTGCTTTCCAATTGACCAAAATGTTCTCTCATCTCGGCTTCTGTATGATCAACTTGATTAAGTTTAAGTTGAATTTGCTTCATGTAAGCTTGGATTTCTTGTTTAACTTGATTAAGTTGCATGATGGTCGCGGTTAATTCAGGCTGTGATTCTGATTCTGTAAAATGGTTTTCTCGATAAACTAGACGAATTTGCTCAACAATATCACTAGCCTTAGCAGTTTTCGGTATATAACTTTTGGCTCCAGCATGAATGGCATTAGCACGCAATAATTCATCTTCACTACCGCTTAAGACAATAACTTTCGTTTCGGGAAAATTATGCACGATTTTTTCAGTGGCGGTTAAGCCATCCATCACTGGCATATTAATATCAAGCAAAACTATATCTGGATGTAGCCTGTCAATTTTTTCTAAAGCTACTTGTCCGTTGTTGGCACGTCCAACTATTTGTAGATCTGCTTCAGTTTCTAGTGAAGTCTGTAAGATTTCACATAAAAGGTCTTGGTCATCTGCTAATAAAATACGAATCATTCACTTGTTCAAAGATAAAGTATTATAAGTTTTGTTATTTTTTGAGTTGGGAAACTCTAAATTTATGGTTGTTAGAACTGATAAAACGTTTAGATGCTAATGCCGATGAGCATCAACAGGAGGGAGTTCTTTAAGCATTGACTGCCATTGTGACTCGTATATTTGACGAAGTTTGGCTTCACTAGCCTCACCCCCATCGGCAACAATTCCCAAAACTTTAAGTTGACTTAAAAGCGCATTGGCTTCTGATAGCTTTGACTTAGTAACTTGGTCAATTTTCTCAATCAAAACTATTCCTTGACAGTACTGGGCAGTTTGCAACATGTCTACATAGCCAAGAACAGGCGGGGAACTTAATAGCACCAAGTCGTAATTGCGCTCAAATGCAAACATCAACTCCTTAAGCCGAGCCGAACTCAGCAACTTGATCGGATCACTCACCGCTGAACCAGCTGTCAAAACATCAAACTCTTCGCCCAGTAAAGATATCGTTTGAATATTGGCATTGCTCACTTCTCCCATCAATAAATTAGATAAACCTCGTTCATTAGAAATCCCTAACTTTTCATGAAGACTAGGAGAGCGAAAATTGGTATCAATTATGAGAACTTGCTGATTGGAACGTACTGCACTAAAAGCCAGACCTATCATTAAAGTTAAATTATCTACTCCTGTTTCTATCGAAGTAACTAACAATGATTGATTGTTGCCAGTAGGGTTTGACAGCTTGATATTTTGATAAATTAAATCGAGAGATTCTCTTAATGGTTTTAAATAAATTGCCTGTTCAATTGAACGCTCGGAATCAGTGGGCTTGCTCAGTAGTAAATCTAAATTTTGTTGATTAATATTTTCGGCTGGCAACTCAGGGATGACTCCCAATAAAGGTTGACCTGCTTCCTCCTCCAGTTGTCGTGGGCTATGTACTGTATCGTCGAGAAAATCTTTACTTAAAGCAGCAGCTGTTCCTAAAAATGAACCTATTACCACTCCTGCTAATAACATCTTTAATTTACTAGGACTTTCATCTTCTCCCCAGACAGGTGGTTCGACCACTTGCCATTTGAAACCACCTCGATCAATTTCAATACTCAGTTTTTGTCGAGCAGCTAATAGTTGCTCTACAGTGTCTCGTTGAACGTCTATCTCTGGTTTGAGGCGATTATATTCGGCAATTAAATTGGGAAACAGATCTAATTCTGTTTGTAGTTGCTGTTCTGCTTCTGTTAAACTTGTTTCTTTTGCTTGTAAAGAATTGAGCGTAGCTTGAAGATTGACTAATTCCTTAGCAGATTCCAAATCATTAGTACCAAGTTGCCCTTGTTTAAGTAGATTATTTGCAGTTAAGTTAAAATTTGAGGGAACTTCACCGACAAGATTTTCAGCTTCTTGTCTTAATAAAGAGCTTTGTTGTTCTAGCTGTTTGCTTAGTTTTTGAATTGTTGGATCAGTTGGCTTGAATAATACCTGTCTTTCTTTGAGAGCTAATTCAGTTTTTTGAATCTCTGCCAGCAAAGTTTGATAGCGGGCTGACTCGCTAAGACGAGCAGCGATGGAAACTTCTTGGGGAGAGCGTTCTAGCTGACTTTGCAATGAATTATAGCGAGCCAGAGTATTTTGATAGTCAACCTTAACCTGGCGTTTCTGAGCTTGAGTATCTTTGAGATCTGCTGCTACAGATGCTGCTCTTTCTTCGGGATTAACCAAATTATTAGTTTTGCGAAAATTTTCCAGAGCCTTTTCAGCTTGAGTAACTCTTTGACGAGCAGTTGGTAATTGAGTATTAATAAATGCTAATCCTTTGGCTAACCTTTGTTGCTGTTGTTCCAATGTATAGTCTTGATAGACTTGGATAATAGCTTCCAAAACTCTTTTGGTTTTGCGTGGATCGTTATCAGTATAAACTGCTTCTAGTACGGTAGTTTTAACTCTGTCATCTGCAAAGTCATCTCCTTGAACTTGCTCAATTTCAAAGTTTGCTTCCAGTGTTGCTAAATCAAGTTGGGGATATGCCGATTTTAGAGAATTTTTGGCTCTTTTTAGTAGTTGTGAACTACGCATTATCTCTAATTGAGTAGCATAATTCTCTACTTCAACATTGTTTTCTGTTAGGTCTGAATCATTATTTCTGTAAACAGATTCAATGAGCAATTGGAAGGAACTTTCGTAAAGAGGTTCTTGCAAGATAGCCAAAATAGCTGATATTGATACAACTCCACAAAAAACACCTAAGAACCAATTGCGTCTACGCAGTAGAGTATTAAACAACTTGCCATAACCTAAATCGGCATCAAGTTCAATCTCTGATATTTTGGGTTCGTTTACTGCTGCTGTCATTATATAAACTTATTTCCTATACTTAAGCTGTTATTATTGAAAGTTCTAATCGTCTTTAGATAAAAATGATTGATTGTTAAACAACAAAAATATTAAATTTTTATTAATGTTCTCTTAATTTTTCAAATTTAAACCTTCTTGCTTGATTTGGGAAATTAGCTTCACCATCTCTGGATCAATAGAGTTCATAATTGAATAGCCACAAACTTTTTCTATAAGTTGAGTAAATTTTTTTAAAAACACAATTTCAGAAAAATTAGATAGAGCATGTTCACGAATTTGATGACGATTCCACTGCATTTGTTCGGCTTGTAAAATTGCCTGTTTAAGATCATCGGCAGTTTGGGACTTGAAAAAAATACCCGTTTTACCAGGTATTTGAGTATCTAATACTCCTCCTGCTCCATAAGAAATTACTGGCGTACCGCTAGCGTTAGCTTCTACAGGTACTAAACCGTAATCTTCTAAAGCAGCTACTATAACTGTTCTGGCTTTTGCCATTAATTCTCGCCGTTGACTATCAGTGACATGACCATAAAATTTAATATTGTCGTTGGCTTGAGCTTCTAGTTTTTCTCTTTCTGGTCCATCACCAATAATTGACAATGGTAATTGAAGCTGATTAAAAGCCTCGATGATAATATCAACTTTTTTGTAGCCAAACAAACGACAAGCTACTAAGTAGAAATCATCTTTTTTGTCGATAAATGAAAATTTACTACTGTCAATTGGATAATTGATTACCATTGCTGGTTGACCATAGTATTTTCTAATTCTTTGAGCGACAGTGCTGGAGTTGGCTACATATAAATCTGGTTCACTAGCATACTGCAAGTCCATCTTGCGCATTAAACGAAAAATTTGCTCGATCAAAAGATAGTACTTTTTATAGTTGGAGTATTGCTGTAAATAGGTCTGTGTATCCCACAAAAAACGAGTTACATTGTGACACAAGCAAATGTGCTTGGCTTCTGGTTTTGAGCGTACTACTTTAGCAAAACTACTACTGCTACTAAGAACCAGGTCATAATCACGTAGATCTAGGGTACGAAATATGGGGTAGTAAAATGGTGCGAATAAGCGAAAGTACTTGGTAGCTCCTGGCAGATATTGTAAAGCAGTGGTATTTACTTTACGGTTACCTAGGTCAATCGTGGTATTTGGATCATATACAGATGTGAAGATATCTGCTTTTGGAAAGTAATTACATAAAAGCTCAAATACTCTCTCTGCTCCACCTTTCTGTGTTAGATAATCGTGAACTAAAGCGATTTTCATAATAGTGTGAACATACTACCTATGTATTAATATCCAAAACTACGGTTAAATAATTTCAAAGAAATCTAATAATTTAAATCAGTATACATTAGGAATATAAAAAACTAAGTATATTTACTGACATTTAAGTAAGTTGAAAAATTTCTGAACATAATCGGCAATAATTAACTTAAAAATTGCTAAAAACAACATATTTTAAGCAAAATCGGGAGATTTATCTTAATTTGAAATTGAAATTTTAGCTTGTTTTAAGCGTTGATTTTTAGCTAATCTTTAAGTTTTTATTGAATCTCAAATAATTGATTTAGCTTCTTAGATATCTGAGTACTAGCATAGTGCTGTTGAAAAGTGAGATTGGCTGCTAAGGAAAATTGTTGACATAGCTGCTGGTGATTGAGCAGAGTTAAAATTTTCGAGACAAATACTTGAGGATTGTCAGTAATATATGCATTTACGCCATCTTCTAATCTCAAACCAGATGCACCTACAGTAGTTGTGACGATTGGTAAGGCATAGGCTAAGGCTTCTTGCAGTTTTACTTTAGTACCTGCACCTTTTAATAGCGGACAAATCATTACTCTAGTCTTAAGATAGACTGTGGTTAAATCTTCGACATAACCTAAATTGATAATGTTGTGACCTAACTGCGCGGGAATTTTAACTACTTGATTAATTGAACCAACCAATGCCAGGGTAATATCTGGCTTTTGGGCAATAAGTTGTGGGAGGATATCTTGTATAAAAAAATTAATTGCTTGCAGATTTGGACTACGACCAGTACCGACAAAGAGTAAATCATACTTAAATGATCTTTGAGTATAAGGAAGAAGATTTTGAGTATTAATCTGGTCATCTATTAGATGAGGAATCAATACTATTTTTTCGCCTGCTATATAAGAATTTAGAATTTCTATTTCTGCTTCGGAATTAACAATTACTCGATCAAACTTATTTAATAACTTGACTTCTTTGAGCAAGTTTTTTTGATAATCAAATTGCAATTTTTTTAGATAGTCAATATCATTCATAACTAAACGTCCCTGGCAACTAAGATCATGAATATCAATAAAAATTTTAATATTTGTGTTCTGTTGGAGATGAATTGCTAAAGCAGCATATTCAAGATAATTAAGCCAAAGATAATTGTAGTTACCTTGTTTAATTAATTTTTTGACAAACTTGACATAGTTAGGAGGAGCAAAGTAGTCGCTATCTATAGGAAGTTGTTGACCCAGTAGTTTTTGATAATAAAAACTTTGGCTATGAGAATAAATAAAGTCAAGTAAATTGTTTTCTCCTTGATAAAGATAAAAATTTTTGATGTAAGGTTTTAAATTTAAAATATCTTGTTGAGTCCATTCTACTGATCCCACAGTATTACCACCAAATCCATCGATCGCAAACACATCTTGATGACTACGGAAATAATTTAAAATCCCCATAACTCGCCGTTTGTCTCCTCCATCCATAGGTAATGGTGGACGATGAAGATGCATGAGGATTTTGGCAGGAATTGGGGACATTTTGATCAATGGATAATTGACAATTGAAAATTGATAATTAATTCGAGCTAAAATTTATTCTTTTAATTTCTGATTGCTATAGCTCGCTCATAAACAGATTTAATTTGTGGTGCGATCGCTTCCCAGCTATAGTTATTTTGGGCGTAAGTTTGACAAGCATCTTTGCTCGGTAACTGTCGCTTTCCTGATAGTACTTCCGTAATTCCCTGAGCCAATTTATCCACAGAAGAATCTTCAAACAATAAATCTGTACAAAAAGGTTGTAAAATTTCAGGAATTCCACCCACAGGAGTACCTAATACTGGTGTTCCTGTTGCTAAAGATTCAATAACGATTAAACCAAACCCTTCAAAAGAGAGAGTAGGAACAACTGAAAAATTAGCTGCCCGATAAGCGATGGGTAATTGTTCGTCTGGCAAATAACCCAATAAACGGACATGATTAGTTAAACCTAAATTTGTTATTTGTGACTGTAAAGTTTCAGCCAATGCACCTTTACCAGCAATATATAATAAAATATCTGGATACTGATTTTTCACACGAGCGATCGCCTGAATTAAATTTTCTAAACCCATTCTTTTAGCTAGTCGTCGTACACAAAAGATAATTGTTCGCTCTTGCTCCCAGCCAAGTTTATTTCTGGCTTCAGTGGTTGATAGAGAGAGATTAAACTGTTCTAGATCCACTCCCCCAGGAACAATCTGGATTTTTTCTAAAGGTACATTATATTGCTGGTGTAAAAGATCTTTAAAAGCTTGAGATAGAACAATAAATTGACTAGCTCGACGATAAGTGATTTTTTCTAGAGCTTTTTTACACCAAACAGCTAAAGCTTTTTGACTTTCCGCGTCGCTTTCTAATGCCCAAGGGCCATGAAAATGGAAAACGAGAGGCAAATCTCCTAGTTGGTTAAGCAAAGGAAATGTATAAAGAGCAAAATGAGCTACCACTAAGTCATATTTCGTAGTTGTTAATTGCTGCTTTACAGATTGTCTAATTCCTCGCCAGCGATGCAATAGAGGAGCTTTAGTCGGAGCAAAAACTTGAATTGGGTGTTGAGTAGCAGTGGTAATTTGTTGAGAGCCCGTTACTAATCCCTGAATATCTACACCAGCGTTTGGTAAGTAGCGGATACAGTCATAATAATAGCGGTTGAGTCCTCCTGAATCTTCGGGAAACCACTCCATACCTATTTGTAAGGTTTTCATATTATTAACTTGAGTTCGGGTTAAAAGTTTCAGGGTTATGGTAGCTATCAGCTATCAAAGATTAGCTTTTCAATATATGCTAAAAACGATCATTGATCATTGAAGTATCATACATTGATTCACCAAAGCCTTATTTAAGAAACTGTTTTAAGCTTGTACGCATTTAAATTGTGTATGATGACCTTAGACAATAAACCATTAA
>CAYMWC010000069.1:0-23797 GCA_964393695.1 uncultured Pleurocapsa sp.
GTCTTCGTCTTGATTGGCTTTTACCTCAATCTGCTTAACCCGAACTCAGGTTAAGATAGCAAAAAGAGAGTAATATGGTTTTTCTTTATCCTCAACTCCAGCATGACTTGATTCCCCAAGCTCATTCTTCTGAAGATGACTTAATACTTGCGCGTGAGATTAAAGACTTTCGGGGCTATATGTTTCAACTGTTTCAACGTCAGACAGATGAAATTATTTCTGCTTATCCCGATGAAGAGAATCAGGACAGACTTTACCTCAAGATTCGTCAAGCCCTAGATGCGTGTTCCGAGGTTAAAGAGGCTAACTATCGTCGCGGTATACTTCAGGATCGTTTGTGGGCGAAGGTGTTGACTAACATAGATGATGACCGCCAGCGTCTCGAAAACGCCTATCAATGCCATTTGAAGGGAAAAGGAGGACTGGAATTGAATCGGGATTTGGATATTCCTTCACATCAACTCAAGACCAACATCCATAGAATGCCAGGGGGCTATCTTCACGAGCTTGAAGAGGATAGTTTTGGGTTAGGGGTGCTATACGATCATGGCGTTTTTCTGTATGGATATGGATGGTTAGGTTCCCTCAACGATGAACTTGGTCAGACTTTGATTCATCATGTCTTGCTTCCACACTACCCAGATTTTTACCCTCACAAGATTTTGGATATGGGGTGTTCAGTGGGACACAGCACATTACCCTACAAATCGGTTTATGACAAAGCCCAAGTGTGGGGGATTGATCTTGGAACATCGTTGTTGAGATATGCGATCGCTCGTGCTAGAATTCTTAACCAAGCTGTGTATTTCTCCCAACAAAATGCTGAAAACACGGAATTTGATGAAGGGTCTTTTGATTTAGTAGTAAGCCATATTCTTCTACACGAAATTCCTGGGGTGGCGAGAAAGCGAGTATTTGCGGAAAGCTATCGCCTGTTAAAACCTGGTGGAATTATGGTGCATTTGGAGAGCAAATTATTTATTGAGCCTTCTACATTAGTCGCTCGGTATTTTCGCGATACCGAAGTCTGGGCGAATTCAGAACCATATTTGGCATCATCAAAATTTGAGGATTTCCCCAGCTACGCCTTAGAGGTGGGGTTTGCGCCAGAAGATTTTCATGTGCATTACGTACCAGGGTACTATGCTGCCCAAAAAGGGAATACTAATGCAGGGTGGATAGCATTTTGTGGGGTAAAGCGTTAAATAGTCGTGTAAAATTAATTTCCTGTTTGAGACAGGGGAAGGGGGAAAGGGGAAAAGGAAAACTATCAAACAAAATTGCATAAAAAAAATAGACTCTACGTAATAAGTAAATGTAAGCAAAACACACACTAAATCTTATTCTTACGAGGTCTAAAATGAAAAAATCTACATTAGGAATTCTAACTGCAATTATCGCTTTCGCTCCTTTAACTGCCTTCGCTCAAGACGCACAAACTAATATTCAATCCAATACAAATTCTGCTGCTGCTGTCGGCGATGCTAACCTAATTCTTCAAAACGCTAATCAGGCTAATCATCAACAACAACTTAACTTAGATGCTTACGGTGTTCCTACTACTCCTGAAACTCAAACATCGGTTCAAGGTAACGCTAACGATGCTGCTGCAATTGGTAACTATAACGTAGTCGGTCAAGATGCTACTCAAAATAGTACTCAAGGTCAAGTTGATATCAATCAATATCTTCCTTATTAATTCTCTTAGTCTAATTCTTACTTACATTAATACATTAATCATTAAATAATTCAGAGGTCTAGAAACATGAAAAAATCTACATTAGGAATCTTAACTGCAATCATCGCTTTCTCCCCTTTAACTGCCTTCGCTCAAGACGCACAAACTAGCATTCAATCCAACACTAACTCTGCTGCTGCTGTTGGCACTGGTAACTACATTGACCAAAACGCGACTCAAAATAGCGTTCAAAACCAACTAGACTTGGGTGCTTATGGAGTACCTTCTACTCCCGATGCTCAAACAAGTGTCCAAGTAAACGCTAACGAAGCTGCTGCAATTGGCACTGGTAACTACATTGATCAAAATGCAGTTCAAAACAGTACTCAAGGTCAAGTTGATGTTAATCAGTATCTTCCTTACGGCTACTAATACTCTCATGCTTCCCGTAAAAAAAGTGGAAATTATTTGGGAAAAGTAACGAAATCTAGCTAAACCTTCCTACTTTTTACTTTTTACTTATTAATAGTCCTGGTTGATATCAGCCAGGGCTTATTATTTTTGGTTCTAAATACATATTTACCTCCTACCTACTACCTACTACCTTTTTTGCTATTTGCTACTTAACCTAACTAAGGAAGAGCCTAAAGCTTATAGCTAAAGATATAATGTGACACAAAACTGAGAAAGGGAACATAATAGTTTTGGGTGTACTAAAATTTTTTCGGATCTTGCTAACTAAATGCTTAATATCGATTTGGGTTGTGCTGTTATTAATTCCCCTCACTGCTTGTAACCCCAACACCTTGTTAGCTAACTCCGATCAGCCACCCGAATTAGTTGAAACAATTTTAAGCGATCCCAAAACCTTCAACCCTGTGTTAGCTACTGATGCTACTAGTGCTGCTTTTGGCAGTATGTTATTCGAGGGATTAATTACTGAAAATCCGATTACAGGCAAAATTGAACCAGCGTTGGCTGAATCATGGACAATTTCGGATGATAATTTAGAGATTATTTACACTTTAAGACCAAATCTCAAATGGTCTGATGGACACCCTTTAACTGCCCAAGATGTAGAGTTTACCTATAATCAACTGTATCTCAATCCAGACATTCCTAGCGGGATGAGAGATATCTTAAGAATTGGTCAGAGTGGAGCTTTGCCCAAAGTTACCAAAATTAATGACCGACAGGTGAAGTTTACTGTTCCAGAGCCTTTTGCTCCGTTTCTGGGAGTTACAGGTGCATCCATTTTACCTGCTCATATTCTCAAACCAACTATCGAACAAAAAGATAGAGACGCTAACTTACTCTTTCTTTCAACTTGGACAGTGGATACTCCTCCAGACAAAATGATCGCTAGCGGTGCTTATAAGTTTAAAAGTTATAGTACAGCAGAAAGGGTAGTTTTTGAAGCCAATCCTTATTACTGGAAAAAAGAAGTAGTAGGAGAAGATCTTCCTCATATTAAAGAAGTAGTTTGGGAAATTGTTGAATCTACTGATACATCTTTAGTACAATTTCGCTCTGGTAGTTTAGATTCTTTGAGTGTTTCTCCTGAATACTTTTCTTTGCTAAAAAAAGAAGAAGGCAAAGGTAACTTCACTATTTATAACGGTGGAGAGGTTTATAGCATGACATTTATCATGTTTAACCTCAATCAAGGCACAATAAACGGGAAACCTGTAATTAGTCCAATTAAATTACAGTGGTTTAATAACGTTAATTTTCGGCAGGCAGTATCTTATGCTATTGATCGCGATCGCATGATCAATAATATTTTTAGAGGCTTAGGAAAGCCACAAGTATCTCATATTTCTCGACAATCTCCTTTTTATTATGATGGCTTAAAAGGATATCCTTACAACCCTGAAAAAGCTAAAAATTTATTAGTCGAAGCAGGATTTAAATATAATCAACAGGGTCAATTATTTGATCAGGATGGCAATCGCGTTAGCTTTGTTTTAAATACCAATTCTGGTAACAAAATTCGCGAAGCTATGGGTAATCAAATTGAAGAAGATCTAGCAAAAATTGGGATTAAAGTTAATTTTAAAACCATTAATTTTAATGTTTTGATTGGTAAAACCGATACTACTCTTGATTGGGACTGTATTTTATTAAGCTTTACTGGAGGAAATGAACCTAATAGTGCCTTTAACCTTTGGTCGCCTGATGGTAATGTGCATATGTTTAATCAACCTACACCTGGAATCAAAGGCAGAGTAATTGCTGATTGGGAAAAAGAAATTGGTAATCTTTATATAGAGGGAGCAAGGGAATTAGATTTAGAAAAACGCAAAGCAATTTATGCCCAAGTACAACAATTAGTATCAGAACAATTACCTGCAATTTGTTTAGTTAATCCTTATTCTTTAGCAGCAGTACGCAACAAAATTAAGGGAATAAAATATTCTGCTTTAGGTGGTGCGTTTTGGAATTTAAGCGAGTTAAAGATTAGTGATTGAACATTTGATCTAATACCAAATCACAAAATTTTTGCGACAGATGAATATGTAGGGGCGTATGGCATGCGCCCTCAAAGGAATAAGTAGAAAACCAATTAAATTTCATATTGAAGGATTGCGAGAACAAGGACAACCAATTCCACAACCTTGTTCTTCTGGTGAATTAATAGAAATACCAATAGCTTCTTAGTTTAGTTTAAAATGCGATCACACTATCAAATTGTAGGTTGGGTTGAGGCACGAAACCCAACATTAAAGGAAAAAACTCTTAAACTCTCCCCCAGTCTCCAAGTCACTCATAACAAGTAAATTAAATGATTAACAGCTTACCTGCAAAAGTAAAATTTAATCTTAGAATAAAAGTTAAAATACTTTTAATTGAGTAACACTCAACAAATAACATCTTTAATCAGCTATTAATTTTTGATTGCAATTATATCGGGCAGCCCCTTGGTGACTCCTTTCTCAGTTTAGATATTTAATTTATACCAGAGATCTGGTAATTGCCTCTTGTATATGCTCGATTCTGAAAAGATATTAACAAAACGTTCAAAAGATAGATTAGCAGTTAAAGATGATGTTTCAATCCTGTATTCTGCTGATAAGCTTAAATTAATCAAATTGGGGAGGGGAAATAAAGCCATGTCCAAGCAAAATTCTACAGGGATGTTTATTGGTGGATTGATGATTGGTAGTGCAGTTGGCACAGTATTAGGATTATTGGTTGCCCCACGCACAGGCAAAGAAACCAGAAAAGTCATCAAGAAATCCGCGGATGCTTTGCCAGAAATAGCTGAAGATTTAACTACTAGTCTGCAACTGCAAGCAGATCGTCTTTCTGAATCAACTCTTGAAAACTGGGAAACTACACTTAATAGATTACGACAAGCGATCGCTGCTGGGATCGAAGCTAGTCGAGCAACTAGCCAAGCGACCAAATCGACAACTGCCCAGCAAGATTTAAATTCGTCGATTACTGCTGGCGAAGCGTACCCGTTTGCGGAGCAAGTCCGTAGGACTCAGGGTAATCGCTTTTAAAATTGAAAGATGCGATCCAACGCTCATTATTTATGATAGACCCTTTATTCTGGCTAGGACTTTCTTTATTTCTAGTTGCTTTTAGTTTGTTTGCTGTATTGCTGGTAACTATTCCCACTCTCCAAGAAGTGGCTAGGGCTGCCCGTAGTGCCGAAAAATTATTTGATACTCTCAATCGTGAATTTCCCCCTACCTTAGAAGCTATACGTTTGACAGGCAGAGAAGTCGGAGAATTATCCGATGAGGTCAACCAAGGAATCAGTAGCGCGACAGGGGTAGTTAAACAAGTAGATCAAGGATTAGTTCAAGCGAAACAACAAGTACACCAGGTGCAACAAAATAGTCGCGGTTTAGTAGCTGGGGTTAGAGTTGCTTGGCAAGTTTGGCGCAATCCTGACCTAAAAAATACTTTTATTCCCCCCAAAAAGCAAATAAACGATCTTAAGCGAAGCAAACCAACCTCCAATGAGCGTGATCGCCAGTAATCAGTAATTAAACAGAATGAATCAGATAGTTTTGACTAACACTCATAACTGATAACCTTTAAGTTAAAGTAAATAAATGTAACAAAAATAAGAGAGTTATCAACTAAATTAAAATTGTATATCAAAAAATTTTTACATCAAAAAATCATGAGCAATAGGTTTATCAAGCCTTTCCTACTTACTTTCGGTGCCTGTTTACTGGTTTTGGCTACTTGGTTTACTCCTCCTGCTTTAGCAGTTAATAATCCAGAATTACTACCCGATGTTGTTACTCCTGTAGTAGATTTAGCCAACTTTTTACCCGAATTACAAGAAGAATCTTTAAATACCAAATTAGAAGAATTTGAAGCGGAAACAGGCTGGAAAATGCGAGTTTTGACCCAATATGATCGCTCTCCTGGTCGAGCAGTTAAGCAATTTTGGGGTCTAGACGATAAGAGTATTCTGCTAGTGGCAGATGGCAGAGGTGGCAACCTATTAGCTTTTAGTATTGGGGACGATGTTTATGAACTATTGCCCCGTAATTTCTGGATTGAACTACAGACTCGCTTTGGTAATATGTACTATATTCGCGAGCATGGCGAAAATAATTCCATTGTCGAAGCTCTAGAAGCTGTAAAAGGCTGTTTATTACAAAATGGTTGTAACGTCGTCCCAGGTTTACCCCAGGAACAGTGGATTTTAACTTTAATTAGTTCTATTGTTGGTGGAATAATTTTGGGTGTTGCCGTCATACCACGCAAAGAAGGGCAAGCAATTGCTTGGCAGTGGGGTCTAATTATGTCTCCTCTGTGGGGAATTCTCTTTATCGCTTTTGGTCTTGGCCCAGTGGTAACTCGCACAGCCGAATTTCTACCTCTGTTTCGTAACATCATTGGTTTTCTTCTAGGGGCAGTTGTCGCGTTTCTTTCTCCTTCGTTTATTCAAACTTCTACTTCAGATTCGGAAACATAGTTTAATAGGCTGGTCAACATCCAATACTTCTCTGATATATCTCTTGATTGATTGGTCAGGAAGAGGGAAAAAGTAGTAGTAATTAATCAGTGATCAGTAACCAGTAATCACTGATAGTTAGAGCATCGTTTAAAAATTTTTCCCAGTTTCAAAACCTCGTTCTTGCTTGAGGATAGATAAAAATTATGGAAGGCAATATTAGAAATACCGTTCAAGATCTTGTCCAAAGAGCTTATGCACGTAATGATCCTACCAGTTGGTTTGAAGAACTATACAGGGCAGCAAAGGGAAATGAGTTAGCTATTCCTTGGGCAAATTTAACAGTTAATCCTAACTTAGCTAGCTGGAGCAAAAAATGGCAGCTTTCAGGAGAGGGAAAAACTGCCCTGGTTGTAGGTTGTGGTTTGGGAGATGATGCGGAAGCCTTGGCAAACTTGGGTTTTGTGGTGGTAGGGTTTGATATTTCCCTTACAGCGATCGCCTGGTGTCAGCAGCGTTTTCCTGATTCTCCAGTAAGCTATTTGGTAGATGATCTTTTGCAGCCAACTAAAATTATCAATCGTAACTTTGACTTTATTCTAGAATCTTATACACTGCAAGCCCTGCCTGCTTCAGTTAGACCCCAGGCAATGAGAAATATTAGTCAACTCCTTGCTCCTAATGGCAGACTCTTGGTAATCTGTCGTGGCAGAGACATAACTGAGACAGCCACCAAGTTACCTTATCCTTTGACTAAAGAGGAATTAGGGTATTTTGAGCAACTAGGTTTACAGCAAGTTAACTTAGAAGACTATCTAGAACAAGAAACCAAACCCGTCCGACGCTTCAGAATTGAATATAAATTAGGTAATTTAACTAGCTCCACTTGATTCACCATTTCATGTTGAATTTCGGTGTAAGGGTATAAAGGGGGTAGAGCATAGGAAATATTTGAGCGAAGTTTATTTAACGTTTGACTAATGCTTCCTACTTGAATAACTGATGACTGGTCACTGATCTACTGATCTACTGATCTACTGAAGCTTTGCCAGTCCACCAACCTGACGCGAGTAAAATTCCTCCTAGTTCTCTAACTCTTTCTAAAGTCATAAAATATGCCCAAGCTTGACCTATAGAGCGATCGCTCAAACAGTAAATTGGGATTAGTTGACGATAGTATTCATTCAAATTGGCTGCACGGTTTTCCTGATAACCTTCTAAGTGATCCAGATTCTCAAGGATCTCAGGCTGCTCAAAGTTCAGTAAAACTCCCTTAACTTTATTATTTCCGACTGTCATCGCAGGATAGCCAACTGACAAAGCATACAAGTTACCAAAAGTGTAAACAGGAAGTTGTGACTTTACTCTACCTTGACAGTAATTTTGATAATTAGCTTCTCCTGGCTTGAGAGTGCCATAAACAAAAACATTGAGGCTTGATAATTGCGATTTCATTGAGATAATTAATATCTGAAACTTAATAATTAGGATTTAATCATTGAAAGTAGCTACTTGGAACGTCAACTCAATTCGGACTCGTCAGCAGATTGTAATTGATTGGCTGCAACAACATCGAGTTGATATTCTCTGTTTACAAGAAACAAAAGTGCAAGATCAGCAATTTCCGCGATCGCTATTTGAGGATTTAGGCTATCATACCTATATTTCAGGTCAAAAATCTTATAATGGTGTTGCCATTTTTAGTTTACAACCTCTAACCGCAGTTAGCTGTGGCTTTAGCTCAATTTTAGGAGATTTAGGAACAGATTTTGATCAACAAAAACGAGTTATCAGTGGTGTATTAGACGGGATACGTATTGTCAATCTCTATGTACCAAATGGTTCAGCACTTGGTAGCGACAAGTATGAATATAAACTCAATTGGTTAAAAGTACTGGGAGTATATCTGCAAACCTTACAAACCGAAGCAAGGGAAATTTGCGTTTGTGGAGATTTCAATATTGCTCTGGAAGATAAAGATATTTACACTACCAAAGGTAGAGAGCTACATATTATGTCTTCCCCTGTAGAACGAGCAGCTTTAAACAAAGTACTAGAGCTAGGATTTCAAGATGTTTTTCGTAAGTTTACTAAAGACGCAGGACATTATAGCTGGTGGGATTATCGTGCTGCTGGTTTTATTCGTAATCGTGGCTGGCGCATTGATCATCATTATTTAACTAGTCAACTCTATCAACAAGCAACCAAATGTTGGATAGATATTGAACCCAGAAAGTTAGAAAAACCCAGCGATCATGCTCCTGTTATTGTCGAATTTTAAACAACCAAGCAATTTAATCTTTCCTACTTTCTACTTTCTACTTTCTACTTTATCTATGGTTGTTTCAGATGATTTTCTAGTAACTGAATATTATCATAGGGTTCTAGTTGAATAGTAACGTGGACTTGACCATCATAATTTTCTTGCAGTTTATTCTCTACTATCTCGACGATTTCATAGGCTGCCTCAATTTCTCTGGGAGCAACTACCAAATGCATTTCAATAAATACTTCTTGATCAACTACTCCTCTAGAAGTGATGGAATGACAGTTTAATACACCATAAACATCCATCACAATTTCCATAATTTCTTTAGCGGGAATAGCAACGCGATCGCTTAAAAAGGGAATATTTTCTTGAATTACTGACCACGCACTCCAAAATACTAAACTTGCCACCATAAAAGCTAAGATAATATCTAGCCACCACCAGCCATAACGAATCCCCCACATACCCGCTAAAATGACTACTGTCACCCAAACATCGCTCAAAGTATGCCTAGCATCAGCTTGTAATAATTTACTATTCAGTTCTTTCCCTTTTTTCCCTTCATAAACTGCAACAGTAATATTAATTACTAAGACACCAACCATCATGATTAAATTTAAATTATTAACCTGGAGAGATGTTTGATCCAAAGGTAAGAAAAGACGCTTGGTCGCTGAACCTAAGATTTCTATCCCCGCCACAATTAAAAAGCCCGCAATTCCTAATGCACCCAATGATTCAAATTTAGAGTGTCCGTAAGGATGATCCCAATCTGGCTGAGGGTTCGCCAGGCGCATTGCCACTAAGCCCAAAATGTTGCTAGCACTATCGGCAAAAGAGTGTACAGCATCAGCCAGTATGCTAAGTGAACCCATTGCCAACCCTAAGCTGAATTTAGTTTCTAAAACCAGCAAATTTAATCCCAAGGTTATATAAAGTACATTTTGAATTGAATTTTGCCTTTGGGCTAAATGATCATCAAATTTATACTGAGAATCATTCATTCTACTTACCCCAGTTTATTTGGTTGATTTTTGACTTTAATTTTTTACAGTGTGAAAAATCAATCACACTGCAACTTCACGAAAAATTTTTGTTCCTATAATTGCTAATTAGTTTTTTATGACAAATTGTCGATAGTTTCGATAGGTTGGATTGATTACTTTTCGTTTACCTCTAGCTTTTTCTATGTTATTAGTTGATCCTGGAGACAGACATACCCAACTAGCAGTACTTACTCCTACTTCTGATTTCAGATTGCTCAATATTTGCTGTAATTGCAAGGGGCTATTGTGATTTTCTTGGGCAAGAAAATCTACTTCTATTTGTACTTCAGATAAACCATTTTTATCCACTATATTATGACTGCTCAGACTACTGGGGATTAATTGGTATTCTTTGCCCAATTGAACTAGTAAAGCTAGCACCTTAATTTCCTCGGTTACGGGACAAATTACTTGGCATTGATAATGCATTTCTTTAGGATTAATAGGAGGTATTTGCTGATCTGTATCCTTATCCTGATTATTATCTATATCCTCATTTTGGAGATTGGCTTGTGAATCAAAATGAGGATCATCATTGAAGTCTGCTTTTGTATCGGGAATAAATTCTAGATCTTCAATTTTAAATATCCAGCTAGCAAGAACAATTACCAATGTACCCAGATAAGCAGGCACAAATAAACCGTAACCGACTAAAGCACCTGCTGCTCCTGCACACCATAGTTTAATTACAGTATTAATATTTTGAGGTTCAATTTGTTTTTGTATTAAAGTTCCTGCACAAACTATACTGACACCCAAAATTAGCTCAGAAGCACCTATCGTATTTGAAGTTATCTGAATAAGTATGGCAAACATAGCTGCTCCTATAGCTATCTGAGCATTAGATTGCAGAAGTTTTCTAGTTCTGTACCATCTTGTTTCAATCGCAACACCACTTCCAATAATAAAGGCAAATAATAGACGTACTGCAATCTCTGACCAAGTAATTGTATTCATTAACTTACACTTGCTATCTTTTATCTCAACTTGTTGCCATATTTGCAATATTATCTTTGTTATTGAGAAAAAACAATAAAATTAAAATGTTCTTTACCTACGGAAGTCGTTCCTTTGAAATTCTTTTTCAAATAAAGTTACTAAAAACTTAATTATTTTTTAGAACTGTAAACACTTTCAAAACACATTAAGGCAATATTATATTTTTTAGAACCTTTAATTACTCGGTCTATACCTTCTACAAATAATTCTCTAGCAGCAATTTTTTCATAGATAGCTTTGCCATCTATATAGCAGCTGTCATCTTGTGGTCTTGCGCCCAACTGTTGCCCTAAAAATACATAGTTAATACCAGCTTCTTTTAAATAAAACTTTAATTCAGCTTTGTTGAAATGGGATAAATAACTACTATAAGGTGATGAACGCACATCGGCTATTGCTGTTACTTGATGTTCTTTTAGTAAGGCAATATATTTTTCAATATTGTGATTGGAATGTCCAATAGTAAATAGTTTTCTGGACATAAATTGTTTGATATAAATTCGATTTAATTTCTATTGTAGTAGGGACAATTTATAAATCATCCCCACAATACAAATTGTTTAAAATTCTCCTTTCAATGCAGCATTACAGCGATCGCAAATTGTTGGATCATCTTTAAAACTACCAACAGAAAGGGAATAATTCCAACAGCGATCGCATTTTTTACCATCAGCTTTAATTACGGCAATATGAGCAAGATCAGATTCACTTTTATATTCTGCATCAGCAATAGAATCGACTAATTCAACTTGGGAAGCAAGGAAGAAGTAACGCAACTCATCTATATGCAAAGCGGCTTGCCCTCGAATGGGGGTATCCTTTAGGACATTTTTCTCACTCAGAGTATCAGAGGCATTATAAGCAGCAAGTTGATTTTTTAATTCAGGATCGGGAACAGAAAGCAAGACTTTAGCATCCAGAGAAGAACCGATCGCTTTCGCTGTTCTCGCTTGTTCCATGACTTTGTTGACTTCATCTCTTAAATCACGAATTTTATCCCACATCTGTAAGGGTTGTTCGCGTTCGCGTAGCGTCTCCGTAGGAGATACAACCCCTACGCGCCATTCATCTTTGATTTCTACCCAACCAGCTTGGAATACAGATTGATAGCCTGTATCGTAGGGTAAAGCCTGCCAGATATCCTCAGCCATGTGACATAATACAGGTGCGATCGCTTTGGCTAAATTTTCGACAGCAATAGCGAGTACTGTTTGACAGCTACGACGACGGAAGGAATTGAGACTACTAATATAGAGTCGATCTTTGGCAATATCTAGATAGAAGTTGGATAAATCGACTACACAAAAGTTTTGAATTGCTTGGAAAAAACGGAAGAATTGATAGCTATCATAGGCGGAGGTAACCTCAGCAAATACTTCTGTCATCCGATGCAGAATATATTTATCTAATTCGGGTAAGTCGGCATAAGCGACAGCATCTTTACTGGGATTGAAATCGTGTAAGTTACCCAGCAAGAAACGAGCCGTGTTACGTACTTTGCGATAACTCTCGGAAGTTTGTTTGATAATTTCTTTTCCAACACGAACATCAGCCGTATAATCCACAGAAGCTACCCAGAGACGCAGTACATCCGCACCATAAGGATCAAATTTTACTGATTTTTCTTTTCCTGTTTTGGAGTCTTTGAGTTTAATATTACCCCCTTCGATGATAACTATGGGATCGATACCATTGCCTTTGGACTTACTCATCTTGTATCCATTTTCATCCACAACATAGCCATGAGTAAGAACGGTTTTATAGGGGGCAATACCGTTAACTGCAACACTAGTAAGTAAACTCGATTGAAACCAGCCTCGATGTTGATCGCTTCCTTCCAAGTACATATCTACGGGATATTTTAAACCTCTGGCTTTAGCAACAGCAGCCCAAGATGAACCAGAGTCAAACCAGACATCCATCGTATCTGTACCTTTACTATAGGTACGTCCATTCTGACGATAGGACTCAGGTAATAATTCCTCTACTGATAATTCCCACCAGGCATCAGAACCTTTCTCGGCGATAATGCCTTTAACATGATTAATAGTTTCTTCAGTTAACAAAGGCTCATTAGTTTCCTGATCATAAAACACGGGAATAGGTACACCCCAAGCACGTTGACGAGAAATACACCAGTCAGAGCGATCGCTCACCATCGGCGTAATCCGTTTTTCTCCCTGTGCAGGAATCCAAGTAACGGTAGAAATTGCTTTTAATGCCTGATCACGAAATCCTTCTACTGATGCAAACCACTGTTCAGTAGCACGAAAGATAGTTGGTTTACCTGTACGCCAGTCATAGGGATATTTGTGAGCATATTCTTCGTGTTTTAATAAAGCACCTGCCTCTTGTAGCGCGTCGATAATTGCCTGATTAGCTTCGCTTACCTTTTCATTACCTTTGGCGACTACTTGCAACCCTGCAAACTTACCTGCTTCTTCTGTAAATCTCCCTCCATCATCTACAGGAGAAAGAATCGGCAGACCATATTTTTGTCCTGTGATATAGTCTTCCTGTCCATGTCCAGGAGCAGTATGTACTAATCCCGTACCAGATTCCGTAGTAATATAATCGCCACCAATAACAACTTTACTAATGCGATCGTATAAAGGATGGTGATAAAGACTATTTTCTAAAGCCTTGCCTGTAATAGTAGTTTTGATAGTTAATTTAGTAGCAAAGGTTTCTGAAAGTCTTTCTACTAAATCTTTGGCAACAATCAGGTGTTGTCCTTTGCTTTCTGCTACTGCATATTCCAATTCCTCGTTTACCGCCACTGCTAAATTACCTGGAATAGTCCAGGGTGTAGTAGTCCAGATAGCGACGTTGAGATTAGGCAGATACTGTTCTAATTCTGTCGCGCCTTCACCTAATTTATTCACAGGAAAAGCAACATAGATACTAGGAGAAGTATGCCCTTCAGGATATTCCAATTCTGCTTCCGCCAAGGCTGTACGAGAAGAAGGACTCCAGTGAACGGGTTTTAATCCCCGATAAATATGTCCTTTTAAGACCATTTGCCCAAAGACATCAATTTGCGCTGCTTCGTATTCAGGAGTTAGGGTTAAGTAAGGATGCTCCCAATCTCCCCACACACCATAACGCTTAAAGCTTTCACACTGTTCCTGTTGTGTGTCTAAAGCAAATTCCTTAGCTTTTTGGCGTAACTTCAGAGGGGTTAATTCCTGCCTCTCTTTAGATTTAATTTTCTGTAAAACTTTGAGTTCAATGGGCAGCCCATGACAATCCCACCCAGGAATATAGTTAGTTTTATGTCCCTGCAATAATTTATATTTATTAACAATGTCCTTTAGCACTTTATTGAGTGCATGACCCATGTGGAGTGAACCATTAGCGTAAGGAGGGCCATCGTGGAGAATAAAAGAGTCTTTAATATTATTCTGTGATAGTTGCTCGTAAATTTTGTTTTCTGCCCAAAATTGCTGTAATTCTGGTTCACGCTGTACAGCATTCGCCCGCATATTAAATTCTGTTTGGGGCAAATTTACGGTTTCTTTGTAGCTCTTTGCTTCTGTCACAGTTTCAACAAGTTGAATTTAGATAAGGGTTTTCTCATTCTCTCATCTGTATATTATTACCTGATCGCACTACCGATTACAGATTTTTATTTTCTATACTTAGAAAAAATATTAATCGCGATCGCTGTATAAACTATTATTATTCATTCCTCATAATTTATCCCTCATCCCTCAAAAATGCCTACTCTCCTGGTTAAAAACATCCATACCCTAGTGACAATGGACGACGAAAAACTCGAAATTCGTCATGGTGCGCTATTAATTAGGGATAATATTATCGAACAGGTAGGCACAACGGCGGAATTACCCCAGACTGCTGATGAAGTTTTAGATCTCGAAGATAAACATTTAGTTTTACCTGGTTTAGTTAATACCCATCATCATTTTTTTCAAACTTTAACTCGCGTTACTCCCACAGGACAAAACGGCGATTTATTTCAATGGCTGACAGCACATTATGCTTTGTGGTCTAATCTAACTGCCGAAGCGATGTATTATAGTTCCCAAATAGCAGCAGCAGAATTAATTTTATCTGGTTGTACCACTGCTAGCGATCATCATTATATTTATCCTAATGATTGTACCCTGGATGAACAAATTCGGGCGGTTGAGGATATTGGTTTGCGTTTCCATGCCAGTCGAGGCAGTATGAGTCTGGGAGAAAGTCAGGGCGGTTTACCTCCAGATTCATTAGTAGAACAAGAAACCGATATATTAAAAGATTCCCAAAGATTAATCGAGCAATATCACAATAATACTCGCTATTCGATGCTCAGAATAGTTTTAGCTCCCTGCTCACCTTTTTCCGTCTCTCAAGACTTAATGAAAGAATCGGCAGCTTTAGCTAGAAGTTATCCAGGGGTAAGATTGCATACCCACTTGGCAGAAACAAAAGGAGATGTGGAGTATAGCTTATCTAAGTTTAACTTAATACCTGGAGACTATGCCCAGTCTGTAGGTTGGTTAGGGAATGATGTTTGGCACGCTCATTGTGTGAAGTTAAGCGATCGCTCTATAGTAAAATTTGGTCAAACTGGTACTGGTGTCTCCCATTGTCCTTGTAGTAATATGCGTCTAGCTAGCGGTATTGCACCCATCCGTAAGATGTTAGATGCTAATGTGCCTGTAGGTTTAGGTGTAGATGGGGCAGCTTCTAATGATGCGACTAATTTACTCCATGAAGCCCGTCAAGCCTTTTTACTCGCCCGTGTCAAAGATGAAGATGCATCGGTAATGACTGCCCGTGAGGCTTTAGAAATTGCTACTAGAGGTGGTGCTAAAGTTTTGGGTAGAGATGACATCGGGTATCTTGCACCAGCTATGGCAGCCGATTTTATTGCGATTAATTTAGATAAGCCTAGTTTTGTAGGGACACAATCTGATCCTGTAGCAGCTTTAATTTATTGTCAAACTGACTATGTGGATTACAGTTTTATTAATGGTAAAAAAGTAGTAGATCAAGGCAATTTAACCACCGTAGAATTAAATAATTTAATTGCAAAAAGTAATCAAATAGCAGTTCAATTAGTTAATAAATAATTTAATTAATCTTTTAACTTTTAACTTTTGACTGACCCGTAGCGATACTAGCTAGACTGAAATAAAATATTCACATTCACTCTTTTTGATGGAAGCAACTAAATTATCTGTTAGTAATATTTCTCTCTCCAGCTTGGGTATTGGTACTTGGGCTTGGGGCGATCGCTTGTTCTGGGGTTATGGCTCTGACTATGGAGAAAAAGAGGTACAGAAAGCTTTTGAAGCAGCTATAGCTGGTGGAGTTACTTTTTTTGACACTGCCGAAGTTTATGGTTTAGGAGAATCTGAACGACTTCTGGGACGATTTTTAAAGCAAACTACTCAACCCGTACAGATAGCTACAGCTACCAAGTATTTTCCTTTGCCTTGGAGATTTAGGAAACAAGCGGTAGCTGATGCCTTAACTGATAGTCTCAAGCGATTACAAGTCGAACAGATCGCTTTGTATCAGGTTCATATGCCCTTTGACTTTTTTATGGGTAAAGCGACTCTCATGGAAGCTTTAGCAGAGCAAGTTAAACGAGGTTATATTCTTAGCGTCGGAGTGAGTAACTACTCGGCAACACAGATGCAACAAGCCCATGACCTTCTGGCACAATATGATGTTCCCCTAGCTGTTAATCAGGTACGTTATTCTTTACTGACTAAAAAAATAGAGCAAAACGGGATTTTAGAAACGGCACGTAAGTTAGGAGTTGCTATTCTGGCATACAGTCCTTTAGATCAGGGATTATTAACTGGTAAATACACCCCAGATATAGCAAACCAAGTCCAAGGGGCGAGAAAACTTGACCCGAAATTCTCAGCCAAGGGTTTAAATCAAATTGAACCCTTAATCAATCAACTAAAACAACTGGGTGAAAAATACCAAAAAACGCCTGTTCAGATAGCTCTTAATTGGCTAATAGCTCAGGGAAACGTGATTCCTATTCCTGGTGCGAAAAACGCTAAACAAGCTGAAGAAAATGCAGGAGCTATGGGTTGGCAACTAAGTTCAGAAGATGTTGAGCAACTCAGATTATTGAGTCTGAACTATTGATTTTTTAACATATGTGACTGTAATGCTGCTGAATTTTCTGCTAACAACACATATTTTTCTAGTTGTTCTAGCTGTTTACGGGTAGTCAGTTGACAAGCCCCCGTAGCCGACAACTGTTCTAAAGCTATAAAAACAGAAACCAGATCTTTGAGGTTGTTTTAATTTCTCTAGATTCTGGCTTCTGTACGGACTAATAAACGCTTATCCTACTTCTGACTTCTGACTTCTTTACACAAGTTTCAGGTTCGGATAATAAGCCAAAATATCATCAGAAGATAAAGTGTCGCCTTCTGCTTGAGGTGTCCAGAGGACTTCTACCGCTAACAAGCGATCGCTACCTACACTACCTACTTGTTGTAGTGCCTGTTTTAAATCATCGGTACTATTTATTTGGGGTAAGCTGAGATTGCCTGTTACACCAACAATAACCGTAGCAATAATATATTCACCTGGATTTTCTTCGCTCAGTTGAATTGCTCCTGTTTCTGATTCTCCACCTAAAGCTTTTTGTTCAGCACTACCAATCAAACTGTCAACGTTAGTTAAAGTTTCTTCGGTAAATTTACTGCGCTCAGTTAAAGCTAATTGATTAAACTTGGCTTCAGCAGTATCAATATCTGTTTTTTGTGATTCTGTCGCTCCATATACCCAATACTCAGGATGACGTAACAGAGCCAAAGTTGCTTCTTGAACTACAGTAGCCCTACCTGAAGCGGAACTAGTATCGGCAGTTAAAGCCAAACGATTTAATTCTGGTTGTAATTCACGGGCATTGGCTAATAAGCCTACCTGTACTTGAGCGACAGCCACTTTTGAGCTATTGCCATAACCAAGATCGCCACTAACTCCAGCATTACTAAAACTACGTACCAAGAAATTAGCAATGGCGATAAAAACAAAAATTGAGAATATACCTCCTAACCCACCGAAACCGACAAAGGGTAGCAAAAAGGGAAATCCAAAACCGCCACCACCATAGCCGTAGCCATATCCAGGGGAAGAATATCCACCACCACGAGGCGCAGAATAGGTACGGGAAGGAGCGCGAAATGAACCACCGCCAATTCTACCACCAGTACGGGCTGCCATAGCTGTGCTGGCATTACCCAACACTAGAACACCAATTAGTCCGAGGGTAATAATTGATTTCAGCCAAAATTTGCGTTTAAAAATCATTTTCATTATTTTATAGGTTTATTTATCTAATTATTTGTATTCAGGATGGCGACATTAACCTCCTCCAACAATAGTGACAATTTCTAAGCGATCGCCTGCTTGCATTTGCGTATCTGCCCAATATTGACGGTGTAGGATCTCCCCGTTGTATTCGACGGCGATCAGACGGGGGTTAAGATTTAGTTGCTCTAATAGCTCTGGTAAAGGAGTTGAAGCAACGCAGGTATGAGTGTCGCCGTTGACTGTTATATTTATTGTATTAGTTGTATTGAACATGAATCTAGCTGCCAAAGGAGTGATTACCGTCTAATTAATTGCGACAAAAACTCGCGGGTTACTTGGGTTGGTTGCTCTGTTTGCATAATAGCGCGAACTACGGCTACCCGTTGTGCGCCTTTGCTTAGAACTGCATTAAGGTTGTTTAAATCAATACCACCAATGGCAAACCAAGGTACAGGACATTTGGCTTTGACATATTCAATATATTCGACACTAGCTGCTGCTTTCCCTGGTTTAGTGGGAGTTTCAAAAAAAGGCCCGACTCCCACATAATCGGCTTTCTCGGCGATCGCTTTATGTAATTCTTGTTTATTAGTTGTCGAAAGACCAACAATTTTTTGTGTACCTAAAACTTCCCGGGCAAAGCTTACTGGTGCATCTTGTTGTCCTAAGTGTACCCCGTCTGCTTCGACTGCCAAGGCAATGTCTACCCGATCATTGACAATAAATAGGGCATTATAGCGATGGCATAGTTGACACAATTGATGTGCTTTTTCTAGGCGATCGCGATCGTTAGCTTCTTTATCCCGATACTGCACTAAACTCACACCCCCCTTTAAGGCAGCTTCTACTATTTTCAGGATCTCTGGCACAGGGGAAGTGATCAAATACAAAGGCGTATTATGTAGCTGTTGATAACGATAATTATTAAATAACTTACTTTCTAAAGTATAAACTCGATAACGCAATTGTTTACAAGCTACTGCCATGTTGGGGTCATAAAGCTTACTGTATTCCTCTAATACTCTTAAAGCTTCTTGCGATCGACATAAATTTGCTTGGAGTAACTGTTGGATACTTTCTCGTGTTTCTTCTTGAGGATGTGATAAATCAGTCCCAACATCTCCAGGGGTATCTCTTGCCTGGCGTAACTCCCAACTATGCCAATGTGCCAATTCTTGACGTATTTGCTTGCATTCTTCAGCTAATGGTTGATGATTTAAACCGAGACGACACCATTCTTCAATAATTCTCAGCCCTTCTCTAGCTCGATCAAGATTAGCGTCCAAAATACGGTAAATAGCTTTTTTCATATAACTGTACTTGTTCTAGAAGTTCATTTTTAGCTCAACATATTTGTTTGATGATTGGAGAGATTAATGAGGAAACGATCTGTAATATTAGCCTACAACTAGCAAACGTTTCCCAAAGCCCAGGAAGAATTAAGAATTGACGTTTTTAGCTTAAGTGATTTTACTTACTAAGTATTACTGAGATTTTAAAAATTAACATTGCCAATTCTATTGGCAGCGACTATTATTGTGTTTGAAAATAACTTACGTATTTTTTCTTAAATATTTTCACTGAATCAATGCCAAATTATAGCTAATTTTTCGCTTTTTCTGACTTTATTGGTAATTATACTTAGCCATAATCAACCTATGAGCAATCAAACTAGAGTTAGAAGGTATGTCAAGTAATTTTAATGATTATTTTGTACTCAAGTACTGAATAATAGTCATATTTTTTCTATCTAGTAGACGTAGGCGTAAGTAAAGCAAACGTTTAAAAATCTAGATCCTATCAACTACTTTTGATGACTGAATTATTTATATAGTTTTAAATATGTTTTTTGGTAGATCGTATTTGATAGCCGTGTATATTCATGAAACTTTTCAGACTATTTCCTAACTCTTATCTCGCTGTCGAATAAGGTTGACCAGACTTATACCAGAAATTTAATCTATCTCAAACTAATTCAAGAATATCCATGAAAATTGCCGTTATTGGTGTTAGAGGAATTCCTGCCAAACAGGGACAAATTGAACATTACTGCCAGGAGTTGTATCCCAAAATTGCCATACGAGGACACCAAGTAAACCTATTTGCCCAGCCTCAATATCATGATCAACCTTGGTTTTCTATTTACTATTATAAAAGCATTAAAGTAATTGCTTTATTTTCATTGCCAGGAAAAAAATTAGATTTATTCGTTAACTCTGCCTTGAATACAATTTGGGCAACCTTTGGCAATTATGATGTAATCCATATTTATGGTCTAACATCTGCTTGGTTTGCTTGGTTTCCTCAGTTGTTTTGTCACTCCAAAATCATAGTTACCTGTCAGAAATTAGATTGCCAAAAAACTCAATGGCGGCAAATTTTTCATTGGTTTCTACCCTGGATTGAAAAAATAGCAGTTAATAATGCCGATGAACTAATCGTGGTATCTAAGGGTTTAAAAGCATATTTCTCTGACAAGTATAATATTGCCCCTCGCTACATACCTAATGCACCCAGAAGCTATGTCCCTAGTCAGCCAGAATTTGAATATAGCCAGGTTTTGGGATTGCAATCAAAACAGTATATTCTTTACTTGGGTAAACTGGTACCTGAAAATAGACCAGATTTATTAATCAAAGCTTTTCAAAAGTTACAACCTGCTGGTTGGCAATTGGTACTAGCAGGAGGAGTTGATAATTCTGTTAGCTATACCGTCGAACTATTAAAAATGGTGAGACGAGAAAACAATATTATTTTTACTAACGAAATTAGAGGCTGTTTTTTGACAGAAATTGTTAGAGGCGCAGGTTTACTAGTTGCTGCGGGAGATAGTTCAGATTTAGGTTCATCTTCCAGTATTTTAGAAGCCATGCGCGAAGGTATTCCAGTTGTAGCTAGTGACACTTCTGCTCATCAGGAATTAATTGCTACTAATCGCGGTTTACTATTTGAATCAGGAAATCTAAATTCTCTGACTAGCCAACTTGAATACGCTTTATCTGAGCCTGAAATACTCCAAGCTATGGCAAAACAAGCGCAAATGTACACTATTATTAATCACGGTTGGGACAGAATAATCTACGGACATTTATCTATGTATCTTAATGTCACTACCAAGGTTAGAACACAGTCAAATGATGTTACTAAATCTCCTAATTTGAAGACAATTTCCCAATCCCGACGCAACAATATCGAGCTTTTGAAAACTAATAAGTAATTCACATTATTGAACTCTAAATGATTGAGAGAGGCAAAAGAGAATATAGCTATTTGAAGATTTTTACTTTAATTAAGTTGACTTACTTAGTATCGCAACCATGTCAAAAAATCACCAATAATTTCTATCAAGATAATTGAGGAGGAAACATTGTATAAAGTTGTTTTAATTCATCCTAGTGCTGGAGTCAATTGGAACGGTAATTCAGAAAATTTCGCGATCGAACTAGCTCGTCGTCTAGATAATTACTTTGAAGTAGAATTGCTCAGTGGTGCAGAGTGTGGTTCTTTTAGTCACCCAATTAAATCTATTAATCGTAGTGATATTTCTAGCTTGACTCGTCACCCGTTAATTTATCGACTTTTACAAAAGTGGTTTAATCGCCCTGAAATGGCGATCCAACATTTAACCAGTTTTTTACCTTGTGTCGCCTATCTACTGAAGCACCCAGTCGATTTGATTTTTCCCCAAAATGATTATGGCGGTTTATTTGTTGCTACTTGTGTGCGTGCGATTAAAGGTACTCCAATTTTATTTACAGAACATAACAGTCTCTTAAAACAAGGTGAATATCTTCAGCGCAATCTTGCTCTCAAGCCCGATCGCCTGATTCTTCTTAATCCTGAAGTTGCTGACTATACTCACAATATAGCTCCTGAGCAACCATCTAACGTTATTCCTTATGGTATTGATACGACAGAATTTACGCCAACAGGCAAAGTGATGTTAACTGGCTTGCCTAAACCAACTATACTTTGTGTTGCCCCTCTCAATCGTAATGGCAATGAAAGAATCGAACTAACTATTAAAGCTGTCTCTCGTTTACCTAATGCTAGTCTCTTAATTTGTGGTAACGGTGTCGATCGCGATTATTTTCAAGCCATGGGCGATTGTCTATTAGGTGCAGAGCGGTTTCAAATTAGAGCTTTTGCTTATGCTCAAATGCCCCAAGTATATCGTAGTGCTAATGTATTTACTTTGGCTTCAATTGAAGAACCTCGCGGACTAACTTATATTGAAGCAATGGCTTGTGGTTTACCAGTTGTCACCACCGATGATCCTGTGCGTCGCTATCTGATTGGCGATGGGGGGATAACTTGTGATGTTGCCGATATTGATACCTATGCTAATTCTTTACAGATGGCTTTAGAAAGATATTGGGATTGGTACCCACCACAACAAAATGCTTTACGTTTTAGCTGGCAGGAAATCACACTACTTTATCGTAAAGCCATTCTCCAGACTATTACTGAGTCCTATAACGGCCTATTACCGTTAACTAAGACTTACTAATCAGTAATTATACTAAATCCGTTTCGTATAGGTTACTTGAAAAATCAAGTCATAAGTGTTTATTAATCCCTAATTCCCCTATCCTCCTAGTCCCCCAGTCAGTCTAAATAAATAAACTTCTGTCAATCGAATTTAGTATGATTTTGCTTGTCATTCTTCATATTGATAATAATTACTCATCGATGTGATCTAAATCTGATTCTCAGGGGTTGTGAAGTCACTGTAAAGTCATTGTAAAGCTTTTATAAATGTAATTAAGTTAAACAAACTTAAATTGACGAATTACAAATAAAAGTTACTTAACATGGCTAATAATAAAACATCCAAATCTCTTTTCAATACAAACGCTCAAATAGTAGAAGATTGGAATGGAGGGTACAAATTAGAATTTGATTTAACAGCCAACTCAGCAGCAAATAATTGGAAACTAGACTTTAATCTCCCCTACAAAATCACAGCAGCCTATGGGGTAGACCTAATCAATAAAGGCAATGGGAACTACAGCATCGATGGACAAAACGACCAAGTAAATCTCAAAAGCGGACAAACCATCAAACCCATCCTCATAATCGATGACGGTGGAAAACAAGCCATCTTACCCAAATTCAGCAACACAGGTTCAGGCACCAGTCCTAACCCTAGTCCTGTGACTCCACCCAAACCAACAACTTCCCTGATGGCAAATCCCTCAGTCGTCGAAGATTGGAATGGAGGCTACAAACTAGCAGTAGATCTCAAAGCCTCAACTGCTGCCAACAACTGGAAAGTCAACTTCAACCTCCCCTACACTATCAGTGCAGCCTACGGCGTAGATCTAGTTAATAATGGCAACGGTAACTACACCATTAAAGGTCAAAATGATCAAGTAAATCTCAAAAGCGGACAATCAATTCAACCCATCCTCATAATCGATGACAACGGTAAACAAGCACTCTTACCCAAATTCGATAGTTCAGTCACAGTCGGTTCAGGTTCAGGTTCGACTCCCAAACCCACACCCACAGAGCCCGTTAATATTCCTGGTGGGGAAGGCAAACCTGTCGGACAGCGTGGCAAATTCGCCTATGGT
>CAYMWC010000070.1:0-23616 GCA_964393695.1 uncultured Pleurocapsa sp.
TAGTTATTAGTTATTAGTTATTAGTTATTAGTTATTAGTTATTAGTTATTAGTTAATTAATACAAAACCATTTTTTCCCTATTACCTATTACTTATTACCCAATCGTGACAAGTTAAAAAAAAATAGTTTTAGTCAACTACTACATATAGTGAGTTTAATTTAAGCTAACACGCTTATATGGATTAGAGCCAATTTTTTGTGGCGTAGCGAAGCCATGCCGTCAGGCTTATCGCCACGGCAGGGATTAAAGTTCATAAAAATACCTCAAAAGCTAACAGCTAAAAGCTAATAGCTAAGAGCTAAAGACCATTTGACAAATAACGTAGTCCCTTAACTTGTCACCAATGCTTATTACCTATTACCTATTACTTTCTCCCCATAAGCTAATTAACTTTTTCAGCAAGCTCTAGATATTCTCATCCTCAAACTTATAACCAACTCCCATCACAGTTTTAACAAATGTAGGATTAGCTGTATCTGGCTCAATCTTTTTCCGCAACCTTCTAATATGGGTATCAACTACTCGATCATCCCCAAAAAAGTCATTGCCCCAAAGTTTATCAATCAATTGAGTGCGACTCCAAACTCGACCAGGATAACTGAGAAATGTTGCTAATAAATTAAACTCTAAAGTAGTTAAATCCAAATCTTCAACAGGTTGAGCATCTAGTTGTCTAGTAGCCAAATGTTGATCTAGATCGACGGTAAAATGCTTAGTGCGATAAATTTGAGAATTTTCTGCTGTTACTCCATGTCGTAAACTCCGTCGTAGTAAAGCACGTACCCTAGCGGTTAACTCTCTAGGACTAAAAGGTTTAACTAAATAATCATCTGCGCCTGTAGAAAGTCCAATTACCCGATCAATTTCTTCTCCTCTGGCGGTGAGCATTAAAATATAAGGATCTTTATTGTATGGTTGCTGGCGAATGCGGGTACATATTTCTAGACCATCCAAACCAGGAAGCATCAAATCAAGAATAACTAGATCGGGTTGTTGCTGTTTAAAAGCTTCTAGTGCAGCCAGTCCATTGTTGGCAATACGACACACAAAACCTTCTCTAATTAAAGTTTGTTCTATTAATTGCGCAATTTCTTGCTCGTCTTCGACAATGAGAATTTCCATTTGGGATAGCATTTAACAATGGATAATTAACGATTTCGACTAATTAGGCGTTAATTAATTAGTGATATGTTAGTTCTTAGTTTTTAGTTTTTAGTTTTTTACTGTTATTACACCACTAATAGCAGCAAGAAGTATCCAAATTATAGTGTTGACTCTTAAATCGAAAATTGTCACGTCAAACAGATTAAAAAGAATACAGGAAGTGAAAGCGACCAAATAACTAAAAAAGAGCAATTTAGAATCATTATATGACCATGTAATGAGCAATTTTACTGCTTGAGTCATGATTAAACCGACAATACCAATTAGCAACAAAGTAGCAATTATTCCTGCTTCAGCACTCAGCATTAAAAACAAATTATGAGGATGTCCAAACCAAAAGCCCATTTTGGCTTCATAAAGGGAAGTAAAGTTACGTAAACCCCAACCAAACCAAGGACGTTCTTTAATTAAATTCCAGCAAAATTGCCACTGAGTAATACGTAGAGTTTCTACAGGGCGTTCATACATTTGATCTGATAATCTCGCCCAAAAAAAGGCTGGGACAATCTGCCGTAATTGGCTACCTCCGAAGTTGGGGACAAAAGATGCCCAGAGAATTGCAGTTGCAGCAGTAGTAACTCCATATACCAACCAACGCCAGCCCAGATAGACTGCATAAGCCATAAAACTTATTACTGCTAATCCCCAAGCGTTACGGGAGCTAGTAAGAACTAAGCCGATAATATCTGCCAGTAAAATTAACATTAGTAGTAGTAAAGTATATATTTGTTTTTTAGTCGATTTTTGTCGCCAAACTTGCCAAGTTTCCAACCATAAACCTAAAGCTAAACTAAAAGCGATCGCGAGATAAATAGCTAAGAAGTTAGTATAGATAAATACCGCCGACATTCTCCCTGTAGGAACTCCTTGAGGAACTATTTCCCAGCCAAGAATTAACTCAAGTATAGGTGGAGTATTCCAAGCAGCAAATAACTGTCCTAAACCCAATATTACGATAGGAAAGGAAGGCAGGATTAATAACCAAGATAACTGTCTAAGCTTAACTGGCTGGTTAATTAAAATTCTGAGGTTAATAAATAGCCAAAAAAAGGGCAAGAAATTAGCTAAACCTAACCAAGCAGCCTCAGATTGCTCTGCTAAGGCTGAACTGATAATTAATAAACCAGCTAATAATCCCAGTGCTTGATTAAGAGGATTAGCAATAATTTTATGAAAGTGAGCTTGAAAAATTTTAATGCTCACTACCAACAATCCTATTGCCCCCATTAAGGGAAAAAGAGGCAGAATTAAGAGACTAATACTGCAACCTAACCAGATCGAGTTGACCATTCATTGAGCATTGAACATTAAGCATTTTTTTGAGGGGTAGTGAGTAACGAGTAACGAGTAATGATTGATAGACAGATCTCGATTTCAAGCTTACTACCTACTACCCACTACCTACTACTTAACCTCAACCTATAAATTCAAAATTGACAGACCACTAAGGTAAATCTTGCAACCCGTTATCAGGAGTATTAGAAACTTGTCTTTGTAACTGATTGTATGATTGATTGTATTCAATAATTGAAGATAGTAAATTACCGCGAGCAGTAGTTAACTGAGTTTGGGCATCAATTACTTCCGTTTGAGTTCCTACTCCTGCCTGGAAACGTAATCTAGCTAAACGCAAACTCTCTTGTGCTAATTCCACTTCTTTAGTAGATGTAGCAATGTTTTTTCTACTAGACTCTAAAGCAAAATAAGCTTGTTCTACACCAAAACGAATTTGATTGCGCTGGTTAGCAAATCGAGTTTCAGCAAGTTGAGAATCTTTTTCCGCTTGCTCCGCACTAGCACGAGCAGCCCCACCATCAAACAATCTCCATTGTGCTTGTAGCCCCAATGAGTAGTTATCGGTAAAGCCTATATTATCTTCAAAATCATCGTTAAGTCCATAATTAGCACTAGCACTTACTCTAGGTCTAATCTGTGACAAGGCAATTGTCCGATTTTCTTCACCAATTTCTCTTTGTAGCAAAAATTGCTCTAATTCAGCGCGATTTTTAAATGCTTGGACAATAGTTTCTGGTAGAGAAAGTTTCCAGGTTCCAGCTTCTTCAATGGCATCGGCTGTAGCTAAATCAGTGTCATGGGAGACACTTAAAGTTTCTGCTAACTGCCTGCGAGCAATATTTTGATTAGCTTGGGCAGTGATTAATCTCTGCTGTGCTTGAGATAATTCTACCTCGGCACTCACAACATCAAATCTTGTGCCTAATCCAGCTTGTTTTAGAAGTTGGGCATCTTTCAGAGTTTGAGATGCGTCTTCAACCGCAGCTTCTTCAATTCTGATTAGAGCATCATTATTTTGTAGATCATAGTAATCTCTAGCGGTCTCAAATCGTGCCTCTTCGACAATTCTTTCCAATTCCAACTCGGTAGTACGTAATTCTTTTTCCGCAGAGCGAATTGTAGCTCCTCTTCGACCACTATCATAAATGTTATAGTTTAAGCCCAGACCATTACTAAAAGTAAAACTTTTAGTTGGACTAGCTTCCAACTGACTGTCTACCTCCTGTTGAATTTGTTCATCCGTCGCGTCTGGATTAGCATCTCTCAATTCTTGTTCGATTGGATTATCAAGCAGCAAACTTTGATCACTATAACTGAATCCACTTTCCAAATCGAAAGTAGGATATAGTGCTGCTCTAGCTTCTCTCAAGACAGCTTCGGAACGTTCCACTTGGATTCTAGCTTCTTCTATCTCTTTATTATTTTTAAGTGCGATTTCGATCGCTTGTTCTAGAGTAATTGGTTGCTCAGTACCAACTTTAACTTCATCTGCTTGGGTAGGAAATGATAGAGGATTGGGACTAGGATTAAGAGGATCTGTACTTGGAATTGGTTGTTGGGGAGGTTTAATAATATCGGCTGTGTTATCTTGAGTTGCCTCTGATTGGTTATCTGTCGGTGTTTGAGCGACCGTTTTTTTTATCGGTGTATTTGTCTCTGAGTTTGACGAAGTCCAAGCAGGTTCCGTCGTTGTACGGCGGAGTACGTTCGACTGCATATTTATTTGAGCCAAACTGCGCTCATTGCTACTGATACTAGAATTAGATGTATTGTTAGCAGCAGCAAGGCTGATATTACTAATTACTATAGCTGTACTAATACTTACAGCTTGAATTAATCGACTTTTTTTACCCACTCCTCACTCCTTTTTGTGTCTTTTTTGTGTCTTTCTGACTTCAAAATAAAATTATAGATATTTTATATTGGCTATTGTTGCTCTGACATTAATTTTGTCAACTCATAATCAAGCCAGTAGAGTCTGCCAATTATTAGATTATGATGAAAATATTAAAATTTCAAAAATTTTATGTAGTTTAATCATTTAATTTAGTATTCCACTAAACTGATAATTGGTAAATCAGGTAATTTAGCTCTACCACCTAAAGCAAGCAATTCCACCACAAAAGCGCAACCTAGCACTTGGACGTTCATCTGAGTCAACAAATCCGCAGTTGCTTTAGCTGTTCCCCCTGTGGCTAGTAAATCATCGACAATTAAAACTTTTGCTCCAGGTGCGATCGCATCTTGGTGAATTTCCAGTCTATCTGTGCCATATTCTAGTTCGTAAGTTACAGAATGAACTAAAGCAGGTAGTTTCCCTGGTTTACGTACAGGTACAAAGCCAGCTTTTAACTGATAAGCCAAAGGAGTGGCAAAAATAAAACCCCTGGATTCCATACCCACAATATAATCTGGCAATAAGTTTGCTGTTTGACATTTATGGGTAAGTTGATCGATGGTATAGCGTAAACCTTGAGGATTATTAAGTAATGTAGTTATATCCCGAAACAAAATTCCAGGTTGCGGAAAATCTGGAATATCACGAATTAGAGATTTAAGTTCCATAATTAAATAAATAAATAAAGTGAGATAAGATTGTCCTGCAATTTTGCTCGCTGTGGCATCATAGCACCAGAGATTAATTTGTTATCCTCGACAAAGAATAATATATATAAACTAAAATATGGATTTGATTTTATAATGAGCCAATCTGCAAGTTTAGAATCTGACTTTCCTACCCCAGTGGACAGAACAACCTCAATCTTAAATACTTTACCAGACATATCACTCCCTGCTAAGGGGTGTTCTCCTCGTACTCAACAACAAATTGATTTACTTTTGCTGGCTCTAGAAGCTTTGGAATTGGGCGGTTCAGAACAGATGCTAGCGATGGCAAGACAATTAGATATAGAGCAAATTATTAAACATCGGGTTAACCTGTGGCGTTTACGCTGTAGTAATCCCTGGCGACGTTCTTATACTAGGGAAGATTTGAGTCTCGACCAAGCTAAGGCACTGGTAATTATCGCTGCTTATCGAGCTAAAGAACTAATGGTAATTATTAGACAGCTATTGGTAGCAGAACAGCAAATGCGCGAGAAAAATCTCCCTGTTGATAACCATTTTCGTCTCTCAGAATATTTAGAAAGATTTCGCGCTCATTTTCGTAGTCGAATGAACTCTCGTCGTGCTAAAGTATCAGCCTACATTGCCTCAGAAGAACAACTTAATGAATTGGCTTTATCTTTATTAAATAGGCTATTGTTTTGTACTGGCTCAAGAGGTATGCATCGTGTATGGTTTAGTTTGTTTGATGGAGAAGTGGCATAAGCATGAATACTAGACGACAGTATAGTCTCCCTAACTGTAATTTAATTTTGGAGGGAATAGAAGACTCTGATAGCGAAAGCGTTGACATTTTAGATGGACAACCGCCGATGTCTATTTTGATCAATGCAGAGTGTAACTTTCTCAAGTCCCAGCAAAAACTAAGTGGCGGTAGTGTTTTTTTAGAAAACTTATCCCATACTGTCAGCAATTACGCTCAAGGACTACTCAGTGGTCTACCTCAACCTAGCAAAAATTCCACGGAATATCCTCAAATATCCCTCACTCAACTTGAGGAACAAAATCTCCATCGCTTAACTTTTGAACCTGAACCTGGAAGTGCTGAGAGCAAGACAGAGGTTGATTTAACTACTGTAGAGTTATTTGATTTAGTCGATGCGATCGATCAGTTTTACCTAGATCGCACAGCTTTACCAGATATGAACTTAGAGTTGCAGTCTGTAAGTAAACGCTATCGTCAACCAGAACAACCCCTCACAGAACGATTAACTCCTGTTTTCATTGGCTTTACTAGCTTGGTAGTGGCAGCAGCAGCTTTCTTTGTCATTCCTCCCCCAGAAATACGCCCACCCAAACCTACTCCAGCTAACGAAACTACTAAACCTGAACCAGTCACAACTCCAAATACGCCACCAACTACAAACACAAATCCTGAACAAAATAATTAATTACTGATTTTTAGTTTTTAGTTTTTAGTTTGTTACTCATTACTTCATTCTTCATCCTTCATCATTTCTAACTCTTGTCTTAGAGATAAAGGTTGATAACCGATCGCAAAAGCTTTACTGCTATCTAGAGAAGTATCAGGCGATCGCGGTGCTACCATGACTATATCTTCTTGTTTACAAGGCTTGATTAGTTCTGTAGGAAATTGCCAAATATCTGCTAGTAATAAACCAAAATTGTAACGAGAGATTCGTTCTTTACCACCCAGATGTAATATTCCTTGTACTTGTTTTTCAACTGCTAATAATAATCCTTGAGAAGCAGTAATCCCACTAGCAGGAGTACGGAATTCGTCGGTAAATAAATTAATTGCTTTACCAGCTTCGAGGTTGCTAATCATTCCCTGAATAAAGCTAGCAGCTACAGGAGAAGCCAAACCAAACATCAAAGGCATTCGACATAGAGCGATCGCAGGATAAATTTCGCTCATTTTTTGTTCGGCTATTACTTTTTGTTCCCCGTAATAACAGACAGGGGAAACAGGATCTGTTTCGCGATAAGCAGTATTTTTGCCATCAAAGACTAAATCTGTTGAGGTAAAAGCACAGGGGATATTGTATTCAGCACACAGACGGGCAATATTTATTGAAGCCGTAATGTTAATTGCATAAGCTTTTTCGGGGTAAGTTTGGCAATAATTAGGCTTGGAAGCTGCTGCGGTGTGAATTACAGCATTAGGTTTAATGGTTGTAAATAGTTGTTCTAAAGCCTTGAAATCTCTTAAATCGCTTTTAGATAAACTTGCTCCAGGTATTTTAACTGCGTTACTAAAATAAGTTCCGTATACTTCCCAGTTATTCTGAGCAATTTGGCACAAATTCCAGCCTAAAAATCCGCTTGCTCCTGTAACTAATAGTTTTTTCATTGTTTCTTAGAAATAATCTTAATCTCTAATTCAACCTCACCCGTATATAGCAATTCTCGGTTGAGTGAGGTACACCTCGGTGAAGCGAGGCACTAGGCACTAGGCACTAGGCACGCTTGCAAAATGTGCCTCATTAATTTGAGAACCGCTATAATACAATAACTTCTCAGTAAATTTTAGTTTAGCTTTTGTCAATAGGTAGATATTTTTTAAAAGTCAACGAAATAAGTATTTACACTTTTGTTGTTATTGATATTTTAGATTAAAAAATAATTAAGACACATATTTGATTTTGAGTTAAAAAATTATTGAAATCAAAATTAAAGTCTTAAATCAATTTTTATTTTTTTAGATAAATATTATGGCTACATCATCAAATCAAGATCCAGGTGCTACTTTTCTTACTGCTTTTGACATAGGGATATTCAATGGAAATATTAATTATACTGATTCTTTAGACAATACTGATAAAACTGATATTTATAAATTTTCTCTCACCCAAACAAGTCAAATTGAGTTATTGATTGAAACTAACAGCTTGAATAGCATATCCGTTGATTTATTTAACGATAAAAATAACAATGGCGATGTAGATGCAAGTGAATCTATTCTTCCTTATACAAATTTTGCTTATTTAGGTGATGATGCTGATATCAAAACTACTTTAGGTGCTGGAACATATTTAATTCGTCTTAATAGCTATTCATCTAATAGTAATTATTCCTTAAATTTAAATGCTACACCTGCACTAGCTTCTACTGAAAAAGATCCAGATAACACTCTTAGTAATAGCTTGAGTTTGGGTCATCTCTACAGTAATGTAAATAATCAACAAATTACAGAGTTTCTAGGTAATGTAGATCAGGTAGATATCTATAGATTCTCTATGGATAAAGGTCAATTAAAGTTTAATATAGGAAACTTAACTGGAAAAGAACTAGGAGGAACAATACATGTAGATTTAATTAAAGATAATAACAATAACGGAGAAATAGATATTAATGATACTTTGTTTTATAAAAATATAGAATATCATTCCTGGGATGATGATAACTACACTCTCGATTTTGATAACAAAACCTTTGATTCAGGTAATTATTTTGTACGTTTTCAGGTCAGTGATTATGACGATCATACTAATACATACTAATACATACTAATACATACTAAACTTTTTCATTATCATCATCGTCAGAAAACATTCCATCTAGTGACAATACAACAATATATCGCTTTTTTCGACCAGATAAAGGAGTGCATTTTTATACAGCATCAGCAACAGAAAGAGATTATGTTAGTCAAAACTTGCCACAATATCAATATGAAGGAGCTTCTTATCAAGCAGCACCAGAAAATAATGATTCGTTAACAGGTGCAAAACCAGTTTATCGTTTGAAGAAGGCAATCAAGGAATTGCTTTTTATGTTGAACCTCTAGATAATTAAAAACATAATTAAGGTGGTTTCTAGGAAAAGTTATACCTGTTAAGCTGACGGGGTGACAAGCAAGTTTAAAGCTTTATTGGTAAATTCAGTTAGAACAGTAAGTATAGTAGCTACAGTTAAAACTGTTCTAACTGTTCTATTTAAACTATTGAATGTTCCCTCTGTTGCTCAGTCTGCTGTTGCGGTAATTCCGCTTGCTCTAATAAAGAGTGTAATTTTTCCCCTTCAATTACTTCTACCTCTAGAATTTCTTGAGCAATTTGTTCTAGCAAATCTCGATTGTGTTTGAGAATATCGAGGGCTTGTTGGTGAGCAGTTTCCACAATATCTTTTACCTCTTCGTCAATGGCTTTTGCGGTTTCATCACTAACCATCCGCCGAGGATTCATCATCTCTTGTCCCAAAAAGTTATTTTGCTGTCCTCTCTCATAAGCTAAAGGGCCTAAAACCTTGCTCATACCATAGGTTGTAACCATTCTTTCCGCTAAGTCAGTTGCCCGTTGTAGGTCATTAGCTGCGCCAGTGGTAATACTATTAAACACAATTTCTTCTGCCGAACGTCCACCGAGCATCGTAGCAATCTGATCTCTTAATTCTGATTCGGACATCAAAAAGCGATCTTCGGTAGGTGTTTGAAGAGTATAACCCAAGGCTGCCATTCCACGAGGAACAATCGAAATCTTAGAAACTTTGCCTCCTCCTGGCATTACTGCGCCAATAAGAGCATGACCGACTTCGTGATAGGCGACGATTTTCTTTTCTTTATCGGCAAGAACACGGCTTTTCTTTTCTAGACCAGCAATTACTCTTTCTATAGCTTCATTAAAATCTACTTGAGTTACTTTAGTTCTTTGGTTTCTAGCAGCTAATAAGGCAGCTTCGTTAACCAAGTTAGCTAAATCTGCACCTGCAAATCCAGGGGTACGAGTGGCAATCTGTTTAAGATCGACATCTATATCTAGCTTAACTTTGGCTGCATATATTTCGAGAATTTTTTGACGACCAGCTAAATCAGGACGGTCTACTAAAACTTGACGGTCAAATCTACCAGGGCGCATTAAGGCAGGATCAAGGACTTCTGGACGGTTGGTAGCAGCTAAGACAATTACTGTGGCATCACCCGCAGCAAAACCATCCATTTCTGCTAGTAACTGATTAAGAGTTTGTTCTCGCTCATCGTTGCCACCCACAAAACCTGCGCCACCAGCACGAGATTTACCAATGGCATCTAGCTCATCGATAAAAATAATACAGGGGGCTTTTTGTTTTGCTTGCTCAAATAAATCTCTGACTCTAGCTGCACCAGCACCAACAAATAATTCGACAAATTCCGAACCAGAAATACTAAAGAAAGCTACACCAGCTTCTCCAGCTACGGCTTTTGCCATTAAGGTTTTACCTGTACCAGGAGGCCCTACTAACAGCACTCCTTTAGGAATTCTCGCTCCAATGGCTTTGTATCTTTCTGGAGTTTTAAGAAACTCAACGATCTCAGTTAATTCTGCCTTGGCTTCTTCCACACCAGCTACATCATCAAAAGTAACCTTAGTTGAATCTCCTTCGACGTATACTTTGGCTCGACTTTTAGTCAGAGATAATGCGCCTTGCGCTCCACCTGCGCTGCGACTAATAAAGAATTGCCAGATAGCAACAAATATTAGTGGTGGAATGATCCAACCTAAAATATTACCCAACCAACCATTTTTTGGTGGTGGTGCAGCAGCAAATTCTACGCCATTAGCTTCTAAACGTTTGGGTAATTCTAAATCAAAGATCGGATTAGTTCTTAATACTTTAGGCTGCTGTTCGGCTACTGTTTTCAGTTCGTAGATAATTTCATTTTGACCCACTGAAGCTCTAGCAACATTGCCATCTTCTACCTGGTCGATGAACATACTATAGGGTACTTGAGGAACTGGATTACCAAACAATTGCGGAAAAAATAGATTGACAAATAAAAATAGCCCTGCAATTAAAAATAAAATATTAGAAATTAAGCGAGGTCTAGAACTCGGTGGTTGATTTTTTACACTCATTGTTATTACATTTATAGTTAGCAATAATCTTATTTTTTCACAGTTAGAAAACTTTCTGATATAACCTGAGATAGACTTCGAAATTTAGCAGTGAAGAAAAAGTATAGTGAAAATACTCTTGACAATTAATATTTAAATACTCTTGAAACTCAAATTTTTAGAAATACAATATTAGCTAAAAATTTCATATATATATTCATCAAAAAAGCAAAAAAAAAGACTGGCAATTTAATTTAATGTGATTATACTTGTGAAGAAATTTTTTTTTAATGAAGTATGAAAAATTGGCTATTTTCTGGTTATGAACAACCAGTTTCGATAGTCTCATTGTTCACGAGTATAGGCATTGTTTCAGGATTACAAATCTCGGGAATAGTTATTAGTTATAGTTGTCAAATTTTACTTGCTCGCTGGCTAGGAGCAACAGAGTACGGAACTTATGACTATATTATTAATTTAAGTATTTTTTTAAGTTATATAGCAGGATTAGGATTACCTAATGCTTTGTTAAGGTTAATTCCTGAATACGAAGTAAAAAAAGATTGGGGTCGCTTGCAGGGTTTAATTTGGAATGGTTGGCTTTATATAGCGATCGCTGGTATTTTATTGTCAATTATAGTAACTTTAGTTGTTGTTTGTTTAGGGCAAAAAGTTTCTTTTAAATTACCAACAATGTTATTAGGAATCTGGACAATTCCGCTTTTGGCTTTGTTAAAACAGCAATTAGAAATGGCAAAAGTGTTGAACCGATTTATCTTAGCATATTTACCATCTGTCATAATTTTACCTATCTTTTTAGTTATAGGAATTTTTTGCTTGCAAGACTACCTTTTCCCCATAACTAGTACTGATGCGATCGCTATTTTTCTGGTTAATCTTTTTATTTTGTTAGCCGTACAATTGTGGTTATTTTGTCAAAAATTACCGCAAAAATGGTTTAATTGTCAGTCTATTTGTGTTCCGAAAGAATGGTTATCTGTATCTCTTCCTTTTTTACTTGGTGATGGAGCTTATCTAATTCTTAATCAAGCTGATATTTTTATGATTGGAGCTTTTTTAGATGCCAAACAAGTAGGAATCTATAGTGCTGCACTTAAGACTGCTGGCTGGGTAAATATTTTATTAACGGCAAGCAGTACAGTTCTAGCAACTACATTTAGTTCTTTATATTTTCAAGGAAAGAAAAAAGAATTACAAGATTTGCTAACTAAAATTATCGGTTGGATCTTTGTTCCTGCTTTAATAGCTAGTTGCTACTTATTTATTTTTGGCGATGATGTCTTGGTTTTATTTGGAACTGAATTTCTAGAAGCAAAATGGGCAATGCTGGTTTTGGTAGTTGGGCAAATAGTTAATGTGGGTTCTGGTTGTGTCGGTTATCTAATGCAGATTACAGGACATAACTATCAATGTACCTATGTTTATTGTTGGGGAACTCTAATCAACTTAGTTTTATCTTTAATTCTCATTCCTTTATTGGGAATTCTCGGTGGCGCGATCGCTACTGCTATAACTATGATAATTTGGAACATTTGGCTGCATCATTTAGTTGTCAAATATATCGGCGTTCGACCATCGATTTTTTCTCTGATTCAAAAAAATGCGATCCTTTAATTAAGATAGGTAAGCATAATTAATTTAAAGATCATGTGAGGTGGTGGAGTAGAGGAAGTAGAGGAAGTAGAGGAAGTAGAGGGAGAAATATAAGAATCCGTTATCTTAAGTTTAATTCCACCCAGCTACTTAACTATTTCAGCTAATGCGGGTTTTAGTTCACTGTACTGATAATTAAAACCTGTAGCTTGAGTTTTTTGAGGTATTACCTGTTGTCCTTGCAAAACTACGATCGCGCCATCCCCTAATAAAATTTCTAAAACAAAATCGGGAACAGGTAGCCAAGAAGGTCGGTTCATTACTTCGCCTAAAGTTTGACATAGTTTACTCATACGGACAGGATTGGGAGATGTAGCATTATAAACTCCAGACATATCAGGACGCTCAATAGCTTGAGAGATTAAATTGACTAAATCATCCCGATGTATCCAAGAAAACCATTGTTTCCCACTACCAATAGGGCCACCTGCGAACATTTTAAATGGCCCAATCATTTTACCCAATGCGCCACCGTTAGCTAAAACAATCCCTATGCGGAAGATAACTAAGCGTACACCGAATTCTGTTACTTTTTGTGCTTCTGCTTCCCAATTTTGACAGACTTGAGCGAGAAAATCGTTACCTGAAGGGCTATTTTCATCAAAGATAGCAGTTTCACTAGTGCCATAATAGCCGATCGCCGAACCACTAACTAATACTTGTGGTTTTTGTGCTGCCATCGCGATCGCTTCTACTAGTTTTCTTGTCCCTAGTTGACGACTTTCCATAATTGCCTGTTTTTGCTGAGATGTCCAACGTTCAGCAATTGGTTCACCTGCGAGATTAATCACAGCATCACAACCCGATACCCTTTGTTGCCAATCTCCCGACTCTTGAGGAGTATATTGCACAATTTCCAGTTTAGGAAAAGCAGAAGCAGGAAAAAGTTTTTGAGCTTTATTAGGATTACGAGTAAATACTAAGATTTCGTGTCCTGCTGGTTGTAATTTTTCTATTAAACGACTACCAACTAACCCTGTTGCACCTGTAATTGCGATTTTCATATTTAATCAATAAAAATATTTTTTTAATTACCTGCTACCAAATTCCATTCCGTTAGCCTCTGCATAGCGATCCATAAAACGGCTAAATCTTTCCCAGTGGCTATCAGACTCAATTTCAAAAATACATTCTACTCTTTTAAGTTCGTCTCCTTCATCTCCGCCAAAAATCATTTTTAACGAATGGGGTGTCACTAATATTTCCCCTTCAGAATCAATTAAACTTAGATTTTGGGCTGAACCTTTAGTAAAGCTGTTGAACTTCTCTAAAGCTTTTAAAGACTCAAAGATCATTAAAACATTGCGGATTCCTGTTCTTTTGTTGCGCCGTAAACTAACACCGCTTAATTCTTCGGCAACTCCCTGAAAGAACTCAATTGAAGGAACTTGAGATGACATGAAAAAATAAACAATTTGTATCCTCTATAACCAGAATACTATGTTTAAGGGATGAATTCAGTGTCAAGATTAATATTGACAAATATTTTCGACGATATCATCCTGAGTTGATGTTTCAGGAACTTCTTTAACACACAATTCATCAAGCTTTTCACTGATATTTTCTAACCCTTGATTAATATCTGCCATTTCTTGGTTTACTTCGTCAGCGGAGTGAGTATTTAATTCTTCAGTAATATTGTTCAATCCCTCTGCTGAAATATCTAAACACTTACCATCAAGGTGTAAATAGGTTTCATAAGGACAACCATTTTCTGCCTTGGCATAATATTTAACGAATAAAGGTAAACACAAGGCTATTAATGGCAGTGTAATTTTAATATTATTAATTTTATTAATGCTTTCTTTTGTAGCCATATCATCAACCCCAGTTACATACTATTTGTATTGTGCGGTTACTTTCTTCTATACTTTGGTTGATTTTTGGCTATTGTGCTTTGGTTGAGGTCACAATCTATTGTGATGGTAATTTCATCTCAAAAAATCAGCAGTTATTAAAAGACGACTAGCCAGTAAGCCTAATCGTCCTATAGTCTTAATTTTATTATTTTTTTAACTACTCAACCCCATTATTGACCGAATTCGCTCCACAATGTAGCTTCGTGAGGAATTACGAAATTAGAATTGGCGGGTGTAATATTCTGGCTTTGAGGTTGACTAAGATAAGCACGAGTAGCTGTATAGCCTACTACAAACATCGAAAAAGCTGCTAAGGAAAATCCAATTGCTCTATCTCTATTAGACAGATTGTCGCTAGATGTTGGTAATCGCATTATTTTCAACCCTCAACAATTCTAATTATTCCCTCCTTTATTATTTCAGAAATAACTGTAACAAAAGCTACTTTTTACAAAACTTGATTATCAATACCTCAGTATAATTTCTATAATTTTTAGTTAAACGAGCTACTTTCTTGGACAACTTCTATAACTTGATCTGCTAGAGAAAAAGGAAGATCTTGGTAATGAGAAGAAATACCATGTCCAAGTCCTGCTACTAATCCTAAAATTGAGGGGAATAAAAACGATACCCAGTTATTCATTAGTCTTGGTTTTCTAATTTTTCTCTAGGATGGCATCGGCATTTAGAATATTTTGTAACTAAACCTACTAAAACTCTATATTTTTTCGTCACAATGCTGTTTGTACATCAAAATCGTTCAATAATTGGATATAGTAATTCTCAGTTCGATGAGATACACTCTCTAGACATTAAGCAATAAACTTCGGGCAAAATAAAATAATCCCTCAGAGTTATGTTCAAAACTAAGGGATTAGATACTAAATTGCACAGCAATTTTAAGCTTTTGCTGGTGCTTTATTTTTTAGCAGCTTTTTTGGCAGGCCCACTAACTTCCTTCACTTCTGATTCTGCAAAGTTATTAGTATTTACGCCAGCATAGTTAACTTTGTCAAAGCGCACGACTACAGGGTAACGAATACCACTTGGATCTACCGATGCTACTGAGCCAACTTCATTGTACCAATAGGATTCTGGACGGAGAATTCTGACTTTAGAACCTCGTTGAACCATAATTGATTAGTCTCCTGAAAATAAATTTTATTTTGTTTTAAAACAGAAAAACACCAGAGGTAATTTTTCTAAGTTGTTGGTTTTTGGTTATATAAGATATTAACCATTAAACTTCATTGTCAAGTTTATCAAACCTACCTAGCTATAAATTCTTACGAAACATAACAATTTTTGAGACTTGCTTGGTTCAAAGTTACTAATAAAATTATTTTTTGTCTTTAGTAAAACTGTAGGCGGAAGATAGTTGCAAGCTTTATGTCGATTAATAAAAATATGTTTAGCGATGCTAGGGACGGTCATACTGAGAGGTTGAGGGAAAATATTTAACAGGCTGATCCTTAAGTGCTTTGAGCATAAAAGAACGCCATACAGGGGCGGCAAAAGTTCCACCTGTAATCCCTTTACCCATACTTTGATAATTATCATTACCTACCCAAACGGCAGTAGCTAATTGGGGTACATAGCCGACAAACCAAACATCTCGCTCAGAAGAAGTAGTTCCTGTTTTCCCCGCAGCAGGACGACCAATATTGGCACTAGTACCAGTTCCTCCTGGCTGTAAAACTCCTTGCATCATAGCGGTTAAATTGGCTGTTGCCCAAGGATCGAGAATTTGTTTTGGCTGAGGAGTATTATCTAACAAGATATTACCTTTACTGTCGGTAACTTGGAGAATAACTGTGGAATCGGAATACCAGCCACTATTAGCAAAGGTGGCAAAAGCTCCTGCCATTTCTAGGGGAGTAACACCAATAGAACCTAAAGGTAAAGAGATTACTGGCTGCATTGGGCTTTTAATTCCCAAAGTACGGCAAATTTCAATAACCTTTTCGAGTCCTACTGATTGACCTAATTTGATAACAGGAATATTGCGAGATTGTTTCAAAGCTGTCGCCAAAGACATCATGCCAGCAAAATCACCTTTGCCACCATAGTTTTGAGGCTGATAAATACCTCCAGGGATTGAATAACTAATCGGAGCATCATTAATAATAGTGCTAGGACTGTAAGTTCCGCTTGCTAAGGCAGCATAATAAACAAAGGGTTTAAAAGCCGAACCTGGTTGTCTACGAGATTGAACTGCACGATTAAATTGGCTTGATTCGTAGTCCACACCTCCTACCAAAGCTTTAACAAAATGAGTGCGCGGATCTACGGCTGCCAAAGCTATCTGATCTGCCTGTAACCCCCAGCTACGTAACATATCATGACTTTCTTTGACTGATTCTTCCGCCATTTTTTGGAAGTTCATATCAATTGTTGTCTGAACTCGAATGCCTCCTTGGAGTAACTTTTCTTTACCAAAACGTGCTTCTAATTCTTTGATCACGGCTTCGGTAATAAATGGAGACTTACTTTTGCGCCAAGCGGTAGGTTTGCCGATCAATAAAGGGGTTTGCAGCGCAGCTTGTTCTTCTTCGGCGGTAATCCAATTTAAAGTCCGCATTCGTGCCAATACTTGTGCTTGTCTGGCTTTCGTACTGGAATAGTCTAAAAAAGGGCTATACTGCTCTGGAGCTTGAATTAAACCAGCTAAGACCGCAGCTTCAGCTAAATTAAGTTCCGCAGCACTCTTATTAAAATAGCTTTCAGCAGCCGTTTGAATTCCATAGTTATTGTGACCCCAATAAATATTATTGAGATACATTTCTAAAATTTCATCTTTGGAAAAAACCTGCTCAACACGAATAGCTAGAATAGCTTCAGCCAATTTACGACTAAAGGTACGTTCACGGGTTAAAAACAGATTTTTAACTAACTGCATAGTCAAGGTAGAAGCACCTTCTGATACTCCTCCTTGTTTGAAGTTAGCTAAAGCAGCACGACCAATACTGTAGGGATTTAGTCCGTTATGGCGATAAAAATTACTATCTTCGATCGCCACTACTGCTAATTTTAGTTCAGGGGCTACTTGGTTTAGAGAGGCAATTTCTCGGTTGGCTTCGCCATGTAAACTAGTTAACAATTTACCTTTGATGTCATATATATAACTGGTTTCTGCTGGTACATAATTACGCAACATCCTCACATCAGGTAAATTGCGAAAACTAACGGCTAAGCCCACTAACCCTCCAGCAGCAACAGCACTGGTAATCATCGTAATGCCCAACATCGTCCCTCCTGCTGCGTTTGCCACTCCTGCAAAAAATGATTTGGCGATCGCTTGAGAATTTTGAGGGTCTGGTTTCTGTAACATTATTTCAGAAGACACGTGTTTTGATTTCCTCCAGGGAGCATTACAAGCAATGGTTTGATTAGTAGGCTACTGCAATTAAACAAAAAGTCAAGTTTTTCATAATAGATCGATAATTGTAGCAATCTCAACTAAATAATTGGTTGTCAAAAAAAAATCCTTGGCTGACTAACCAAGGAGGATAAAAATTCAGGAGAAATCAATGTTGACGAAGTTCAAGCAGGCTCCGTCGTTGCACGGCGGAGTATCTTGGACCAGTAATGACAGCAAATTAACTTAGCAATAAGGTTTTAAGCCAGCATTTCCATTAGACAGTACTGCCAACAGTTTAATTTATGTAAATTAATGTAACAAAAAAGTTATATATTTAGCAAGGTATTGCCAGATCCAGCCCTGCAAGACCCACTTCTAGGTAAACTACTACTACTCGATATACTAATTTCATTGGCAGCCGATGATTATTGCAATTACTGCTTTGAAGGGAGGAGTGGGGAAAACCACAACCGCAGTTCACTTAGCAGCATATTTTCAGACCCTAGCACCAACACTCTTAATTGATGGAGATAAAAACCGTTCAGCTTTGGTGTGGTCAAAAGAAGACAAGTTGCCCTTTTATGTCGCTTCCCAAGCGGGTGCGCCTAGTTTAATTTCCAAGTTCACTCACATTATCATAGACACTCAAGCTAGACCTGAACCTGAAGAATTGGAAGATTTAGCTGCTGGTAGCGATATGTTAATTTTACCAACCACCCCTAATCACCTCGATTTAGACACGACAGTGAAGGCGATCGAGTTACTCAAGCCTTTAAATGCTAACTATAAGGTATTACTAACCAAAGTGGATTCGCGTACTACCAATGGTAGGGATGCTAAACAATTTTTAGAAACTGCCCAATTACCAATATTCAAAGATGAAATTCCCTTATTAGTAGCTTTTCAGCGATCGCCTAGTCGTGGAGTCATTGTCAAAGATTTCCCTGATCGCCGAGCCTATATCGGTTGGAATAAATATAAGGCTGTAGGGAAAGAAATTATGGCTTCTTCTCAAGGATAAATTATTACTGATTACTGATTACTGATTACTGATGATTAGGCTTTGTGCTTTAGTTATTAGTTTCTAGTTTCTAGTTTCTAGTTTTTTTCTAATGACTAATGACTAATAACTAATGACTAATGACTAATGACTAATAACTAATGACTAATGACTAATGACTAATGACTGATTCAACGCTGCTTGCGGACAATTACCGCATAAAAAGGATCGCCCCCTGCTAATCCCAACATTTGTAGTAAACCTGGTAAAGATGCTTGATGCACTATTATTTCAGGTTTAGTAAAACCATCAACTGCTTGAAAGTATTTTTGTACTATATTTACCCTGTCCGTATCTGTTCCATCTCGCCAAGCAGCGATCGCTTTTTGATAAAACATCCGATTGGAAAAGCTGATAATTACCATGCCGTTAGGCTTAAGAATACGCTGAATTTCTGATAAAACTGCTTCGGGATACTGTAAATACTGTATGGAAACGGTAATCAAAACAGCATCAAAATCGGCATCTTTTAAAGGCAACTTGGGATTTTGATTGAGATTTTGGACAAAATAATGATCTAGTTGCAGATTTTTGGCTAACTCTGCTTCATTCATCCCATGTCCTTCTACATGAGCAAACTGCATCTCAGAGGGCAGATGGGATACCCAACTGCTCATTAAATCTAAAATGCGAGTGTTTGGTAACAATTGCTCACGATAAAGATTAGTTAGGCGATCAATAAACCCTTCGTCAACATGAGTTACAAACCGAGGAGAGTCATAAAAAAAGCGATCGTTAGAGTCATCTAGTTTAGCTCTTTGCTCTGGGCGCAGCATCACAAAAATGTTAATGTTTTTGACTTTTTATTAATCATTGTAATATCAAATCAATAAATGTTCGCGACAGATACAGATAGAGCATTTAAAGATCTTAGAAAATCAATTATCTATTAATAATAGTTTTCTCTTCAAGGCTCTTACATAGAGAAAAATCGGAAACTGATAATATTCAATAACCAACCAAATGACGCAAAATAGATGAGCGCAGAAAGTCAAAATTGTCCAGACTACAGGTAACCAAGACAATAAGCTACCATTCATGGGTGGGAAAAGATACATTCCCAAAGCAATAATAGCTGTAGGAATAAAAACAAACCCCACTGCAAATATCAAATAAGCCCAGCCTACTTCTGCACCTTCTCGCTGAATTCCTTTCCAAGTTTTACCATTCCAATACCAAGTTAAGGGCAATTGACTGTCAGCCATTTTCAACAATTGTTTGTCAAAGTTGGCAGTAAAAATATGTTGACAAAAATTACAGGCGAAAGTTTCCATCAATAGCATTTCTGAGACTTTACCGTGACGGCAGACAGGACAGGGATATTCTCCTTTAATATGAAAGCGATTAAACTCTGTCCATTCTTGATGTAAAAGATCTACTCCAGAATTTTTGGGAGAATTGTGTAAGTTACGAGCGTTAGACATATACTTCAAATGTCGTGATACTGTATTGACTACTGGTCAGTGTGATCTGACTGAAAATCCTAGTATTGGATTGGTATTGAGGCTACATTTGTTCAAAGTGTCATTATAACGAGCTAGGCATAATTCGTGTCTAATCGATCTAGTTTCGATATAAATATCAATATTAATTTGCAAAAAAAACTTGACGTTTGACAATCTGTAAATGAAATTGTAGTTCTTCTGTCAGACTTTTCGGTAACATTGTGACTCGACTTTCCATCCCCTTAGCATCTCTAACAATCAATTGCAGATCTCCGCTCAACAATCAATGAAATAACCAGTGTGAAAAAAGACGCAATTTCAGCGTGTCTACAGGTGCGAGCAGAGCGCGGGATGCCGCTTACCGTGGAAACGTATCAGGTTGAGGTCGTAGCATAATGGGTTCTGCTCTTCCTGTAATGAGTGGGCGCGAAGTTGTGCGCGTTTTTGAAGAATTTGGTTAGGAGGTTGTGCGGCAGACGGGTAGCCACATCATCATGACCAAAGACGAGGAACTTGTAACGCTCTCAGTTCCTGATCATCGTAAAGTGGCAAAAGGAACCTTGCGGAGTTTAATTCGCACTGCGGGATTAACGGTAGATGAGTTTGTTGCTGCCAAATAGCTCGTGGGTCCGAGGCTAACAACACAGTGGAGCAGACGATAGAGAGTCTTTGCGCTTCGTTCTAGTTTACTCGCCACCGCTCACTTTAGCCGTTGTCCCCTAATCGGTAATCAGTAATTATTAGGAAAACTTCCGCATTGATTCAATCAAACGATCAAAATAAAGTTCAAGATCATCTTGTTGCTCGGGAGGGAATTTCTTGAGACTGAAAAGTTTTAATTGCTCTAAACCCAAAACCATAGCCTTGAAAGGGACTTGTAATTCCCGATAAAGTTGTTCCATGTAGCCCAAACCGCGATCGCTAGTATAATCTACTGATTGACCACTAATGCCGTAACTTATACAGCGCAAAAAGTGCCAAAAGTCTCGCCAACAAGCCTCTGCTCGCATCGGCGGATATAAACCACCTCCAGGTTCAGTAATTTGAGGATTCGCTGCTAAAACTACGGTTCTGGCTTTAGAAACTATCTCAGTCACATTATCTCGTAATATTCTTCCTTGAGCCAAACTATGAGACAGACTAGGAACATAGTTGTTAATTTTTTTGATGTCTTTCTCAGTTAGATAACGTCCTTGCTCGTCTGCTGCTTGAAAGGTTGCAATTACTTCTGGAGGATAGTCCTGCCAACTGTCAAAACTAACAATACGAGACTTTTGGATTAATTCTTTTACGCGATCGCTGAACATTTTTGTCTAAGAAATGATGATTTATTCAATATATATCTTTCTCAAGAGGGCTAACCAGTAACAATAATGTAAAGTAAAGTAAAGTAAAGTAAACATAGGAATTAATTTTTTCATTTATATGGACATAGCTCAAATAAAAATTGCTTTAGATAACGCTGATCCTCAACAACGCATGAGAGGAATTCGCGAGTTACGCCATTACGAAACAGAAATTGCTGCCCCTTTGCTTTTAGGTCATGTTAATGATCAAGAGTTTTTAGTTCGCTCTTTTGTGGCTATGGGCTTAGGCAGGAAAAGAAATCCTGACTCTTTTGTAGCTTTACTGGAGATGATGCAATCAGATAAAGATCCCAATGTAAGGGCAGAGGCAGCTAATTCTTTATCTTTTTATGGCGATATGGCTGTGACTCATTTAAGACAAATGTACGAACATGATGCTCATTGGTTAGTACGTCGTAGTATTATCGCAGCTTTAGCCGATCTAGATTCTCCCCAAGAACTCTTGGAAATATGTGCTATTGGCTTATCAGGAGATGATCTACCTGTAATCGAGTCTTGTATTAGTTGTTTAGGTGTGTTTGCTAATACTGAACAACAAGAGTTCGCCTTAAAATTATTATTGCCTTTAATTACAGACGAATCCTGGCGAATTAGAGTTCAAACCGCCAAATCTTTGAGCAAATATAATCATCCTGAAGTAGCCACGGCTTTAAACAAGCTCAAAACAGACGCAGATCATCGCGTAGTGGGTGCAGTCTTAGAAACCTTAATTTAAGCTTTATTTAAGTAATCTTTCTGGGATTAACATCAACAAATAAAAGACTCTTTGATAAAATCATTAGAGAAACGTTAAAAAATATTACAAAATTCCTTAAATGAAATTATTGGTAGTTGGCGCGACTGGCACTTTGGGAAGACAAGTAGCTCGTCAGGCTTTAGATGAGAATCACGAAGTACGTTGTTTAGTACGCAACCCTAACAAAGCAATTTTCCTCAAAGAGTGGGGCGCAGAATTAGTTAAAGGAGATTTATGTGACAAAGCAACCTTGATGTCTGCTTTAGAGGGTGTAGATGCTGTAATTGATGCTGCCACCGCTAGAATTACCGATAATCTTAGTGCCAAGCAGGTTGATTGGGAAGGTAAAGTTAATTTAATTCAAGCTACCAAAGCTACTGGAATTAAGCGATATATCTTTTTCTCAATTCTTAATGCTGCCAAGCATCCAGAAGTCCCCCTCATGAATATTAAGCATTGCACAGAATTGTTTCTAGCAGAATCAGGCTTGGACTACACTATTTTACAGCTTGGTGGTTTTATGCAGGGATTAATTTCTCAGTATGCAATTCCGATTCTCGAAGAACAAGTTGTTTGGGTAACAGGAGAATCTACTCCTATTGCTTATATGAATACCCAAGATATTGCTAAATTTGCTATTCGTGCTTTAAGTGTACCAGCTACAGCTAAGAAAACTTTTCCTGTTGTTGGCACTAAAGCTTGGGGAGCTTATGAAGTGATTAATCTTTGCGAAAATCTTTCGGAAAAAACTGCCAGAATATCGCGTGTGTCTTTAACTGTCTTGGGTTTAATGCGTCGTGTCACTCGCTTTTTTGAATGGGGACAAAATACAGCTGATCGCCTGACCTTTGCAGAAGTTTTAGCCAGTGGACAACCTTTGGATGCACCAATGGAAGATGTATACGAAACTTTTGGTTTAGATCCTAAAGAAACTACTACTTTAGAAGAATATATGAAAGAGTACTTTGGTCGGATTATGAAAAAACTGAAAGAAATCGATTATGAGAAAAATAAGGGCAAAAAGAAAAAGAAAGGCAAAATTCCCTATCGTAATCAGTTTTAATGTACACTCTGTCTAAATAAAAAACTAGAGTTTTGAGATGAGCAGTCAGGAGTCAGCAGCCAGCAATCACGAGTCAGAATCAAGACTTTTTATGATCTGTTCCCTGTTCCTTATTAGTCTAAGAATTGCTATATATTTTTTAGCTGTGTGAGCGGGAAGCCTCACGCCTATCCGCTATGAGAAAAGCTTA
>CAYMWC010000071.1:0-23271 GCA_964393695.1 uncultured Pleurocapsa sp.
TAATCAGTAATCAGTAATCAGTAATCAGTAATCAGTAATCAGTAATCAGTAATCAGCAATTAATGCTCAAGCAATTACAGGGGTTAATTTTCGATGTTGACGGAACTTTAGCCAATACAGAGGAGGGACATCGAATAGCTTTTAATCAGGCTTTTGAATCAGCAGGACTAGATTGGCATTGGTCAGTAGAATTATACAGTCAATTACTAGCGATCGCAGGAGGGAAAGAGCGTGTGCAATATTATCTTCGTAAATATCAACCTGGCTTTCAACCTAGTCAAGATTTGAGTGATTTTGTTGCCTATATCCATCAACTCAAGACAAATTACTATTTAGAATTACTTCGTGATGGTACTATACAACTGCGTCCTGGGATTAAAAGACTAATTACCGAAGCCAGAAATGCAGGTATCCCTATGGCGATCGCCACTACCTCAATTTTGCCTAATGTGATTGCTTTATTGGAGAAATACCTTGATCTTAGTTGGTTTGAAATCATTGCTGCGGGTGATATCGTATCTGCCAAAAAACCAGCCCCCGATATTTATAATTATGTTCTGGATAGAATAAAACTCCCTGTGCAAAATCTATTAGTATTTGAAGATTCTGATAACGGACTAGTAGCAGCGACAGCAGCAGGACTCAAAGCGATCGTTACAGTTAATAATTACACCGAACAACAAGATTTTAGTCAGGCAATTTTAGTAGTAAGCGATCTGGGTGAGCCTGAACAACCTTGTCGAGTAATGCAGGGGAGTTTTCCTGGCGATTATTTAAATATTGACAGTTTACGCTCAATTATCAATTATTGATTCAGTAATCCGTCAAAAATTATAAATAGCTATATTTAGTTAAATAAAGTTGCGACTAATCCCACCAGTAGGAAACAATTACAGCATCCCGATCTTGCTTAAAATCTTCTCCCCAAAGTGCATTTTGCAATCGAATCGAGACATAATCCCAGTCTTCCTGTTTAATCAATTAAAAATTAAATACGCAACAACTTATCATCTTTTTTACTTAAAAAATGTAAAAAAACTTTAATTGAAGGAGCGTTGCTGAGTAAGAATATGATGCTCAGGAATTTTGATTCTAATTCATACTTTCAATTAGCAACGTTATTAAAATCTAGATTTTGCACATTTTATTATCAATAACTCATGACTACATTTAGTTCCAAGAAGTATCCGTTAAGCGAAACTAAAGCCAAAGATGAATTAAAAACTTTAGTTTCAGAATCGAAACCAGAAAGTGATCTTGATTTAGATTTTATTTTTACCAGGGATATAGAATTTCGCCAGGAAACCATTTACTTTATTGTGGTCGATCGCTTTAATGATGGTGATCCAGATAATAGTCAAGGGAGTAACCCTGAACTTTATGATCCTACACAACAAAAATGGGGAAAATATTGGGGTGGTGATTTACAAGGTATTATCGACAAGCTGGATTATCTAAAAAATCTAGGCGTGACTGCTATTTGGTTAACACCTTTATTTGAACAAGTAGAAGGATTATTTGTCGAAAGTGCTGCTATTCACGGCTATTGGACAAAAGATTTTAAACGGATTAATCCCCGTTTTATCGGTAAAGATGAAAACCCGTCTCTCAATGCCACTCAGAAAGAAAAAAATACGACTTTTGATCGCCTAATTGCCGAATTGCATCAGCGCAATATGAAACTGGTATTAGATATAGTCTGCAATCATAGCTATCCTGATGTCGATGGTAAAAAAGGGGAATTATACGATGATGGAGTCAAAATAGCTGATTTTAACGATGACAAAAACAACTGGTATCACCACTACGGCGAAGTTACCAACTGGGAAGATGAATGGCAGGTACAAAACTGTGAATTAGCTGGATTAGCAACCTTTAACGAAAATAATCCAGATTATCGCAACTATATTAAATCTGCAATTAAACAGTGGCTAGATCGGGGTGTAGATGTTTTACGGGTAGATACTGTTAAACATATGCCGATTTGGTTTTGGCAAGAATTTAATGCGGATATCCAGGCACATAAACCCGATGTATTTATTTTCGGTGAATGGATTTATAACAATCCTCAAGACGATCGCTCGTTAGAATTTGCCAATAATTCAGGGATGACTGTCTTGGATTTTGGTTTGTGTATGGCAATTCGTAAAGCTTTAGGGATTTTTGATGAAGAGGGATTCCAAGCTGTTCAGGATGTTCTGAGTTTAGATTATCGTTACGACGGGGCAACGGAGTTAATTACTTTTATAGACAACCATGATATGCACCGTTTTCAAACCCTCAACCCCGATCCCGAAATCTTACATTTAGCAGTAACCCTGTTAATGACCTCCAGAGGTATTCCTTGTCTATTTTACGGTACAGAACAATACCTACATAACGATACTAATGGCGATCAAAATTTATATGGCAACAATGATCCCTATAATCGCCCAATGATGCATAGTTGGGATAATGAAACTGAACTATATCGTCGTATTCGTTTGTTATCAGGTTTGCGTCGCCTTAATCCTGCCGTCTCTCTCGGTAGTCAGTGGAAAAAACTAGTAACTGCTGATGTTTATGCCTATATTCGTCGTTATCGTGATTCCTTATTGTTTGTAATTTTAAATCGGGGTGAAGCGACAACTATTGAATCCATTAATACCGAATTACCCGATGGTACTCATACTTGCGCTCTCACTCGTCGCAAATTTGAAGTGCAAGACGGCAATATCGCCAATCTAGAACTAGATGCCAAAGATGCTGTAGTCATCAGTCATGTAGGAGAAAGAGTCAAGGGACAAACCATTGTACGAGTACAGTTAAATGGAGTTGATACTCAGCCTGGAGAAACCATTGTCGTCACAGGTAATTGTCCTGAGTTGGGTAACTGGAAAATTGCTGAAGCTTATCCTCTCCAATACATTAATCAAAATACCTGGTTTGGAGAAATCCCTTTTAATGAAAGCGCAGGTAAACTCATCGTCTTTAAATACGCTATGTGGCGTGAAGGTCAAGCACCCTTAAGAGAAAATCTCCCCGCCCGTCGTTGGGTAATAGCCGATGAAGGTACAGTTAAATGGCGCGATCGCTGGGCAAATTAATTAGTAATAGACTTCTAATCAACTAACAACTAACACTCCCTTAAAATCCCTTTTCTTATCCCAGAATTTGGGTTATATACTTTTATTTCAAGCGAGTAAACTTATATTAAAAGCTATAGAGAAATTTTAATTTACTATTGTGGTTTTCTCTATACTGGAGCAAAAAGTTAGACATATTTGGTCAAAAAGTAAATAAATTTTGGTGTAAATGATTGAGGTTTGAGGAGCGATCAGATTTCTGAATTTTTTTAGTAAAAATTGGAGGTAAAGATGTGAATCTGACCACGCAAATAGTCTTGCTGGTTGATGACTGTCTAGAAGACCGAACAACTTACCGTCGCTCCTTATCTCATGATCAACGTCACTCTTACAAAATTTTAGAAGCAGAGACTGGAAAAGAGGCACTTTTATTATGCAGACAGGAGTTTCCTGATGTAATTTTGCTCGATTACTTGCTGCCAGATATGGATGGACTGGAATTTTTGGGCGAATTGAAAGTTCAGTTTGGGCAAGCTAATTTTCCAGTCATCATCTTAACAGGTCAGGGCAATGAACAGATAGCAGTACAGGCGATGAAAGATGGTGCTGCTGAATATTTAACTAAACAAAATCTCATACCAGAGAGTCTTCGTCTGGTGATGGAAAATGTACGGGAAAAACAAGCTGCACTAAACGGTTGCCAGCAGGCAGAGTCAACGCTGCAAGTCTATGCAGCAGAGCTAGAAGAACTAGAAGAACTTTATCATCATGCGCCTTGTGGATATCATTCTCTAGATTCAGACGGTACGTTTATTCGCATCAACGATACCGAACTCAAGATGCTTGGCTATAGCCGAGAAGAATTAATTGGCAAGAAAAAGTTTTCTGACCTACTGACACCAGAAAGCTTACCAATCTTTCAGAAAAATTTCTCGCGTTTTAAGCAGCGAGGTTGGGTTCAAGATCTCGAATTTCAAATACTGCGCAAGGATGGTACGATTCTACCCGTCAGTGTCAGTGCAACAGCAGTTAAAGATGCTACAGAGAACTATCTATTTAGTCGCTCTACAGTCGTGGATCTCAGCAAACGGCAAGCGGAACTTCGTGAACGCAAACGAGTAGAAAAAAAGCTACGTCAGACTCGTAATGACCTAGAAATACGAGTGCAGGAACGAACGGCGGAGTTAGTTCAAGCAAATGTACAATTACAACAGGAAATCAAAGAACGCCAACAAGCAGAAGCAGCAGTCCAGGAAAGTGAGCGTAGACTGTCTACGTTGATCAATAACCTACCTGGTTATGTGTATAGAGTTGTTAACGATCGCAATTACACCCCTGAATTTATTAGTGAAGGTGTTTTTGCTATCAGTGAATATAAGCAGGAAGAATATCTGGTTGAGCGCACTATTTCTTGTGGACAGGATATCCACCCAGATGACGCTAAGTGGGTTTGGGATAGAATTCAGCAAGCGATCGCAGCCCGCAAGCCTTATGAATGTGAATATCGCATTATCACTAAATCGGGAACTCAAAAATGGGTTTGGGAACGTGGACAAGGAATTTATACAGAAGACGGCGAACTTGTGTTTTTAGAAGGGTTCGTGACCGATATTAGCGATCGCAAAAGTGCAGAAATTGGGCTGCGAGAAATGAGTGCGGTTTTAAGCAATGCCGTGGAGGGAATTTCGCAGTTAGACTCTCAGGGACGTTATCTGATGGTCAATCAAGCTTATGCTAAGACAGTCGGTTATCAGCCTGAAGAAATGCTTGGTATGGAATGGCAGCGAACTGTCCATCCCGAGGATATTGAACTGATGACGGCTGCCTATCAACAAATGCTGAGTACAGGCAAAGTGGAAGTTGAGGCTAGGGGAATTCGTAAAGATGGGTCAATTTTTTACAAGCAAATTAACATGATTGCTATATATAACGATCAAGGGCAATCGACTGGACACTATTGCTTTATGAAAGATATTAGCGATCGCAAGCTAGCAGAGCAAAAAATCCGTGAACAGGCTGCTTTACTTAATATCGCCTCTGATGCCATCTTTGTCCGCGATCTAGAAGATCATATCTTATTTTGGAACTCTGGGGCAGAACGTTTGTATGGTTGGACAGCAGCAGAAACCCTTGGTAACAAAACAACTGAGTTTATGTGCCAGCCAATTAACTCTCAGATACAAGCAGCTATCAAAACTGTCCTCGAAGTTGGTTTATGGCAAGGAGAGTTACAAAAATCAACTAAATCTGGTAACGAAGTGATCGTCAGTAGCAGAATGACCTTAGTGCGAGATGAAGCAGGACAAGCAAAATCGATACTCACCGTTGATACTGACATTACTGAGAAAAAACAACTTGAAGCACAATTTTATCGAGCGCAACGCTTAGAAAGCCTTGGTACTCTAGCAAGTGGTATTGCTCATGACATAAATAATATCTTGACACCGATTCTCGGATTCGCTCAACTGCTTCCTCTTAAACTTCCCAATCTCGATGAGCAAAATAGGCGGATGTTAGAAATTATCACAGATAACGCCAAACGCGGTGCCAAATTAGTCAAGCAAATTCTCTTATTTTCCAAAGGAGAGCCTGAAAAGCGAGTTGTTCTACAGTTAAAATATCTACTTAAAGAAATAGAGCAAATTGTCAAGGAAACATTTCCGAAATCGATTGAAATTAGCAGCGAACAAGCTACTAAAAAAGAGCTTTGGACAGTTTCGGCAGATCCCACCCAAATCTATCAGGTGTTAATGAACCTATGTGTTAATGCTCGCGATGCCATGCCTAACGGGGGCATTTTAACTATTGCTGCTGAAAATCAATTTTTTGATGAAAACTACGTCAAGATGAACTTGGAGGCAAAAGTTGGTAAATACGTAGTTATAACTATATCGGATACGGGATGCGGTATACCAAAAGCAATTCAAGAGCGCATTTTTGAACCCTTTTTTACAACTAAAGAATCGGCTAAAGGTACTGGATTAGGACTTTCTACGGTGATCGGCATCGTCAAAAATCACGGTGGTTTTGTCAACCTCAAGAGTGCGATCAGCAAAGGTAGTCAATTTCAGGTGTGTTTACCAGCTATTAACACAGAAGTAACCCAGGAAAATTCTGATTGCAAACTGAATCAATCTGAATCAATTGCGATAAACTTCATCCATAACCGCCCCCTCATGACCAATTAATTGAATATGCAAAGGCATTTGTCCAGCAGCATGAGTCGAACAACTTAAACAAGGATCGAAACAACGAATTCCTGCTTCGACTCGATTCAACATCCCTTCAGGAATTTCATTGCTATGAATATAGTGTTTAGCGATTTGGGCGATCGCTTTATTCATCGCTAAATTATTATTTCCCGTAGCAATAATTAAATTAACTTTTTGAATTAATCCGTTTTCATCTACTTGATAATGATGGAAAAGAGTACCCCTGGGTGCTTCACTAACCCCGATCGCTTCTAGTTGATTAATTCCTGCTTGAGCGCGGACACGGGGCGATAGAATATCAGGGTCTTCCATTAATTTGGCAATCTGTTCCAAACAACCCAATATTTCAATCAAACGGGCATAGTGATATAGAAAAGAAGAGGTTGCCACACCATTAGCACGTTCTCGAAATTCTGCTAATTCTCGATCAGCTTTAGGAGTACCAAAATGAGAACAAATATTCAGTCTTGCCAAAGGCCCGACGCGATAAATACCATTGGGATAACCCCAGGGTTTATAGTAAGGGAATTTTAAATACGACCATTTTTCAACGGATTCGCCGATAAAATCACGATAATTATCTTCACTGAGATTATCAGCTACGATATTTCCCTCGCTATTGGTAAAACGCAAATGTCCGCCGTAATGTTCCCACACTCCATCTTTACCAACCAAACCCATAAATAAAGAAGGAAAGTCACCAAAAACATCGATTTCTGTTTTTAATTGATTATCTAGTAGATTTTTAAATATATTTAGCGCATTATTAATTGTATTGAAAGATTCTGGTAAGCGATCGCGAATCCATTGTCTACCTTCTTCAGATAAGGGCGATCGCACCCCTCCTGGTACTGCCCAAGCAGCATGAATTTTTTTAGCACCTAATAATTCAATTACAGTCTGTCCGAATTGGCGCAAACGAATTCCCGCACGGGCTAAATCGGGATTGGCTTCAATTAAACCAAAGATATTACGTTTAGCAGGATCGCTATCCCAACCTAAAAGAAAATCGGGGCTACTAAGATGAAAAAAAGAGAGAGCATGGGATTGGGTAATCTGTGCCAAATTCATTAATCGTCTTAGTTTTTCTGCGGCGATGGGAATTTGCACGGCAAGAATTTTATCTCCCGTTTTGGCAGAAGCAAGTAGATGACTGACAGGACAAATTCCGCAGATTCTTGCGGTAATTCCCGCCATTTCTGTAAATGGTCTACCTTCGCAAAATTTCTCAAAACCTCTATATTCAACCACATGAAAACGCGCATCTTCTACTTGTCCTGCATCGTCGAGAAAGATAGAAATTTTTGCATGACCTTCAATACGAGTGATCGGATCGATGACAACTGTTTTAGACATTTTTTCTCTATTTACTTCACTTGCAGCAGCACCTAGCCGATCAAAGTTCCAGAGCAAGTCCGCAGGACTCAGGTACCCGAAGAGTAATCGCGATTAAAGATATTTATTTTTATCTTTTACTATGATCTTGTAATAAATCCGCAAAAATTGCTATCTCTGTAACAAATAGTTATTTAATTGACAATCCAGGATGAATATACAAGACTTTCTAGCACTAGCAGGAAAACCAAATTTGCTTAAAATTAACTGCAAGTCCTTGACTTTATACTCAGGTATAAGGTGTAGAATTGGGGCATGAGATCGCAAAGGAAGCTCAAGCCATGTTCCAAGTCGGTGAAGTCTCTCGTAGTCTAGGACTCAATCCCCAAACTCTCTACTTCTACGAGCGGATTGGCTTAATACCAAGTCCAAAGCGGACGGCGGCGGGCTATCGACTTTACGATCGCTCGGATCTCGAACGACTCTCCTTCATTACGCAAGCCAAAGCCCTGGGGTTAAGCCTGGATGACATTAAGGAACTGTTGATGTTGCAAGACGGACAGCAGCTTTCCTGCCAGGAAGTGTACGCTCGCCTGCTCAAGAAAGTAGAGCAAATTGACGAGACGATAACTAAACTGCAAACCCTCAAAGCCCAACTCATCCCGTTTCTCGATCGGTGTCAGCGGAGTTTAGAGCAACCCCAGACGGAGCAACAGTGTGTGGTGTTTCAAAAGAACTCACTTAATTATTATGAGGAATCAAAAGATGACAACACTCAAAGTTGAAATTTTAGGCACAGGGTGTAAAAAATGTCAACAACTTGAAGCCAATACCAAAGAAGCGATCGCTACTCGTAATTTGGAAGCTGACGTTGCTCACATTACGGACACCATGGAAATCATCAAGCGTGGTGTGATGAAAACTCCTGCACTGGTGGTAGATGGTCAAGTTCTCAGCCAGGGCAAAGTGCTAGAAGCAAAAGACATTGAACCACTATTACCCGCCTAAAACTGAGCAACGTTTCATCTTCATTCACTCCATTACTCCCCGATTTAGCGGATAGGAGGATAGCTTATGCATTTTTGGAAATCGGAATGGAAACCTCTGCTATGGATTGTGGCGGGTTTTCTCCTGTGCTTTTATCTACCTGTAGAACTGATTCAAAATTCAGAACGACTGAGAAATGCGTTTTTTGAATCGCTGTATCTGGTACGCTGGTATGCTCAAGAACACGTCTTGTTATGCTTGATTCCTGCTTTTTTCATTGCGGGGGCGATCGCCGTTTTTATTTCTCAGGATGCGGTGATGAAATACCTGGGAGCGAAAGCAAATAAGATTCTTGCCTACAGCGTGGCATCGGTGTCTGGGACAATTTTAGCCGTCTGTTCTTGTACCGTGTTGCCCTTATTTGCGGGAATTTATCGCATGGGTGCAGGGTTAGGACCAGCGACGGCTTTTCTGTATTCTGGCCCTGCCATTAACATATTAGCAATTATCCTCACGGCGAGGATTCTAGGATTGCAACTGGGGATTGCTAGAGCGGTAGGAGCGATCGCTTTTAGTGTGATTATTGGTCTGCTGATGGCGTTTATTTTCCGCCAGGAGGAACTACAAAAAATCGAAGCCCAAGCAGGCTTTCCTGAACCAGAAGTTGCCCGTCCTCTGTGGCAAAATGCCCTGTTTTTTGCAGTCATGGTGGGGATTTTGGTATTTGCCAACTGGGCTAAACCGACGGAAATGGTGGGAACTTGGGCAGCGATTTATGCAGCGAAATGGTGGATTACAGGGATATTTGCGATCGCGCTGTCTGTCATTCTGGTGGTTTGGTTTGAACTGAATGCAGGGAAGGTAATTCTGGTTTCAGGGGTAACGGCAGTACTGGCATTTCAATTTTCCCAAATCCCGATGATTGCCTTTGCTGCTGGGGTTATCGGGCTATCCTGGCTCACCAGCACCAATAAAGATGAGGCAGGCGAGTGGTTTCAGTCTTCTTGGGACTATGCCAAACAGATCCTACCGCTGCTATTCATGGGCGTTATCGTGGCAGGGGCTTTACTCGGTCGTCCTGGACAGGAAGCTCTAATTCCTTCTCAGTGGATTATCTGGGCAGTTGGCGGTAATTCGATTTTCTCCAACTTTTTTGCTGCCCTGGCTGGGGCTTTTATGTACTTTGCCACCCTCACCGAAGTTCCAATTGTACAAGGTTTAATTGGCAATGGTATGGGACAAGGGCCTGCCCTAGCTTTGCTATTGGCAGGCCCAGCACTGTCGCTACCCAATATGCTGGTAATTCGCAGCATTATGGGGACAAAGAAAACAGTAGTGTTTGTATCGCTAGTGGTAGTGATGGCAACAATTTCGGGGATGGTATTTGGGGCATTCTTCTAGACCTAAAAGTTGCTAGCTTAGTAGAGAGGATTATTTTAAAACAATTAATAGAGGAAGTTAGAAAATGAACCAATTCAAAGAATGGGGGTTCTCAGCGAACTGGTGGCGCGGTGAGAGGGGTGAGTATTGGGTACTTGGTCAAATACTGCTCTTCATTGGGTTTATCCTGTTGCCTGTCTATCCAGTTGTCAGTCTAGATCAGTTGTCTCCTTTTTGGAAATACATGAGTTGGGGGTTGACTGGTATTTTTGGTCTAATTACTGCCTTATTATTAATTCGGGGAGGAATAGAGTTAGGCGCAAATCTGACACCCTTACCGCATCCCAAAGACGACGGAAAATTAGTAACTACTGGGGTTTATGGAGTAGTCAGACATCCCATTTATAGTGGTGTGGTTTTCCTAGCGATCGCCTATAGTTGCTGGCAATGGAGTTTAACCCATGCAATTGGTACAGTGGTCTTGTTACTATTTTTTGACATCAAAGCCAGAAAAGAAGAATCATGGCTGAAGAATAAGTTTTCTGACTACAATTCCTATCAATCGAAGGTCAAAAAACTCATCCCTTGGCTTTATTAGAAGACAGTCAACTTTTATCGAGCAATATCCCTTTTAATCTTCTACTTAACCCAAGATGATTTATCTTTCCGTTACCCTGTTACTATTCTTGCTCTTTTTGCTTTTATTTCCTTTCATCTGGTTGGCGATCGCCACGGCTGTTACACTTTTTGGACTGAATTCTGGTGCTGCCTTGGCAACTGTGGTGGGGGTGTTGATTGAAGTTCCTGTAATGTTGATGTTGGTAGAAATTTCTAAACGTACCGCATTTTGGTTTCCACGGGAGCCTCAGAAAGCCAGTCTGCGCGATCCCCGTTGTACGATTCCTGGCTAACGCAGTCATTCTTGCTGAGGAGCAGTTGGGAAAGTTATTACAATGAGAAAGGAGGTTCACCTGGATGCAGAATCAAATCACTCAATCGAACGCGACTGCATCGCCCACGAGTAATACTGGGACGGTGTTGTCCGTGCGGGGAAGTGTGGTGGATGCCCAGTTTTCCCAACGATTACCCGCTTACCTCAACCGACTCAATGCAGGTGAAAATGGCAGCGTCATTGTGGAAGTCGTTGCCCACCTGAATGCGGAGGTAGTCCGTGGCATTGCCCTGACTCCTACATCGGGTTTAGCACGAGGAACGCCTGTGATGGATCTGGGACACCCCTTGCAAGTCCCTGTAGGACGGGCATTACTGGGACGGATGTTTAATGTATTTGGCACACCCATCGATAAGCGGGAACCCTTAAAGGATATCGCGTGGCGATCGATCCATCAAGCGGCGGTACCATTGATGCAGCAGTCTACCCAATCGGAAATTCTGGAAACGGGGATTAAAGTTATTGATGTGCTGGCTCCGATCGAACGCGGTGGTAAAGCGGGGTTGTTTGGTGGGGCTGGTGTCGGCAAAACGGTGTTGATTACGGAAATGATTCACAATATGGTCAGTCAGCATCAGGGAATTAGCCTATTTTGTGGCATTGGCGAGCGCAACCGAGAAGCGGAAGAACTGTATCGGGAAATGCAAGCTGCTGGGGTATTAGACCAGACGGTGATGGTGTTTGGTCAGATGAATGAACCGCCAGGTGCGCGGTTCCGAGTTGGTCATGCTGCACTGACAATGGCGGAATATTTCCGAGATGAATCTCATCAGGATGTGCTGTTGCTGATCGACAATATTTTCCGCTTTATCCAGGCGGGGCAGGAAGTATCGGGATTGATGGGGGAATTGCCCTCACGGGTGGGCTATCAGCCGACGCTGGCGACGGAGTTGGCAGAACTGGAGGAACGCATTACCAGTACGACCAATGGAGCGATCACCTCGATCCAGGCAGTGTATGTGCCTGCCGATGACTTTACCGATCCTGCTGCGGTACATACCTTTGGGCATCTTTCTGCATCGATCGTGTTGTCACGGAAACGCGCCAGCGAGGGCTTTTATCCAGCAGTCGATCCCCTACGATCGAGTTCAAAAATGTTAATGCCCGCGATCACAGGAAAACATCATTATGAAACTGCCCTGGCAGTGCGACAAACCCTGGCAACCTACGAAGAGTTAAAGGACATGATTGCCATGTTGGGGATGGCAGAACTCTCTGCCAGCGATCGCGCCAATGTTTATCGCGCCCGTCGTCTGGAAAGGTTTTTAACCCAACCTTTCTTTTCCACCGAACAATTTACCAGCAAATCGGGCAGGTTGGTGGGTTTAGAGGCGGCTTTAGAAGGGTGCGATCGCATTCTCAACGATGAGTTTGCTGACTATCCAGAAAGCGCCCTCTACATGATTGGCAGTATTGAGGAGGCGAAATCATGATGCACCTCAAACTAATCCTTCCTAATGAGATTCTGGTCAACCAGACTGTTACTAAAGTTACCGCAGAAGGGAGCAACGGTTCTTTTTGCCTGTTGCCTCAGCATATTGATTGGATATCAAATCTGCTTCCTGGCATCCTGTCCTTTGAGTCAGAAACTGGTGAGGAAGTGTTTCTGGCGATCGATGAAGGTATTTTGATTAAGCAAGGGGAACAGGTGTTGGTTTCCGTTAGAAATGCGGTGCGGGGAGACAATCTAGAAACCTTGCAACAAGCAGTGCAGCAACAGTTCCGCCATCTGGATGAGCGGGAACAACGAGCGCGAAGTATGCTAGCGCGACTGGAAACCAGCTTTGTTCGCGAGTTTATGGAATTGGGAGGATCTCATGAAACCGTCTAATCCTTCGGAATCGGAACATCCAGATCGCAGCCAGATAGACTTTGAGCAGCAGGTTAACAAGAAATCCAGGCGTAAAATGCAGGCACGACGGGAAGGCGATCGCACTATCTGGGCAGGACTGGGCTTGTTTGGCATGGTAGGCTGGTCAGTAATGCTACCGACGTTATTGGGGATTGCCCTGGGAATTTGGATCGACAAACGCTTTTCCAGTCCCTACTCCTGGACACTAATGTTGCTATTTGTGGGTATTGTTCTGGGTTGTTGGAATGCCTGGTACTGGATTCAACGGGAACAACGTCATTAATTTGTCACGAAGGAGTATCGGTATGAATCTTTTTATGAAAACGCTATTACCTGATTTACTGGTATTACCCCTTGGCTTTGTTTTAGGAATCTTTTATTTTAGTTGTTTGTGGTTTACCGTGCAAAATTTGCCCCGCACCCAACATCCCGTGTTACTCATGGTCGGGAGTGGGGTAGCACGGCTTAGTGTTGCCCTGGGGGGGTTTTATCTAATGGTCGGCGGTCATTGGGAACGCTTACTGATCGCTCTGGTGGGGTTTTTATTAGCACGCAGCCTGCTGATTGCTCGCTGGCGACCGCAAACCTCTCTAAGTGAACTAACTTTGGAGGATGGCAATGGAAATCAGTCCTGACAGTATCATAATTTATGCACGAGAACCCATAGTTCTTAATGCCACTTTACTATTCACCTGGCTGACAATGGGGCTACTCGTGGGAGTATCCGCGTGGGTGACACGGCAGTTATCCGTTCGCCCGCGCTTACCTGCCTGGCAAAACCTACTAGAAATGATTGTCGAGGGAATATATAATCAAATTCGAGACATTACCCAACAAGACCCAGAACCCTATCTATCTTTTGTGGGAACGCTGTTTTTATTCATTGTTACTTCCAATTTATTGACGGTTGTTCCTGGCTATCATGCCCCAACTGGTTCCCTTTCCACTACGGTGGCATTGGCACTCTGTGTTTTTGTTGCCGTCCCCATTTTTGGTATTCGCCAACAGGGATTATGGCACTATTTGAAAAGTTATCTCGAACCCACACCCATCATGTTGCCCTTTCAGATTATTGGCGAGTTTTCCCGCACCTTAGCCTTAGCGATGCGACTGTTTGGCAATATTATGAGCGGTAATTTATTAGCAGCAATTTTACTCTCCCTTGTACCGTTATTTGTGCCAGTCGTGATGCATATTTTAGGGCTAGTTTTTGGTGTCATTCAAGCCTATGTTTTTTCGGTGTTGGCACTGGTCTACATCGCTTCGGCGACTAGCGTTCAGCAACAAAATCATCACGTTTCTACACAGGAGAATGATTATGAGTGATTTAGCCCTAATCGGTTCGGTGGCAATGGTTACGGCGGGTTTTACTATCGCTATTGGCTCGATTGGACCAGCGCTAGGAGAAGGATGGGCGGTGGCGCGAGCCCTGGGGGCGATCGCTCAACAACCCGATAAGACAAACACCATTACCCGTACCCTATTTGTGGGGTTGGCAATGATCGAATCGACTGCTATTTACTGTTTAGTGGTGTCAATGATTTTGTTATTTGTCAATCCTTTCTGGAATCATTTTTTAGGGGGTTGAAGTGCTGATTAACTGGTTCACCGTTTTCGCTCAGGTCTTAAATTTTCTGATTTTGGTGGCACTGTTGCGGTGGTTTCTCTACAAACCGATTCTCAAGGTAATGCACAAACGTCAAATGCAGCTTGAAGAGCGATGGCAAGAGGCAGAACGTTTACAAGCTGAGGCACAACAAGCACTCATTACTTATCAGCAACAGCAGCAGGAACTCCAACAGCAACAAGCAGCATTGCTGACAGAGGCACGAGTAACCGCCGAACGAGAGCGTCAAAAGTTGTTGGCTCAGATTCGGCAAGAGATGGCAGATCGGCGGGCAGAATGGCAGGCGGATTTGCACCAGGAACAGGAAGCATTTCTACGAACCCTGCGTCAAAAAGTGATTCACCAAACCTATGCGATCGCCCGCCAAGCATTAAGGGATCTTGCCAATGCCGATCTAGAGTACCAGATGATACAGATGTTCTGTGATCGCTTGCGCCATCTAGAAGATTCCCAACGACAGGCGATCGCCCAAGCTTTGTCTCAAACTAACTCAGGGATTGTGGTGCGGAGCAGTTTTGAAATGCCAGCCGAACTGCGCCAACAAGTGATAGATGAATTACACTCTCAGTTCGCGATCGCCCATCCGCTCGAATTTGTCACGGCATCCAATTTGTTCTGTGGCATTGAAATCAAGCTAGCAGGACAGGAAATCGTTTGGAGCCTAGACACCTACCTACAAACTCTCGAACAACGCTTATCCAACGCCTTAACTCAGGAGGAAACATCCCAGCATGAACCCCACATCTCAACAGGTGCAGGCTGCCTGCACTGATGCTCTTAATTCAATTTAACCCAATGAGTCAATTATCGAGCGGGAGGTCATAATGCCAACTCAATTACAGTCCCAATCCAATTACGGATTGACTACTCAAGAGATCGTTCAAGCCTTAAACACCAACATCGATAGTGGTTTGACCGCTGAAGAGGTTGCTCGACGCTACGAACAATATGGTTGGAATGAATTGAAATTCAAACCAGGAAAGCCTGCCTGGCTGAGATTCCTTTTACAGTTTAACCAGCCACTACTTTACATTCTCTTGCTAGCAGGCAGTGTAAAAGCCTTTTTGGGGTCGTGGGTCAATGCGGCAGTCATTTGGGGCGTGACGGTAATTAATGCTGTTATTGGCTATGTTCAAGAAGCTAAAGCAGAAGGGGCGATCGCCTCCCTAGCTAAGACGGTAACGACAGAAACGACTGTTCTCCGCGAGGAGCAAATCCTGCGGATTCCATCGCTCGATCTGGTCCCAGGAGATATCGTGTTGCTGGCTTCAGGGGACAAGGTTCCGGCGGACATAAGGCTTTTGAGCGTGCGAAATTTACAGATAGACGAGTCTGCGCTGACAGGAGAGTCTGTGCCAGTTAATAAACTCACTCAGCCACTGCCTATCGATACACCCTTGGCAGAACGCAGTAATATGACCTATGCAGGGAGTTTTGTCACCTTTGGACAGGGGAAAGGCGTGGTGGTGGCGACTGCCAATGCCACTGAAGTGGGTCAAATCTCCCAGTCCATGGAACAGCGCGTTAATCTGAGTACTCCGCTCACCCGTAAGTTTGCTAAGTTTAGCCATACCTTGCTCTACGGAATTTTGACTTTAGCTACCCTCACATTCATGATCGGGTTGGGGCAGGGGGAATCGTGGGTGTACATGTTTGAAGCTGCGGTTGCTTTAGCGGTCAGTGCTATTCCAGAAGGTCTTCCGGCAGTCGTTACCATTACCTTAGCGATCGGGGTCAATCGGATGGCAATGCGTCATGCCATTATTCGCAAACTCCCAGCGGTGGAGACCCTGGGGAGTGCGACGGTGATTTGTTCGGATAAAACAGGGACACTCACAGAAAATCAAATGACGGTACAGCAGATTTATGCGGGTGGACAGCTTTACACCGTCAATGGCAGTGGCTACAGTCCTCAAGGAGAAATTGTTCTATCCTCTGATGTGAAGACGGAGAGTGTATTTGAAGATGGGTTGCATCCTATTTTGGAGGAATGCTTGAGAGCAGGTTTGCTATGCAACGATTCTCGCTTAGAGCAAACGGGACATGAATGGTCTGTCGTCGGTGATCCGACTGAAGGTGCGCTGATTACGGTAGCGACAAAAGCAGAACTCAGCCAGTCTAGTTTGCTGAGTTCGATGCCGCGATTGGATGTCATTCCATTTGAATCCCAGTATCAATACATGGCAACCTTGCAGAATGCCTCGCCCCGTCTGATTTATGTTAAAGGGTCCGTTGAGGCGGTTCTGAGTCGCTGTGTGCAGATGTTAGATGCTCAAGGGCAAGCGATCGCGGTCAATCGGGGTCTGATTGAGCAAACCGTAGAAGCGATGGCGGCTCAGGGCTTGCGGGTACTGGCCTTTGCCAAAAAAGAAGTTGCACCCCATCAACATGCCATCGACCATGACGATCTGGAAACAGGGTTAATATTTCTAGGACTACAGGGCATGATTGACCCGCCTCGTCCAGAGGCAATCGCGGCAGTGCGCGCCTGTCACTCGGCAGGCATTCAGGTGAAAATGATCACAGGGGATCACATTACCACGGCCAGAGCGATTGCCCAGCGCATGGGCATTCAAAAATCGTTTCAAGTAATGGCATTTGAGGGAAGATATCTAGCCCAAATGGATGAATCACAGTTGGCTCAAGCCGTTGAGGATGGGGATGTATTTGCTAGGGTAGCCCCAGCCCAGAAACTGCAACTTGTGGAAGCATTACAGTCCAAAGGTGAAGTAGTCGCAATGACGGGCGATGGCGTGAACGATGCTCCAGCTCTGAAACAAGCCGATATTGGCATTGCCATGGGCAAAGCTGGAACAGATGTGGCAAGAGAAGCGGCTGCGATGTTGTTGACGGATGATAATTTTGCTTCCATCTCCGCTGCGGTTGAAGAAGGACGAACGGTCTATCAAAACTTGCGTAAAGCGATCGCTTTTCTGTTGCCTGTAAATGGGGGCGAGTCGATGACAATTTTGATCAGTGCGCTACTGGCGAGAGAACTCCCCATTCTCTCACTACAAGTCCTCTGGTTGAATATGATTAATTCCGTGACTATGACCGTTCCCCTCGCCTTTGAACCTAAGTCCAACGGGGTGATGCAGCAATCTCCTCTCAATCCCAGAGAACCTTTATTATCGAGAAATCTCCTGCGACGGATTCTACTCATCTCTGTCTTCAACTGGATACTCATTTTCGGCATCTTTGAGTGGGCCAAATCTACGACAGGTGATGTAGCAGTCGCTCGGACGATGGCAATTCAGGCACTCGTTGCAGCCCGAATTGTGTACTTATTGAGTATCAGCCAGTTGGGGGTGTCACTGTTCGAGAAGTTTCGTCGCCCATCGACTCCAATAACGAATACTTCGGCGATTATTACTGGCATTGTTAGTGCAGTGGTTCTGCAAGTTGTTTTTAGCCAGTTAAGCATCATGAATACTCTGTTTGCCACCGCACCGCTCACTTTCAGTCAATGGCTCATTTGTCTGATTCCAGTCCTACCCATGATTCCGATTGCTATTCTTGCCAATTTTATCGATCCGCCGCAGCTCAACACGATTGGTGATCGGCGATCGCCAAGCCAGTCTGGAGTTTAGTCCGACTTCTGAATTCGTTTAACTTAGGAGGAGACATCCCAGCATGAACCCCACATCTCAGCAAGTACAAGCTGCCTGTGATAATGCCTGCGCTACAATTGAACAGGTTTTAGCTAGTTACCAAGCAACTGTAACTATCCGCGAGACGGGCATCGTTCAGTCCGTCAGACCTGGAATTGCTCGCGTGACTGGTTTGCCAGGAGTTCGAGCCGATGAACTGGTTTGCTTCCCCAGGGCGGGAGTCGGGTCTAGCGGAGTGCCATTGTTGGGCATTGCCTTTAACCTTGACCCAGAGGAAGTCGGCGTGATTTTGCTGGGGGACAGTCAGTACCTACAAGCAGGAGATGAAGTTTATCGTACTGGGCGAGTGATGGATGTGCCAGTGGGTGAAGCACTGCTGGGACGAGTGGTGACTGTAATGGGACAGCCCCTAGATGGACGTGGTTCCCTGGATATCGCCGAACGCCGTCCCGTGGAGCGGGAAGCCCCAGCAATCCTGGATCGCGCTCCTGTCACAGTTCCCCTGCAAACTGGGCTAAAGGTGGTTGATGCCCTGATTCCCATTGGTCGCGGACAGCGAGAATTGATTATCGGCGATCGCCAGACGGGAAAAACAGCGATCGCCATTGATACCATCCTCAATCAGAAAGACCAGGATGTAATCTGTATTTATTGTGCCATCGGACAACGATCTGCTGCGATCGCTAAAGTGATTGCTGGCCTGCGAGAACAAGGCGCAATGGACTACACTATTGTGGTGGTTGCAGCAGGACAAGACCCATTGGGTTTGCAATATATCACCCCCTACGGCGCAACTACAATGGCAGAATACTTCATGGAGCAGGGGCGTGATGTGCTAATTGTTTACGATGATTTGACCCATCATGCTCGCACCTACCGCGAACTTTCCCTATTATTGCGTCGTCCCCCTGGTCGCGAAGCCTATCCTGGGGATATTTTCTATCTCCACTCGCGGTTATTGGAACGCGCCACTCACCTTTGTCCCGATCTGGGGGGTGGCTCCCTAACCGCTCTGCCCATAATCGAAACCCAAGCACAGAATATTTCTGCCTACATCCCCACCAATTTGATCTCTATTACCGACGGACAAATCTATCTCTCCCCTGACCTATTTCAAAAAAGCATTTTCCCTGCGGTGGACGTGGGTAAATCCGTCTCGCGGGTGGGTGGTAAAACTCAACTTCCCGCCTACCAAGATGTCGCTGGAGATTTACGTCTCTCCTACGCCCAATTTCAAGAGGTTGAAGTCTTTGCCCGTTTCGGTACTCAATTGGACGAGCAAACCCGACAAACTCTAGAACGGGGTCGTCGGATACGGGAAGTGTTGAAACAGTCTCAATCCCATCCTCTAAGTGCAGCAGAACAAATTACAATTCTCTTTGCGGTCATCAATGGACTATTAGATATAGTCCCCCTTGACCAAATCAGTACCGTGGAACAACGCCTTGCTCAGGCAGTCATCCGCCAATTGCCCGATGTGTGCGATCGCCTTCACAGTGGTAAAGCTTTTACTGATAGCGATCGCCAATCACTGCTGCACACCATCCAAACTATAATCAATTCTCCCTAATTCCTCTATTTTCCCCATGCAAACCCTGGAATCCCTCCGCACCAAAATCAACAGCATCGAAGATTTACGCACAGTTGTCAGAACGATGAAAGCCCTGGCAATGGTTAGCATTCACCAGTACGAAAAAGCCAGAATCTCACTGGCAGACTACAACCATACCGTCGAACTCGGACTTCAGGCATTGCTGCGCGATCGCCATTTTCCTGAAACCCCGATCGATTTGCTCCCCCTAGCTTCCCCGCACCCAAATCATGGATTGGTTGGGGTGATTCTATTTGGTTCTGATCGGGGCTTATGTGGTCAGTTCAATGAGCAAATCGTGACCTATGCTCTAAAGCAACTAAATTATCGCCAAATTCAACCCCATCAGCGCCTGGTAGCAGCAGTTGGGGCGCGTCTCATCCCCCACCTGGAAACGGCTAAACAGACCATTCAGATGCAGTTTTCTCTACCCAGTACCCTTGCAGGAACAACTCGGCTACTCCAAGAACTCTTGTTAATGATCGAACAGTGGCGCTTTCGCCAGAAAAGCGAACCAGTAACTCCTATATTGGATGAGATGACAGAAATGCCCCAACCCTATTTGAAACAAATTCTTCTGTTCTACAATCGATCTATATCAACTACTTCCTATCAACCTTTAACCCTGCAACTTTTACCCCTAGATCGCACCTGGTTGCATCAACTGGAACAACGCCCCTGGAAATCCTCGGCACTGCCAACTTTAAGTATGAATTGGGAAGCGTTATTTTCTGCATTCGTGCAACAATACCTGTTTGTTACGCTTTACCGTGCCACAGTTGAATCCTTAGCCAGCGAAAATGCTGGTCGGCTTTCATCTATGCAAGCAGCTGAGAAAAATATTGAAGAACGCCTAACAGATCTCAATGCTGATTATCGCTCCTCACGCCAAAATGCAATCACAGGAGAACTACTCGATATTGTGGCTGGATTTGAAGCCCTTAACCGACCTCGCTGCTGACGGGCATCTAACTAATTATTTAACGATCTAAGAAATATTATTATCGATGAGGATAAATTATTTAGTTATCGGCTATGGAAATTCTTTAAGAAGTGATGATGGTGCGGGTCAGATCGTGGCAAGCAAAATAGCAAGCTGGAATTTACCAAATGTGCGATCGCTTGTCGTTCATCAATTAACACCAGAATTGGCAGAAGATCTTGCTAATGCTGACACCGTTATTTTTGTTGATGCGGTTATTTCATCTAAACAAAATTCAGAAAAAATAGAGATAATAACTCTTGAAAGCGATGATAAATATTCAAATTTAGGACATACAGAAAATCCCCACTCTCTTCTTTATTTAAGCAAAATTATTTATAATAAAATACCAAAAGCATACTGGATTTTAATACCAGCAATTAATTTTGAATTTGGCGAAAAAATATCAGATATTACTAAAAAAGGAATTGAACAATCTTTAGAAAAAATTGAGTCAATAATTAATCATAAAGCTTTATAATTAAATAATCTGAGTTATCTTAGTTAAGAGCATGGTTTCTCCATTATCTTCTACTCAATCCTCTTCGATTATCTATCCAGACAGCGACGGCAAACAGATGGCAGATAATACTAAGCAATTTCGTTGGATTTTAGTAATTCAACAAAACTTAGATTGGGTATTTGCCAATGCTCCCGATGTGTTTGTGGCTGGCGATCTACTCTGGTATCCAACAGAAGGAAATAACAAACTGCGACAAGCACCAGATGTCATGATAGTTTTTGGTAGACCAAAAGGGGATAGGGGTTCTTATCAACAGTGGAAAGAAGATAATATTCCCCCTCAAGTTGTCTTTGAAATTCTTTCTCCTGGTAATACTCAAACTGAGATGAACAGAAAGCTAGTTTTTTATGAACGCTATGGAGTAGAAGAGTATTATATCTACGACCCAGATAAATACGATCTCAGTGGTTGGTTGCGATCAAAATCTCGTCTAGATTTAATCGAAGAGATGCATGACTGGGTAAGTCCGAGATGTGGTATTCGTTTTGATTGTTCTGGGGAGGAATTAGAAATTTATCGTCCTGATGGACAAAAGTTTTTCTCTTACCTTGAGATTGGTCAATTACTAGAACAAGAACGTCAACGCGCCGAACAAGCTGAACAACAAGTATCAGAGATGGAAACTTTATTACAACAATATCGTGAAAAATTTGGAGAATTACCGCCGTCCGAACCAGAAAATAATCAGTAAAATTCTGTTCTCTCGATGCACGAAGTTAGTATCATGTCACAAACCCTAGAAATTGCTACAGAAAATGCTAGCCAACAAGGTGCAAATCAAATTCATCGCTTAAAAATGCGTATTGGTGAAATGTCTGGAGTTGTTCCCGAAGCACTAAATTTTGCATTTGATGTAGTTACTGAAGGAACAATCGCCCAAGGAGCTAAGCTAGAAATAGAAATAGTTCCAGTTGTTTGTTACTGTCTCCATTGCCAGATTGAATTTCAGCCCCCCGATTTATTTTACGAATGTCCTCAATGCGATCGCCTTAGTAACAAAATTATTGCTGGACGCGAAATTGAACTTACATCCTTGGAGATTTCTTAAATTATGTGTGGAAATTGTGGTTGTAACAAAGCTAGTGACATAAAAATTCATTCTTCTAGCTTCCACCTCATAGAAGATGGGGACTTAGATCGGGGTAGAGAGAAAGCAAGCAAAATGCAAGATTTTTCTCTCCAACCAACAAATCAACCTTCTGCCTTCTGCCTCCTGCCCCCCGAAGCGCGGGATAAACCCTCTGCCTTCTCCCGAAGTGAGTTAACCATTACTCAATCTATTCTCAGTAAAAACGATCGCCTTGCCGAACGCAATCGCGGTTATTTTTTAGCAAAAGGATTATTAGTACTGAATATTTTATCCAGTCCTGGTTCTGGAAAAACTGCATTGATCGAAAGAACGATTACAGATTTAAAAGATAGATTAACAGTAGGGGTAGTTGTTGGCGATTTAGAAACCGATAATGATGCCAAACGTTTGCGTAGTACTGGCACACCTGCGGTTCAAATTACTACTGGAGGGGTTTGTCATTTAGAAGCAGATATGGTGTTGCAAGCATCTCAAAATCTTAATCTCGACTCGCTCGATATATTGATAATTGAGAATGTTGGTAATTTAGTTTGTCCTGCTGCTTACGATTTGGGGGAAAATTTGCGCGTCGTTTTATTATCCGTTACCGAAGGTGAAGATAAACCACTCAAATATCCTACTATGTTTAAATCTGCTGATGTAGTTATCATCAACAAAATCGATATCTCTGAGGCGGTGGGGTTTGAGCGCGAAATAGCAATAACCAATATTCAAAAAATTGCACCCGAAGCAACTATTTTTGAAGTTTCGGCACGGACAGGTGTGGGAATGGAGGGTTGGTATGATTATTTGGAAAAAAATAGTAACTGCCCAGGTAGAAACACACAGTTAGTTACGACCAGGGCAAAAAAATGATAATGTTGACGACGATTCGCCAATCTAATGTATCTAGATTTCTTCCCGTTGAAGCTTATGATTGAGGTTATTGAGTTGTTGAATCAGCCCTTGAAGTTCGACAGCACTAACATCTTTGAGGCTAATCTTATACTTTTCTTCCAGGATGCAGTGATATAACCCACATTCGGCAGCCCCACAGATGAAATATAAAAAAAACATAGATTCAG
>CAYMWC010000072.1:0-12249 GCA_964393695.1 uncultured Pleurocapsa sp.
CTTTTTCAATCTCCTTTTCTGTCTAGCTTTGGGAATTTAGATGCGTTAGCCCTGACAGAGGGGAAAACTTTGTCAATTAAAAAAGTGTAGGAGTTTCGCATTGACAGAAAACTCAAAATTCGACTACTCCTAAAAGTCTACCTATTCTCTACACAACTTACGACCTAGATTTTAAACAAAAACTATCTTTTAATTCCTCACAAGTACAGAGTTCCACTTTAAATGGAACTACACCTTTAGTTCCTACAACAAGTGGCAGCACGATTGAAATTAAAGATTCTGGCTCTGACGTAACTTATAATAATCCAGCAAACGCTGTGCAAATCTTATCTAAAAACACATCTTCTCATACTTTTTCTGTTGGCAGACAAGATGCAAATACAAGAAGTTTGTATATGTTTGAATTTCGAGATCCTAGCGATTATATAGCTTTTACCAATCCACAGACATATCCAGTTCCATTTGAATTTAGTCCCAGCCTTGGCTTATTGATTTCTGCAAGCCTTTGGGGTCCGTTATATTTAAAACGTCGCCTAAAATTAAATCAATCAATCAATTGAGAAATAAACGCTCTAATCCAAACGAGAGCGAACCAGGATCAATACTTCTCGTTTAGGCTTTGTTATTGATAGGTTTTTATTCAGGTAGTAGGTAGTAGATTATTTTTCTTTAAGTTTTTTGGTAATTGCCACTAAAATTCTAATAATTACTTCTATCTCTTTCAACATATCAGAGAATTTAATCGTCGGCACTAAATTATTTTCGAGCATTAATTCAATCCAATACTTAGTTTCAGAAGCCTCTTTTAAAGCTATTAAATATTTCGATAAAAAGTCTTTTTCTGATTGGGCATAAATTCCTTCTGATATATTCGCTCCAATACTAGTACCGCTTCTCAAAAACTGTTTTGATAAAATAACAGAAGCACTATTAAAGTGATTTTTTTCGTTTATTTCTGAATACGCTTTTATTACTCTACTAATTTTTCATTTTTATTATCAATTACTCAATAGTTTGTAATAAGTATCTAAGTGTTCTGAAAGAAAAGTCTTTTGAGTAAATAATTTTAAAGAACGTTCTAAAGCTCGCTGACCATATTGCGATCGCTCTTCTGGAGGTAGTAAAAGTAATTTGAGTATGGCTTCTGCCATTTGTTCGGGTTCGCCTGCCCGTACCATTAAGCCTGTATCGGCGATCGCTTCTCGGACTCCCCCCACATCAGTGGAAACAATTGTCGCCCCAGATAGCATAGCTTCGATAATTGCAAAGGGAAAGCCTTCGGAGATACTAGACATAGCTACTACATCCGCTTCACTGTAAGCTCTCCAAGGTTCACTAGTAAAACCTGCAAAGTTTATGGTTGATTCTAAGTTATGTTTGTCTACCACTGCCTGACATTGAGCGAAATAGTTTTCGTCAGAGGCTTTACCGTAAAAACGAAATTCGACATCAGGAATTTTATCGCGCACGCTCACCGCAGCTTTAATTAAATCCAGTTGACCTTTGAGGGGAAAGATCAAGCCCATATTCATTACTTGAGGACGTTCTTTGGCTACAGGGGGTGTAGGATGAAATTTCTCTGGATCAGCACCGTTATAAATTACCTTGATTTTTTCTGGTGGCACTCCCCACCAACGTTCCCAACGGGCGTTATATTCGCAAACTGGAGAAATTAAATCCGCAAAATGAAAGTTAACTTTAACTATTGCCCCCATCAAACGATACAAAAACTTACGGACAAATAAAGAGGGAATATTTTGATTGAGATTTAAATATTGTTCCCGAATATTAATACCATGTTCGGTTAATAAATAGGGTGTCCCCCGTTGTAATTTGGCAATTACGCAAGGTAAGCCACAAAAAGCTGCTGCTGAGGAGTGGGTAATATCTGTTTTGGGTACGGGTAAGTGAATGGCGATTAAAAATCGATACAGTAAGCGCATTGCCTCGGTTAATTCCGCCAGTGTTACTTCAGCTAAAGATGCTTGTTGACAATAATCCCAAGTTAGATGCTTATAAGTTGCCCACACTTCTGGGGAATTCATGGTTTTGTGATAGTCGTAGTAGAGAAAGTATTCATGAATAGCTAAGATAAGCTGACCAAAAGATTCTGGTTCTACTTCCGTAAGTAACACCATCCGCAACCAGGATGACCAAAGAGGCAGGAATTTATTGTTAATTAGGCTAGGGGTGACTGCTTGTTTACTTTGAAGAGCTAAAGAAAAAGGCGATCGCCAGCTATATTCAACTGGATCATCTGTTCCCCATAAAGGGATTTTGAGGACTTCTAAGACATTGGAAGATAATTGATAATTAAGCTTTTGATAAGGATTAGCGACAATTGCTAGGAGTTTAAAATCGATTTCTGGTAACTGTTGAGTTAAAACATGACACCAGGTACTAACTCCTCCCTTGGCAAAAGGATAAGTTCCTTCAGTCGTCAACAGCACAGAAGGTCGAGACAACAGCGTTGCATTATTATGGAATGGTTTAGGAGGACTAGGAGACTGGGAGATATTATGCCCTTGTGGTACTGGGAGACTAGGGGAATTGTTGAGCTTCATTTGTTCTAAATCATCCCGCAGATAAGCAACGTTGCAACTTTAATTACCTCCAGCAATTTTCTCAGGCAAGAATTGTACTTGAGCTAGTTGACTAATAATTAGAGAGTTAGTCGGGTTGGCAAATTCTACTTCCACCAAATAGTTCAACTTTTCATTGGGTATGGGATTAATCACCGCGATCTTACCCTCAAATTTCTGGGCTGTCACGCCTTCCCCAATTTGAATCAATGCCCGTTGTTCAGGATTTAAAGCATTAACTAAACGACCACTAACTGGTACTGCAACTTTTAGCTGGGCTAATTGAGCTAATCCAATTACAGTATTGCCAGCATAGATTTGATCGCCGACTGTCACTGGTATTTCGCTAATGATAGCTGCTTCCGTCGCTTTAATTACCGTGTTGACTTGGGGGACTTGGTACTGATTAAGCTGGGCAGCTTGTTGGCGTAATAGAGCTAGTTTCTCTGTCGCCTGTTGATATTGCAGTTGAGCAGTTTGCTTTTGTTTTTCCAATTGCGCGATCGCATCTTGTTGTTCTTGGATGGCTAATTTTTCTTGTAGGTGTGATAATTGTTTCTGGTTTTGTTGTAATTTGGAATTAACATTAGCAGCAGCGATCGCTGTTTCGTAATCTACTTTAGCGATTTCTAATTCTGATTCTGCCTGTTCTAACTGTTCTTGAGGAATTGCTCCCTGTTTATTAAGGTTGTCTAAGCGATTAAACTTTGATGTGGCTCGTTCGTAAATAGCTTTACTTCTTGCTACTGAATCTTGTCGCTGGTGTACAGGTAATTTTTCTGCCTGACTTTGAGCTAATGATACTTGTAAATTCGCTTCTGCAATCTCTGCCCTTAATGGAGCTAAATCATACTTCAAACGCTTAATTTTTTGTTCTAACTCAAAGATTTGTTGTTGAGCAGTTTGCTGTTGCTGAAGTACTTCTTGTTGTTGCTGTCTAGTTAATTGCTGTTCTTGAATAATTTGTTTCTGCTCATTTTCGGCTGCTAAATTCTTGAGCGTTAACAAAGGTTGACCAACTTCTACTTGTTCTCCTACCTGAACAGCAATGTTTTCAACTACTCCAGGGGTAATTGCTGCGATTTTGAAAGTTTTGACAGGTTCTATCTTCCCCGTAAACTGAGTCTGGACAATAGTAGCAGATTGCTCGACATAACTAAGTGTAGGTAAGGGTTTTCGTAACCACTGACGCATAGCATACATACCAGTGGTTAGACTCAATGCTAATACTAACCAAGCTAATGTTTGTCTAAAACCATTTTGGTTATGATCTTCACTAAGATTGCCCCACTCAGGCTGAATAGTTGAAAAATCTTCAGCAGTCAGAACGATTTCTTCATTATTAGATTGATAATTCCAATCATTTGGCTCTATAAGCCTAAAATCTGTTGTAAATGATTCAATTACTGGATATTTTTGAGCTATAGGCAACATCTCATTTAATAATCCTGCACCTATATGGGTGTAACCTTTAAAGACAAATCTAATCGCCTGCTCAATTTCTTCCTCGGATGCACCCTTAAGTAAATACCCTGTTGCTCCTGCTGATATTGATTCTGAGACATATTTTGGTTCATCGTGACTACTCAGCACTAAAATTCTAGTTCGAGGACATTTTTTAGTAATTAATTTAGTAGCCTTTAAACCATCTAAATGGGGCATTTCCATATCGAGTAAAACGAGATCGGGCATTAAAGTTTTCGCTTGAGCGATCGCATCTAACCCATTATCAGCAATTCCAACTACTTGAAAATCTGGGATTGATTCAATTAAGCACTCCAGTCTGGCACGTACAAATTTTTGATCATCTACAATTAAGATACTAATCATTTATTATTTGAATTGATTTTTTAAATATAAATTATTATTAATTACTGATTACTGATTACTGATTTTTAGTTTTTAACCTACTACCTACTACTCAACCAATCAATAATCAAGCTTAAACGAGAAGTATTTGATTGTAGGTTGTTTACTTGAGTAAAGTTATAAATATAGATTTTTTTATATTAAACGTTTAGTGTAAATTAATAATTACTTTTAAGCTAATTACTTACATATTTCTACTGTTCTTAATTCTAATTTTGCTCAAAAAAAAGAACATTTACATCAAGAAGTGGTAAATTTTTAATAAAGATTTGGATAATTATTTATTAGTCTTTAGTCTTTAGTTTTTAAGTATCAAAGCAAATTACTTAATTAAAATCTGAGATAATATTGTCGGATCTTGAATCTCTTTATCTTTTGCTAATAACAATACTTTAGAAATCACTTCAGCCGTTTTTGGATCGTCGTCAGCAAATGGCAAGAATAATCTTCCTCGATGTTGGGAGTGAAGGGGAACTATACACAGCGAACCTCCTGGTTGACGGTGAACTATTGCCGAACCTAAATGTACTGAATAGCTACTTAATTGTCCTTCAATTAAAGCGTGAGAAGTTTGTAATTTAACATTATCTAGTTTCATTAAACGACAGGTTTCTTTTAGCAAAGTTGATCGCATTTCGACAGTAGACGCGCTAGCTTCTGGATCGACTCCTCCTTGATGGGCAACACTAACTACTAAGTCTAAATCGCGCATCACTTCGCTAAAAATTTGTGGTGCAATTTCTGTAAGTTTTAATGGTTTCCATTCGCCACGTTTGGAGAAATAAACTTGTTCAATGGTTAAACCTTCCACTTCTGTAGGAGTATAAAAACCATCGAGAAATGTTACCCAAGCGGATATACCTAAATGATGAAATGTGCGTCTGACTCCTTCTTCTGGACAAGTAACCCATCCTCTTTTACCAAGTAAGGCTAGTGCTTGTCGGGAATTGAGTTGATGTCCTTCGTAACGACGAGAAGTATTTTTAATGGTTTTCTCGCTATCGGTAAGAACGTATAATTCGCGAAAAACTTGCTTGAAAGGCTGAATTTGTTCTTTACTAAAACATTCCTGCTGCCATAAATGCCATGCTTCAGTTTTTAATAAATCGTAAGGATGGGCGATACGTAAGCGATCGCTTTTGATTTTACTAATCGTTCCGTCATAAGATTGTAATGCCTGTCCTTTTTGCACTGGATAGCCAATTTCAGTTTCTCCAACAAAAATTAATTTCTCCAGCATTGGTGCTAAAACGGGATGGGTACAGAGTTGTTGTAATTCTGATGCAGTAAAACTATCCCCCCGACACATCGCTTCTTCTAAAGATAGACGCATTCTGGTGGCTTGTTTGGCTATCTCTTGCTTACGAGTTTTTAGTTCGCTAATTTGAGGATTTTTCTTGAGTTTGGCGGGAATTGCTTTTAAGGGTTTATCTTTTTTGAGAACAGTTATTGTTGCTTCTCCATTCTCGATTGCCAAAGAAACGCTAACCTCATCGATAGTCACTGTAATGGGCTTTTCTGCTAAATCAGCAACTGCTTGGGCTTCCATTGCCCATTCTAGACGTTGAGGATCAGGATAACCAGCAGTACGGGCAAGATTTTCTAGTGCTATAGTTGCAGCGAGTTTTTCACTTGCTTGTCTTTGAGAACCAAATTTTTTGCTACTACGAAGAAATTCTTGAATAATTTGATAGCGATCAAGTAAATCTTTATCCCGTTTCTTTCCTTTTGCTACTGGTAATAATCCTAAAGCGCGTACTGCATCTTGGTGGCGTTTTTGAGTGATGCGATCAATTAAAATATTTCTGGCAATCTTGCCTAACATTGCTTCGGCGAATAATTGCGCCCGTTTATGCCCTCCACCACCAGAGGCATATTTGGCTGCGCGATCAAGTATATTCCATTTTTCGGCTTTGAGTGACTTGTAAATACGCTCAAACCAATCGACATCCACAGCACCATCGATTAAATTCTGAGAAGATAGAGGTGTAAGTTCGCTGACTTGTGCAGTCCAAGTTTCTCTAATTTCTGAGTCTACTTGCCAGTTATTATCTTTAGTATGGGCGTGAATCCACCAAACCGCCTCTGCAAAATTTTGCCATTCTAGTGCTTTTTCAACATATTTAGACCATTGTGGGGCATAAAAAGCTAAATCGATTAGTCTTTCTTGAGAAATATTTGTTTCTTTAACTTTTTTGGCAAATTCTGCTGGTGTATCGTTTTCTGCGGGAAAACTGACACGAATAAGATGGCTAAAAACAGAAGATTTGCTGAGATTATCGTAGGTGTAGCTACGAACTAAGGTTTCTTTGCCTAAAGCTTGCATTAGTTGGATAATTATCTCGATTCCTTCAACGGAACGTAATGCTAAAGCTGGATAGGATGCAGCAGTAGGTAAGTCGCCTCGTTTGAGTTCGATTTCTAAAATTCTTTGACGACAGCGATCGCGTATTGCTAGTAATTCTGTTGATAAGTGATTTTCAAATTCTTCAAAGTCATCAATTTTTTTTAAAAGATATTCTTCTGATACCTTGAACAAAGGCTTTCTTGCGGTTAGATTAGATAGTTCTCTGAACGTCCATTTAGAGATTTGTTCATTAACATTATTGGCATTGCTAAATGATTCATTTAATCTTATTTGTGAAATAGCAAAAAGATGAGCAATAAGATCAGATAGATTAATCGCGTCACAATAATAAGCTATAGCAAAATCAGCAAGAGAAAGTAAATAATTGCCATGTAAAATCTTGGAGATTGGTGATGAGTAGATCCAAAAATTGATATTCCAAAATCGATAACGCTGTTCGTATGTCCAATTATAAGAATATAACGAATGAACGACTTTTAAATACTTTAACCAGCCAAAAATTGAATCTTCAAACTTCCATCGATAACGGAAAAAATTGGAATTATTAATTAAATCTTCTTGAGGAATAAAATTTAAAGTGGTTGCTACTGCATCTAAAACAAAATCAGCTAATTCTTGATCGGGATGTAAATATATCAGCCAGCTAAGAATTTCACAAACTAATTGTTGATACTTTAGTTGAGAGTTATTAGTAAAAAGAGTATATTGTAATTTTTCCAGCCAAGATACTTCTATATCTTTAAATTCGTATTCATAGTTATAAAGCGGTGCGATCGCTCTTACTAATTCTAAATCATCTTCATCTCGCAATTCTGGTAAACGATTTTTATACCAATTTTCCCAAACTTCTCTTAATGGAAAACGTTCTATATTTTCTTCTTTAGATAATTTAGGATCGACAGAAGGAAATTGCCAAGTTAGATTACCTAAAAGTGCTTCTGTTTTTCCTTGGGAAGTTTCATAGGTAACTTCAATCTGACGATGTTCGTGAATAAGATCATCCAAAGATTTTAGACAAGCTTTGGCTGCATCAGAAATAAAAACTCTCTGTTGTTTTACTTCTGGGATAACTGGTTGAGTTAATTGTTGAGAAATGACTAATCCTAATGCATTTTCTAAAGTAAATTCCTCGGTTTCTATTTCTAAAATAGAATTTAATAACTGAATTTCTGTTTCAGTTAACTTTGCTCGCTTTTGTTGATATTCTTCAGCAAGATTACGACAACGTAGAAAAGATCTTTCTTTTTTGATCATCTCTCGTAGTAATTCTAATCCTGCTTGACGTTGCAGTGCTTGTTTAGCATCTAACAATCTTAAAGCAGAAGCGATCGCATCTTCGTCTTTTTGATTCAAAAGTAATTGAATGATGGCGCGACGCAAATCAGCAGACTTACGAGTTAATAACTTCTCTAATAAAATTGCTTCATTGCTGGAAATAGTACAAGCAGCTAAAAGCTTAATCACTTCTTGTCTTACCCATTGACTTGCATCACCAATCAAGGAAAATAAAGTATTTCTAATCTCTTCATCCCAAGGTTGAACTTGAGACAGTTTTGTAGCAACTTCTCTTCTTCCATAAGGATCGAGGAGAGATAGATAGGGAATTAATCTTTTTGGCGATCGCTTGTCTAAATTATTTAATAACGCACCTGCAACTAATTGTTGAGAAGTTTCTAATTTCATCCATTCCCAAACCAAAGGCGAGAGTAATTTGTTTTTTTCAGGAAAACGAGGAATAATTTCTTCTAACCTTTCAAAGACATCAGTTTCCTTAAGGCAATCGCTAGTATTTCTGATCGCATTTACTGCATGAGTAGCAACTCGCAAATCCTCATCTTCTAAAGCAGGTAACAAAGCAATTTGTGCTGCTGTTAAATCTAATTGAGAGAGAAAATGAACGGCGATAAAACGATGTTCAGGTTTGGAATGAGAAAATAATTTAGTTGCATAGGGAATAGCTGCGATCGCGTCGTTAAATCCCAACGTCCATAGTGCTAAATAAACCGTTTGTGGATCGTCACTATCAAGTGCTTCTTGCTGCGCCTTAGTATTCTCTAAAAATAAAACAAGTTGTCCTAAAAGTTGATTAACAATACGAGTATTTATAGTTTCCCAACCAAAACCAAACCAAACATCGATCGCTCGGATAGTAGCACTAAAACGAGTTAAATTATTATCGACAATTAAACGCACCATTCTTTTAAATGCTTCAGGATGCGCCTCATCGATCGTTTCTAAAATAGTTTGTCTTAAACCTTCCTGTCTTTGTGCTGCTAACAGCAATTTTTCAATGAATTCCCAACCATCGAGACGAGAAGCAACCAATAAACCTCTAGTAACGTGTCTTCCCATCGCGCCGATTTCATGTTCACCTCGTGCCGAATCTAATAAAATCTGAAAAATTTCTTCCCCTAATTCATTCCCAGCGTTGATCGCTGCTGCAAATAAAATACCTAAAGTATCGCTTCCGTAATAACCTAAATAAGGTGTCCAAGCAGCAAACCAAGTTAAACTTTGTTCGTAACCGTCAATAGCACTTAATAGGTTAGTAAACCATTCACAGCGACGATAAAAATTAATTTCTGGATTATTAGGTACGCGAAAACTTTTACGATAATAATTAGATTGATAGGGAAGATGATCAAAAATTTCCCATGCTTGTTCTACTTGTGTGGGAAATTGGGGAAACAATACACTAAATATTTGTCTTCTTGCCGAGGAATTTAGAACATCTAATTTTTTAAAGGCTTCATTTTGAATTTGAGAGATAATTCTCCATTCCACAAGCTTTCCTGTCTTGTCATATCCTAAAATCCCATAACCAATAAATTTCAAATCTTCAGACAAACCACCTAAATTAGCAATGCGTCGCGCCTTCCAATCTTCTACTTTCAAAGCGCGGAGTTGTTCTTGAGCGTATTCTGGATTTAACATAAACGAGGGAATAGGGAATAGGGAATAGGTAAGAAACAAACTTCTGACTTCTGCCTTCTCTTACCCACCCACAAGGGGAACTAAACGTAAAAAAAGCATTTGAGAATTAGGACGTAGATTGATCGCATCATCTAGTTTTTCTTGCTGTTTATCGTCAATGAAAACAAAATAAAATCCATCTTCAAAGGCTTGCAAAGCATTTTCTACAGCTTTTTGTGAATCAACTTGTTGTTCTAGTTCTCGTCCGCCTGAATCTATTTTTCCCAGTTTTAAGCCTTGAGAGATCGCGTCTTTAGTAAGTACCCGAAGTAAACTGTTTTGTTGCGCTCTTTCTTGAAATGCTGTTACTTCTTGCACAACAATCTGAGTTAGTAAATCTCTAAGGGTAAGAGGTTGTTGGCGATCAAATAATTCTACAGGAAGAGCGATCGCGCGATCGCTAAACAAAGGTTTGGTTTTACCAATAATTTTGCCAGAAATATTAATAGTAGATTGCACGATATTCAATAATTGATAATGGATAATTTACAATTGATAATTATCAATTGATTAAACGGATTTGATATAACAAGGTTATACTACAAATTGTTACTTAAACCGTTATAGGTTATAGATTATAGGTTAATTAAAAGTGATAAATTCTTAATTCTCGATCTTCGTAGTAAATTCCACTCTTGGGATGGTTATGAAGATAAGTTTCGCACATTTGTAGAGCTTCATATTCTAAACTGGCTCTACCTGCGGAGGAGCGATAATAACGATAGGTAGCATCTTTTAAAATAGCATTGGGAAGTATTGAAGGTTCATTGGCAAAGGTAACAAAAGGAATTTTTTCCACCAAGATAAATAAATTTGGTTCGGCTATGGGAAACTTGAATTTTGGGTTGCTAACTTGATTCGCATATTTTTCCACAAATAAAGCCAAGTCTTGATAACTACCAGCACCATATACTTCAGCAAGCTGTTCAACAGGGGCTACCAAAGTCCAGGTATGGGGTGCAAATTGGCTTCTTAACTCTAAACTTTTGCGGGCTGCCATATCGTATTCTACATAAGTGAGGTTGGGGGAAAATGGCAGTAAAAAGTTAATGGTTAAGGATAAAAATAAAGCCAGACAGAATGTTTCAGTCGATTTGTGAGTGAATAATTTGACTAATCCTGCGATCGCGTTAAATAAAAGTCCTGCAAGGAAACTTAAAGCTACAGGTAAAGTTAACAAGAAACTTTGAGTCCAGGGCATTTTTTCAGGATTAATAGCAGCTAATACCGCGAAAATAAGCCAAATAAAGGTAATCGCGCTTAAAATTAATCTTTTATTTCCTAGAAGACCGATAATTGCGCTCATTGCTACTAAAATTAGTAACTGTGGGGCTGATATAGTTACCAGAATTATTGAAGTAATAATATTGAGCTTAAAAGCAATTGTTTGCCTATGTTGGCGATCTGCACCAAGGTAATATCCCAAGCCAAGTAAAAAGAAGATTACACCTAGTTCTAATTCATCCCCTGTCCACTGTCGCACCAAGGAATTATTTAAATTATTAATAATAGTACCCAACCATGCAGGTAATTCGTTATTAAACCCCGTTTCCCAAGTAAATATATAAACTCCAAAAGCAAACATAGCAACCAAAGCGGAGTAAGCATTAGTTAAAACGCGCATCAGATAGCCAACACTAAACACCATAATCATGCCAATAATAGGACTCAGGAAGCGAATGGCTTGCATGGCATCAATTGAACTAAGCAAAGATACACCTGCTGCTAAAGCCGAGAATACAGGCAAAGAATCTGTTTCGGGATAATTACCTAAGAGAATTTGACGGGTTGTTAACAAGACTGCATAGCGATCGCTATGGCTAAAGCGTAGTTCTAGCAAAGGATTTTCCCATCTTAGTAATAAGGCAAAACTTAAAACTATCGTCAAAACTAATACAAAGAACATTCCCTGACGAATAACTAAGCTAGCTAGATATTTGCTAAATTGCTGTTGAGTTCGATGATAATTATTACTCAGGCTTTTAAGTAAATCTGTAAATAAAAATCCTCGATCTAAAATATCAATTAAATTTAAGATTCTGATTTGAACAAGCTGCCAACATTTTTTTATTTGCCAGTTTGAGCTTTCTAAGTAATTAAAAATTAAACAAGCAGTATAGATTAAAGCTAAAGTCAGCCAATTTAACAGATGTAAATAACTTAAGCTTAAAACTCCTAAAATTATTACAAAGATTATTCTTAGCCACAAGCCGATTATTTGATTATTATCTTGTTGATTAATATTACCTGCCAAGCTTTTAAATGGTAGCCATAAAAATACAACAATAAAAATAACTACTAACCAAAGAGCAGTTATTAAATCGTTAATTATAATCTGTTTAATTAATGGCATGACTAAGTAATGAGTAATGAGTAAGAAGTAAGAAGTAAGAAGTAAGAAATAAGAAGTAAGAAGTAAGAAGTAAGAAGTAAGAAGTAAGAAGTAAGAAGTAAGAA
>CAYMWC010000072.1:12349-17928 GCA_964393695.1 uncultured Pleurocapsa sp.
AAGTAAGAAGTAAGAAGTAAGAAGTAAGAAGTAAGAAGTAAGAAGTAAGAAGTAAGAAGTAAAAAGTAAGAAGTAAGAAAAATCTAAGTTAAATCAAATATATAAAATATATATAAAGCTTTTGTGTTTTTTCAAGGCTTTTTTATGAAGCTTTAACTTGAAAAGCTTGTTATTTTTTTTATACAAACTTCATTTTAACTTTACCTGTTTTTTCGGTTTTAACCTCATAATTTGAAAAACATAAGTAAAACTTCTTAAGAGATTTTCATGAGAAAAAAAATTTTGGTGACTGGTGGAGCAGGATATATTGGCTCTCATACAGTGCGTCAGTTAGGGGAAGCTGGATATGAAGTAATTATCTATGATAATCTTTCCACAGGTTCAGCTAAAGCAGTATTATCTGGCGATTTAATTATCGGTGATTTAGCTGAAATAAGTACTTTAGAACAAGTATTTAAACGGTATAAATTTGAAGCAGTATTACATTTTGCTGCCAGTATTTCTGTGCCTGAATCTGTTGCTAATCCCTTAGATTATTACACTAACAACACTCGTAATACCCTCAATTTACTCCATTGCTGTCAAAAATTTGGCGTGAATAAATTTGTTTTTTCCAGTACGGCTGCGGTTTATGGTGAACCAGCAGAAAACCCTGTTAGTGAAGCTTGTGCGACTAATCCTATTAATCCTTATGGTTGCTCAAAATTAATGAGTGAACGTATGATTAGAGATTATGCATTTAGTTCTAATTTTAAATATGTAATCTTACGTTATTTCAATGTGGCTGGCGCAGATTTGGCTGGTAGAATTGGTCAATCGGCTGAAAAAGCTAGTCATTTAATTAGGGTTGCTTGTGATGCAGCTTTAGGCAATCGTTCTGCTGTAGGTATTTTTGGTACAGATTTTAATACTCCTGATGGTACAGGAATTCGAGATTACATCCATGTGGAAGATTTAGCAGCAGCACATATAGATGCGTTGTGTTATTTAGAAGCTGGTGGTGAGAGTGAAATTCTCAACTGTGGTTATGGTCAAGGTTATAGCGTCAGACAAGTTTTAGATAAACTGAAAGAAATTTCTGGTGTTGATTTTTCTGTAATTGAATTTCCTAGAAGACAAGGCGATCCTGCTTCTGTTATTGCCTGTGGCGATCGCATTCGTCAAGTTTTGCATTGGCAGCCTAAATATAATGACTTGGAAATTATTTTACATACTGCCCTGACTTGGGAGAAAAAGAAACAGAAACAATTAGTTCCTATTAGAGCAATGTAAGTAATAAGTAATAAGTAATAAGTAGTAAGTAATAAGTAATGAGTTTTTTCTTATTGCTACTTATTTTCTCTTCTTTCTTCCTTTTTTTACTCAAGCAAACTTAATAATAGAATTTAACTTGAAGTTTATTAAATATGTCACAAATTAATATTAATAATTCTCTTGAGAACTCTTTGTCTACTTTCTTAGTAGATGTAATACAACAATTGGGTAGTTTACTGAATAGTCCAGATTTAATAACAAAAATTAGTCTAGTTTTTGCTAATTCTACCAACGTTACAGAGGCTAAAAATTTAATTAAAAATATTGTTAATGGTCAAGAATCACCAGAAATAGAAGTAGTTATGGCTGCAACTATTAATGGTGGAAATGGAGCTTTTGATGCAACTAATAATAAAATTTATATCTCCACAGAGTTTTTAACTCAAAATAGTAATAATTCTGCGGTAATTACTAATTTACTCCTCGAAGAAGTCGGTCATTATCTAGATGCTCAACTAAACAATACAGACACTCCAGGAGATGAAGGGGCTATTTTTGCTGCAATTGTCCAAGGTCAAGAACTGTCTGCCTCACAGCTAGCAACACTTCAGGCTGAAAATGACACTACTACAGCGATCATTAATGGTCAAGCAACTACTCTTGAACTCAATACCATTTACGGTAATATCACTCTCGATGGTAATTTAGCTGACTGGACAAGTAACGAAAGATTAGATTTCCTCCCAGGTAGTGGTCAACCAGGATATGAAGTGTATGGCAAGGTTGTGGGAGATGCTTATGTATTTGCCATTAAATCCGATGGTACAGCGATCGCTCCAGGGACTACTGTATGGCTTAATACTGACCAAAATGCCAGTACAGGGTTTCAAATTTTTGGCAATACCTTTGGTGCAGAATATAATATTAATTTCTTTAGTGATAATCAACCCTATCTTTACACTGGTGCAGCAGCAGAAACCTTTGTAACTGGGCCATTAAATCACGTTTATGACGCTAATAGACAAATAGTTGAATTTGCCGTTCCTCTGTCGTTAATTAATGATACAACTCCAGGGGTTGATGTAGTAATCGATGTCAACGATCAAGTCTTTTTACCAGGTAATTATGGTAGTCAAAAATATACTATCAAGCCTGAAAGTACTTTACCACCTAGAACTGATACAAGTAAAAAGGTTGGGATTGTCTTTTCTCAAACCACTGCTGACCAATTTTTTGGCTTGCCTGATATAGAAGCTAATCGCACGGCATATTCCCAGTTATTTATGTCGGTTCAAGAAGAAGCAATGATGGCAGGAATTCCTTTCGATCTCCTCACCGAAGAGGATCTAAAAGACATCAACAAACTTGCTAACTATGACAGCTTAATTTTTCCTAGCATTCGTAATGTTAAACAGGCTGACTTACAACAAATTCAAGATACCCTCACTGATGCTGTCTATAAATACAAAATTGGGATTATCTCGGCTGGCGACTTCATGACCAACGATGAGACAGGTGCAGTTCATGCAGGCGATCCATATTATCGGATGAAAACCTTGCTGGGATTACAGCCTACTGCTTTTGGTGCTGGTAATGTTTCCTTGACTGCTCAAAATACAACTAATCCTGTGATGCAAGGATACAACTCTGGGGAGGTTATTCGCCAATACCAAAATTCGATTGGTTGGGCTGCTTATCAAAGTGTTGATTCTAGATATCCTGGTCAAGTATTAGTCAACCAAACTGTCAACGGTCAAACCTATAACGCTGTAGTTGCTACTGAAACTGGTGGTCGGAATGTCCACTTTGCTACTACTAGTTATTTAGGAGACAACAACTTAGCTTGGGAAGCATTACGCTGGTCTACTTTTAAGGATCAACCCAGTGTTAGTCTCAGCTTAACTCGCAATAATTCCTTGTTCTTGTCTCGCAATGACATGGATCAATCTCAGGAAGCTGATAATGTAAATCCTCAAGATGGCTCTCCTGGTATTTACGATAGATTATTGCCAATTCTGAATCAATGGAAAACTGACTTTAATTTTGTTGGCTCTTACTATATTAATATTGGCAATAGTCCAGCAACTCAACAATACACTGATTGGGCTGTTTCGAGTCCTTATTACCAAGCCTTACTAGCAGCAGGTAACGAGATTGGAACTCACTCTTATACTCATTTAGAAGCATATGCTGGTTACAATCCTACTAATAATACTAATGTTTTAACTCCTGCGCAGCTAGAATTTGAATTTAATCAGTCTAAGCAAATCATTGAACAGCAATTAGGAATTACAATTACTGGAGCAGCTTTACCTGGCGCGCCCGAAAAATTGCCTACTGCTTTAGAAATTGCTCAATATTTTAATTACATTTCTGGTGGTTATTCTAGTGTCGGTGCAGGATATCCAGGTGCATTTGGGTTTTTGAAACCAGATCAACAGTCAGTTTATTTTGCTCCTAATCTCTGGTTTGACTTTACAATGATTGGTTTTGGTATTCCAGTCCCCGATGGCAATGGTGGCTTTATTCCTCAACCCCTAACAGCAGCACAAGCACAGGCTGAATGGCTTAGACAATACAGAGAAGTTACTAATCATGCTAATAAGCCAATTGTCTTAATGCCTTGGCACGATTATGGCCCTACCAATTGGGAAAATAATGGCTATAACCAAGAAATGTTCACTGCCTTAATCCGAGAAGCTTACAATAGCGGTGCGGAATTCGTGACTTTAGCTGATGCTAGTAACCGCATTAAAGCCTTTGAGCAGTCCAAACTATTTGTTACCACTTCAGGAGATACAATTACGGCGGAAGTAACTGCTTCTGGTGTTGGTAATTTTGGTCTTGATGTTAGTGGTACTCGCACTATTAAAAGTGTCAATAATTGGTATGCTTACGATAACAACACTGTCTTTTTACCTGCTAACGGTGGTACTTTTACCATCAACTTAGGAACTGTTCAGGATAATGTGACTCGCATTACTGAGCTTCCCATGCGTGCTAATTTACTATCTGTCACTGGTAATGGCACAAACTTGGATTACACTTTCTTTGGTGAGGGAAAAGTGGTTTTAACAGTAGCCAATCCCGATCTAGTTAGTATCATCGGTGCTGATATTCCTAGTCTCAACGGTAGTACTGTTGCAATGTTATTTAGCACTATTAATCAACATCAAGCCCGTATTTTTACAGCTACTATCGGCAATGATGTAATCAATGGTGAGGCTGGACAAGATATTCTTGTAGGCGGTGAAGGTAACGATGTTTTGAGTGGAGACAGACCAATTGCGCAACCGACAACTGTATTTGTCACTGATTTTGAAGAAGCACCCAATTCTGGTAGTGGTTTTGTCGCTGCACCTTTAGATGGCTGGAATTCCACTGATGGCAATATTGAATACTGGTTTACTAATTCTCCTGAAGGAATTAACCATATCGAACTCAACGAAGATCCTAGCAATAGATTTCCTGATGCTCGTCAAATTTATCGCGATATTACAACTGAAGCAGGAAAATTCTACCAGCTTAGTTTCCAATATGCCCCCCGTAACGGTTTCAACGCCCAAGTAAATGCGATCGCCGTAAGACTCGGTGGTACTAATTTACTCAATCTGGCAGAGAATGGCACTACTAATTCAACCCTCGTTTGGAAAACCTATACTGTTAACTTTATTGGCGATGGTACTACTAAACGCTTAGAATTTCTTTCGACTGGTACGCCTGTAACTAACGGTCGTGGTGGTCATTTAGACGACATCAAGTTACTTGCCTACAACGAAAATCCTAACATTGGTGGTAATGATACTATCACTGGTGGTCTGGGCAATGATACTTTGAATGGCGGTGCTGGTAATGATCTCATTTTTGGTGATAACAAAAACGAAGTTTCCACCGTATTTGTCACTGATTTTGAAGAAGCACCTAATACTGGAAGTGGTTTTGTCAACGCCCCTTTAGACGGTTGGAACTCTACTGATGGCAGGATTGAATATTGGAGTACTGGCTCGCCTGAAGGAATTAACCATATCGAACTCAACGAAGATCCCAGCAATATATTTCCTGATGCTCGTCAAATTTACCGAGATATTGCGACTGAGGCAGGGAAATTTTATCAACTTACTTTCCAATACGCACCCCGTAACGGTTTCAACGCCCAAGTAAATGCGATCGCGGTGAGACTCGGTGGTAATACTTTACTCAATGTGGCGGAGAATGGTTTAACTAATACAAGTCTGGTTTGGAAAACCTACACTGTTAACTTTGTTGGCGATGGTACTACTAAACGCCTAGAATTCCTTTCTACTGGTACACCTGTGATTTTTGGT
>CAYMWC010000072.1:17938-23029 GCA_964393695.1 uncultured Pleurocapsa sp.
TGGCGGTCACTTGGATAATATTAAATTACTTGCTTATCAAGCAGATCCCACTCTCGGAGGAAATGATATTATTACGGGCGGTCGTGGCAGCGATATTATGACTGGTGGAAATGGCAATGATATCTTTGTCTTTGCTAAAAACCAGAGTTTGTTAGCTGGTGAGCGCGATGTTATCAAAGATTTTAGAGTCGGTCAAGATAAGATTGAATTCCAAGGTTGGGGTAGTCTTAATGCTGCGACTTGGTTCACTAGTATGGTATCTCAAGGTTTAATTACGAATACTGCTAGTGGTACTTTGCTCACTCCTAATAATGACGGACAAATTCTGTTTGAGGGTGTCAGCCTTGGTGAACTAAGCGGTTCTGATTTTATCTTTGTCTAAAAAATAACTAAACAGGGTGGGCAATGCCCACCTTAAAATCTGACTTAATTTTTGAGTTAATTGGTTTAAATATGGTGAAGACGATCTAACTTTTACGAAATTACTTTTTTAAACAACTCTTCCCAATCAATTTCATCAGGGCGATCGCCTGAATTAATCAGGGAAAAATCTTGATTAACAGTAGTGTCATAAAATAAAGATTCAACACAAACATTTGCCACATCTATACGGCTAGCATCACCGTTAAGATTGTCGCCTTTTTCAATAACTACAGCTTTTTTACCATCAGTTTTAGCTCGTAATAAAGTATTTAAATCATAAGAAGTATAAGGGCCATCAATTAATCTTCCAGGACGAATAATTGTATAGGGCAAATTAGCAGCAATAATTGCTTTTTCTCCTGTTAATTTTGCATCTAATACTCCAAAAGCATTAAGCAGATTAAAAGGAAACTGATCTTTGCGTAATACTCCACAGGAAGAGACAAAAACAAATCTTTTTAAATCTTTTGGTGCAGCCAGCACTAAGTTTTTTACCCCTGCGCCATCTACCGCTTCAGGATTATTAGCAGGCTGAAAGAAATTGGTAAAATCCCACCGCGTTGAAGGAAAAGCTGTTGTGCCTGTACAGCAAATAATATAGTTAATTCCATCAGTGGCTTTAATTAGAGTATCAGGATTACGAATATCTCCCTCTACTAATTCCACCTTACCGTCAAACATCGATTCAGCTTTAGCTTTATTTCTAGTTAAAGCCCGAACACTCAAGTTTTTGGCTAATAGCTTGGCAACAACCAGTTGTCCTACACCACCAGTAGCACCTGCAACTAAAATTTTATCTAAATTGGAGATCATTACTTTGTTATATTAAAAAATTATCAAGATATACTTTATTAGTCATTTTAATGAATCTATTTTACATTCTGGGTTTTTTGGCAATTTTGCTGGCATTAGGTATTGCAGTTTATTTATTCACTGCTCGTCGTTATCAATCTGCTGACTCTGTGGCCAATTCCTACGATCAGTGGACAGAAGACGGGATTTTAGAATTTTATTGGGGTGAACATATTCATTTAGGACATTATGGCTCACCACCCAAATCCAAAGACTTTATCACTGCTAAATATGACTTTGTTCATGAAATGGTGCGCTGGGGAGGTTTAGATAAATTAGCTGCTGGTAAAACTTTATTAGATGTTGGTTGTGGTATTGGTGGTAGTAGTCGTATCCTCGCCAAAAATTATGGCTTTGACGTTACAGGTGTTACTATTAGTCCCCAACAGGTCAAACGCGCCCAGGAATTAACTCCTAAAGATGTTAGTGCTAAATTCGCTGTTGATGATGCAATGGCTCTTTCTTTCCCCGATGCTAGCTTTGATATAGTTTGGTCGGTGGAAGCTGGACCTCATATGCCCGATAAAGCCGTTTTTGCTCAAGAATTACTGCGTGTACTTAAGCCAGGTGGAATTTTAGTTGTCGCCGATTGGAATCAACGGGATGATCGCCAAAAACCTCTCAACTTCTGGGAAAAACCTGTAATGAAGCAGTTGTTAGATCAGTGGTCACATCCTGCTTTTTCTAGTATTGAAGGCTTTTCAGAACTTTTAGCCGAAACAGGACTAGTAGAAGGCGAAGTAGTTACCGCCGACTGGACACAAGAAACTCTTCCTTCTTGGATTGATTCTATTTGGCAGGGAATTATTAAACCCAAAGGTCTAGTGATCTTCGGCTTGTCAGGCTTTATTAAATCTTTACGAGAAGTCCCCACTTTATTATTAATGCGCTTGGCATTTGGTACTGGTTTATGTCGCTTTGGAATGTTCCGCGCTATACGAGCTAATGTAACTTTAAACCCCAAAATGACTGAAGGAGAAGTTACTCAAGTTCGATAAATAAAATTTACATCAGAACTCTATCGTTTGAAAGACACATAAAAAAAACTTAAATTTTACAATTAATTTATAATCATTAAAATAAAATATTTAAACCAGAATTTCGTCCTAGAAAATAAAAATATTTTTTGACTAAATTTATCTAGTATTTTAAGGAATTAAAAATTAATTATGACTAATAATCCACTTTTAGAAATTAATAACTACGGACAAAGTGTCTGGATGGATAATCTCAATCGCAGTCTAATTGAATCAGGCGAACTAAATACACTGATTGAAAATTATGGACTAAGAGGAATTACTTCCAATCCTGCTATTTTTGAAAAAGCGATCGCGGGTAATCAAGTTTACGATGCCGATATTGAGGCTGGAATCAAAGCAGGAAAACCAGTTAGTGAGATTTATGAATCTCTAATTTTTGACGATATTCGTGTTACCTGCGATCACTTTCGTCAGATTTACGAACAAAGCAACGGCTTAGATGGCTATGTCAGCATTGAAGTTTCACCTCATTTGGCACGAGATACAGAACGTACGATAGAAGAAGCATTGCGCTATTATCGGGCGATTGAACGTGAAAACGTGATGATTAAGATTCCTGGTACTCCTGAAGGGTTTCCCGCAGTCGAGAGAGTGATTGCGGAAGGAATTAACGTTAATATTACTCTGCTGTTTTCAGTCAACAGTTATGAAGACGCAGCTTGGGCATATATTCGCGGTTTGGAAGCGCGAGTTAAAAAAGGACAACCCATTGATAAGATTGCTTCGGTTGCTAGTTTTTTCCTCAGTCGCATCGATACTAAAATTGATGACCTCATTGACAAAAAACTTAAGGAAATCGGTACGGAAACCTTGGACGAATCAGCCCGCTTGCAACAGGTACAAGGAAAAGTGGCGATCGCCAATGCGAAATTAGCATATCAAAAATTTCAAGAGATTATTCATAGCGATCGCTGGCAAGCTCTAGCTGACAAAGGAGCAAACGTGCAAAGATTGCTGTGGGCAAGTACTAGCACTAAAAACCCCAAATATAACGATGTGATGTATGTTAACGAACTTGTGGGCAAACATACCGTTAACACTCTACCGCCCAATACCCTAGAAGCTTGTGCCGATCATTGTAATATTACTGCTAATTCGATTGAAGCTAATGTTGAAAAAGCTAAACAGTTAATTGCTAGTCTGCAAGAGTCGGATATCAATATTGATCTTGAGTCAGTGATGAAGGAATTGCTGGAAGAAGGGATTGACAAATTTATTCAACCTTTTGATTCTCTTCAGCAAACCCTAGAAGCCAAGGTTAAACAGCTTGCTACTAGTGCCAGTTAGCTAGTACCGCTACGCTAAAGTCAAAATCTTTTTAAGAATAGGTAATAGGTAATGGGTAATAAGTAACCAGTAATGAGTAATCACCAATCACTATCCCTAATCCCTAATCCCCAATCCCTAATCCCCAATCACCAATCAGTAATCATGATAGAAACACCTCCTGCTCCTCCAATTCCTCCTACTCCCGAACCAACTCCTGATCCCATACCCGATCCCGTACCCCCTCCCATTCCTCAACCAGTACCGACTCCCATACCCCAACCAGTACCAACTCCTATCCCTCAACCAGTTCCAACACCCGAACCACAACCCATACCACAACCACAGTAACTAAAAGGATGAGGAATAAAGTATGAAGGATAAGGAAAGTTTTAAACCCCTGATTTCTGACTTCTGATGCTATCTTTTTATCCCGAACGATTTCGCGCCTGGAATGGAAGTCAGTTTAATCTTATTAGTAAAGTTTTCAATCATCAAAACGAATAATATCGTCATCGCCTAAATATTCCCCATTTTGTACTTCAATCATTACTAAAGGAATTACACCAGGATTTTCGACTCGATGAGCCGTATTCATTGGCACATAGGTAGATTGATTCTGCATGACTAAAGTTTCTGTGCCATCACAAATTACTCTAGCTGTACCAGAAACAACAATCCAATGCTCGCTACGATGATAGTGCATTTGGGTACTCATGTGTTCCCCTGGTTTAATTTCAATTTTATTGATACAGTACCTGTCTCCACTTTCCAAAGGTGTTACTACTCCATAGGGAGGAGTGCGAGTTGCTTCATCATCAGATTTAGGTAAAGTATTATCTAGGCTGTTTTTACCGTTATCTTGAGTCATAATTAACTCCAGGTTTTTATAGTTCTTTTGATAGTTTTATTAAACACAATATTAGCAGCCAATTAAATCTTTGATTACTAATTACTAAAAAGTCGAATCACAAGCTTTGAACTTAAATTACTAATGTGATAACTTTTCAGCTTGATAGGTATAAAAATTACCTAGTATACCTAGAGTTTCTAGATGATATCCAGGTAAGGGTTCAGGTAGCGGTAGATCTGCTTGATAAATACTAAACAATAAAAAGTTCTGTCGTTTGCTTTGTTGGCTAATTACTTGAGCGATATGGGGACTAGCAACATTAATTAAAAGATTACATTGACCTTCGACCCATACTCCTAAATCTTCGATAACTTGAGTGCAAACTTTATCTTTGAAATGAGTTTTGAGAGCAGTATCAGCATATTGTTGATATTTTTGTTCTCCAGGGTTGGTTAAATAAGCGATCGCACCTATTCCAATTGTAATTATTCCCAGTATTCCAGTACTTCTTAACTTTTTCATGTAGTTTAAACGTAATTTTTTTTTAATTTTAAGCTAACAAGATCAAAATACTGGTTAATAGATGTTATTATATTTAGACAGTAGTCTGTGGCGGGCGTAGCCAAGTGGTTAAGGCAGTGGTTTGTGGTACCACCA
>CAYMWC010000073.1:0-22887 GCA_964393695.1 uncultured Pleurocapsa sp.
ATTACTGATTACTGATTACTGATTACTGATTACTGATTACTGATTACTGATTAGGCACTAGGCACTAGGTTTTATTCATTATCTATTTCCTACTTCCTACTTCCTACTTCCTGAGTAACTGATGACTAATGACTAATCATTGATCAAGTTGTGCTTGTAAATAAGTTTGTAATAAATTATCGAGTTTATCTTCGGGACAACATTCAATCAAGGCTTCAAAGGCTTCGTAAAGTTTAGCTGCACTATCACCGAGCATAGGAGTTAATCCCCAAACATCTTCTACCCATTCTTGGGGAGGTTGCTCCTCAAAAATCATTCGTTCTAATAGTTGTTTCGCTTCCGCTTTAGAAAGAGACATAATTAAATCAAGTAGCAAGTAGCAAGTAAAGGTTTAATAAATAGGGCTTGCTGATAAGCTTAAAACAAAATTGCTTGTTTTAAGTAAATATAGCAGTCTTAAATCATTCGTGAAAAAATTACAAATTTAACTTCTTCCTTCTTCTTTCTTACCCAAGTGTTAAATTAATTCTGCACAAGTACTTACCTTAAGCCATGATTGATAATTTTAGTTGGTCTAATCCTTGGGCGATCGCTTTAACTCTCAATTCAATTTTATTAGGGGTTGCTTGGCTATTGCCAAAAAAACTATTAACCCCTGTGGGCTATTTAAATGCACTGCTTCTGGGAGTATTAGTCTGGGGAACTTTAGGCTGGCGTGGTTATTTAATAGTCATGTTTTATTTTCTAGTTGGTTCAGGTTTAACCTTTGTGCGTATGGAGCAAAAAGCAGCCGAAGGTATAGCGGAAGAACGTTCAGGGATGAGAGGTGCAGGAAACGTCTGGAGTTCGGCATTAACGGCAACTATTTGCGCGATCGCCACTTTATTCTTTTCCTCCCCAATTAGAGAATTATTGATTTTGGGTTATGTAGCTGCTTTTTGTACCAAACTGGCTGACACTACCGCCAGTGAAGTAGGTAAAGCTTACGGTAAAAGCACTTTTTTAATTACTACTTTAAAGCCAGTACCTAGAGGCACAGAAGGGGCGGTAAGTTTAGAGGGAACATTGGCTGGTATAGCTGCTTCAGTGGTCTTAGCTTTGATTGCCTGGAGCATTGGCATGATTAGTTGGGTAGGTATTATTTGGTGTGTACTAGCTGCCTTTATTGCTACAACTATCGAGAGTTTAATTGGTGCGACACTAGAACCTCGCTTTGATTGGCTAACTAACGATTTAGTTAATTTTATTAATACCTTTATTGGTGCGATCGCTGCTATGATTTTATCTTTAATTTTTGCTTATGCATAAATCACTAGCTTTAAACCTATTAGGTAAATAATTAATTCACTCAAGTTAAATCAAGTTACGTGAGGACAGCAAAATGATTAGCTTAAACCGCAAATTTTACCCAAGTTCAGTAATCATCACTTTAACCGCTACTCTAGTCACTATCGCTCAACCCCAACCAGCATCAGCCCAACTTTTAGAAGTAGCTGCTGGAGCATTAAACGCTCTTATTAGAAGCAAAGAACCACAACCCCAAGTAATTCAGCAACCCGTACCTGTACCTGTACCTACACCTGTACAACCCAGTAGACCTGAGTTTAGTGTTGGTACTGATAACGGTAACGGTAACAATTTTAATCTCTGTATTTCTAACTGTTTACCTCCTGACACCGCTACTGCACCTATGCCTTCACCCATACCTACAGGTATTCCTGCACCTATGGTTACTCCTAGTCCTATGGTTTTACCTCCAAGGGTAGTTCCTACAGTTCCTACACCTGTTCCTGCTCCTCCTATTGCTCAACAGCAAGGTACTGTATCTTCTAGTACTGTGATTAATCCCAATGTTGCTTTACCTGGTACATCCACTTCTCAAACCAGTCAACAATCTTCGACTCAATCTGCCACAGTCCAAAATTAATTATATTTGTTAATCATTAATTGTAGTAACTATTACCTACTTTTTACTTTTTACTTTTTATTTTCCAATTACACTTCTGATCGCAAAAATCGGCTTCTGTGTAAACGATTCAAAATGCGGTTAGCCAACACTGAACCAATTACGGGTTTGCAAATATAATCATCAGCACCGATCGCAAAAGCTTGATGTTGAGTCTTGTCATCTTGATGAACGGTCAAAAATAATACTGGTAAATGTTGCCAACGACTATCAACTCTTAAAATTTGACATAATTCCAGACCATTAATTTCAGGCATTTCTATATCTAACACCAATATATCTGGCTTTACTGTTTCGAGAATATTCCAAAATTGTTGAGGATCGTCAAGGGTAGTTAACTGAAAACCCCAAGGCTGAAGGGATATTTCTAAGGACAACAAAATCTGAGGATCATCATCGACAATCAAGACTTTAGCTGTAGCTCCCAAATTCTTGACTAGTTGAGCAACATAGTTAATCACCATCTTGGGCTCAACAGGATGTTCTAAAATCAAACCCCCTCCTTTGCGAACTATTTCTAAGCGATCGCCCAACCCAGCAGCCTCGGTAATTACGATGATCGGCACTTGAGGTTTTTGTCTATGCAGTTGTTCTAAAAAGGCTAAATCTTCACGATCAGGAAAGACAATTTTGTATAAGACGACCGTAATAGGCTCTTGAGCAATTATGGCTTTAGCTGTTTCGATCTCTAAGGCAATCTTGGTTTTCATCCCCTTTTGATGGGCTGCGGTTACTAACTCTTGGCTAAAATTAGGCTCATGAGCAATAATTAACAGCGAAATATTGGAATTTTGCAAGTCTCTAAATACTGCCTCCAAAGGCTGATGTTGTAATTCCAGCTTGAGAGATGTTACTAGTTCCTCTATCTGGTTAGAAAGACCCTGCCGTAAATTAACTTGTTCACTCAGGTTGTCCACTAATAGGTTTTCGATTTGTTTGGCAATTACAGAACCTGTAGGAAATCCAAAAGTACCTAACGAACCTGCTAGTTTGTGGGCAGAACTTTGAGCTTCGCTATATAGTTCGGGAGAAACCTGGCTGGCTGCTAGTGCCCTAGTTAATTGTTCTAAAATACTTAATCTCTGCCACGAAGTATCTTTAAATGTTGACCAAGCATGAGCAATTTTTTGAGAGATCTCTATTTTTGAGTTTTCTAGCTGGGAAGTATGAGAAGTAATTGTATCAGTATCAGACTTGAGACGATAGCCAATACCGTAAACGGTTTTGATTGTATCTTTTGACATCCCCACAGCTTTCAATTTCTGACGTAAGCCCTTAATATGGGTTCTCACCGCTTCTTCCCCTGGGGGATCTTCCCCTGCCCAAAGATTATCAATAATTGCGGATGGACTAAAAACCTGTTTGGGATGACGCATAAACAACTCCATAAGAGCATATTCTTTGGGAGTCAAAGGTAAAAGCTGGTTTTGATATTTGACTTCATAGGTTTTGGGATCGAGACTTAAATCTTGCCACTGCAATATGGGAGAAGCAGCGTTAATTTCTCGGCGTAGCAAAGCCCGAATTCTAGCGGTAAGTTCTTTAAAATTAAATGGTTTAACTACATAGTCGTCTGCACCTGCATCTAAACCAACCACCTTATCAGTATAGCGATCGCGTGCGGTTAGGAGCATGATTGGCATGGTGTAGCCTTGGGATCTAAGTTGCCGACAAAGTTTAACCCCATCAACATCAGGTAGCATCCAGTCTAAGACCACCAGATCGAAGTTAAACAGGGCAATAAATTCCCAACCCATTTCACCCGTATTGGCAATATCGACAGCATAATGCTGTTCTATTAATTTTTGCGCCAAAATTTCCATCAACTGTTCGTCGTCATCTATTAACAGGATTCTCATTAGCAGACCAATTACTAGCTACTAAATATAGTAATAAATAGTGCAGCTAATTTTTACCATTATTAATTATGGTTGGGGCTAAAAATTGCTTCGGCGTTGCTGCTAATTTCCCTGATTCTAACCATTGGTCTACTTTGGCAGTTTTTTGTGCTTGGTTAAGTTGGGATCTCAATTTCTCCCCTTCTAAGATTTCTGTTTCTAAGAGGGTCTTTGCTAATGTAATCAAGAGTTTTTGGTTATTTGTCAAGATTTCCAAAGCAATCTGGTGGGCGTTATCAATAACTAATTGAATTTCTTGATCAATTGCTGCTGCAATTTGAGGGCTAACCTGACGGCGAGGATTGGTCATACCTTCGAGAAACTGTTGCTGAATTTTTTCCAAGGCAATGGGACCCAAGCGATCGCTCATCCCATAGAGGGTGACATATCTTTCTGCCAAATCAGTGGCTTTTTGAATATCGTCACTAGCACCGGTAGATACTTTCCCAAAGGTTAATTCTTCGGCTGCCCGTCCTCCCAGCAAAGTAGCAATACGACCGCGAATTTCGTCTTCAATCATTAAAAAACGGTCTTCTTCAGGTAATTGCAAAGTATAGCCTAACGCCCCAATACCACGGGGAACAATGGAGATTTTTTCGATTCGATCTGTACCAGGCATCAATGTGGCAACAATGGCGTGACCAACTTCGTGATAGGCGACAGTTTTCTTTTCTGTTTCGTTGAGTACCCGTGATTTTTTCTCTAACCCTGTGAGGATTCTTTCGGTAGCTTCGTTAAAGTCTGCCATCGTCACAGAAGTGTGATTTTGACGGGCAGCAAGTAATGCTGCTTCATTAATTAAGTTTGCCAAATCTGCCCCTGCAAAACCTGGGGTGCGAGCAGCTAATTTATCCAAATCAACCTCTGGTGCTAATCTAACCTGACGGGCATGGACTTGCAAAATTGCCAGTCTACCAGACTTATCAGGGCGATCAACCACAATCCGCCGATCAAAACGACCAGGACGCAATAAAGCAGGATCGAGGACTTCAGGACGGTTGGTAGCAGCTAATAAAATTACCCCTGCATTGGGTTCAAACCCGTCCATTTCCGCTAATAATTGATTAAGAGTCTGTTCTCGTTCGTCATTACCTCCCATCCAAGTACCAGCAGCAGCGCGAGACTTACCTAAAGCATCTAATTCATCGATAAAAATAATGGCAGGGGCTTGTTTTTTTGCCCGTTCAAATAAATCCCGTACCCGTGACGCTCCCACCCCGACAAACATTTCAATAAATTCTGATCCCGAAATACTAAAGAAAGGAACTTTAGCTTCTCCAGCGATCGCTTTGGCTAGCAGGGTTTTACCTGTACCTGGAGGCCCGACTAACAAAACTCCTTTGGGAATTTTCGCGCCCAAAAGTATATATTTAGCTCCATGTTGCAGAAAATCGACGATTTCTGCTAATTCTGTCTTCGCCTCATCAACTCCTGCCACATCATCAAAGGTGACATCCATTGTGCCTTCGGAATAAATACGGGCGTTACTGCGACCAATGGCAAAGAGACTACCTCCCCCTCCTCTTTCACCAGGACGATTAAATAGCAAACTACCAAGATTAATCAACAAAAAGAAGAAAAATAATAGTTGGAGAAAGCCCCAGAATCCATTACCGCTACTTTCGGGTAGAGCAGAAAATTCCACCTGATGCTGACGCAGTATTTTTGGTAATTCCGTATCTTGAGTCACGGGGACAGTAGTAAATACTTGCTCTGATTTCTCTCCCATCCCTTCTGATTTGAGGGTATATTCCAGACGATTAGAACTAATAACTACCTTTTCAACGCGATCGCTTGTTACTAAGTCAATAAATTTACTATAGGGTTGAGACTTATAGGGCGGTGTCGTCGGCAGGAATAAGCTAAATATGATGAAGAAAATTGAAGTGACAATCAAACTCCATCCCCACTGATTAGATGGCGGTGTTTTAGTTGGATTTTGGTGTTTAGACATTAATACTACTCCCGTGAATAATATAGCTGGTAATTTGTCACGAATGGCTAATGGCTAATAGTTTCAGGTTGCTGAGTCGCTTGGGACAGTAAATCACACACTTCTTGATCTGTTGTTGGTCTAAAATCTTCATACCAGAATCCTACTGCCCGAAAATGCTCGGGTACAACCAGACAAATAATTTCATCCACCTGAGTTTCTAATTGCTTGATCGCTTGGCTCGATGCCACGGGAGTCGCAATAATAATTTTTTGAGGTTGATGTTGCTGTAATGCAGTTACCGCAGCGTGCATAGTTAATCCCGTCGCCAGACCATCATCGACAATAATGACGGTATGTTCTCTAATTTTGAGCATGGGACGAAAATGACGATAAAAGCAATCACGCCATTTTAATTCAGCTTTAGCTTGAGCGGCGATCGCTTTTATTTGTTCAGCATTGACTCCATGAACCTGAGTCATATTTTCATCAATAATGGTGATGTTGCCCGAGTAGTCATGAATTAGAGCATCTTCGGCGATTGCTCCCATTGCTGTTTCAGAACTATAAGGAAGCCCTAATTTTTTGACTAAACAAACATCTAAAGGAAGATTTAAATTTTTAGCAATTTCATAGGCTACAGGTACACCACCACGCGGTAACCCTAATACTATTGCCTGAGGGTGATTGACATAAGCCGTAAGTTGTTCGGCTAATTTTCGTCCTGCTTCGCGTCGATTGGGAAAAACTACATTCATTTTTATCTACCTATCTCAACTTATTACTTCTTCTCAACTCAACAGTAGAAGTACGTAGTACTGGTACACTAACTGCTTAATATTTTCATAGGCAATTTAGTATTGCTGTTCTAGTTATTCTACTAATCAAGATAGATCGTAAGTTTGAGGAAGTTGTGAGACTTTAGTTGTAGCTTTCCCGAAAATCAAGCAACTATTTTAATCTTCTAAACCAAGGCAGCAATTGAGACTTTAGCAGCAATCTGTTCAGCGATCGCATTTAAAGCTTGAGCGGAAGCTGAATCTGGATGAGCAATGACAATCGGAATACCGCGATCGCCTCCTTCTCTAAGGGCAATTTCCAAGGGTACACAACCTAAGAGCGGAATATTTAATTCTTGAGCAGTTTTTTCGCCACCTCCTGAACCAAATAAATCGTAGCTTTTGTCAGGCATATCTGGGGGAATAAAATAGCTCATGTTTTCGACAATTCCCAATAGATTGACCCCCAACTGTTGAAACATTTTTAAACCACGACGGGCATCAATTAAAGATACAGTTTGAGGCGTAGTCACAATTACTGCTCCTGCCATCGGTACAGCTTGAGCCATGGTTAATTGAGCATCTCCTGTACCAGGAGGCATATCGACAATAAGATAATCTAGTTCTCCCCACTCCACCTGATAGAGAAACTGACGGATGATACCGTTGAGCATTGGGCCTCGCCAAATTACAGGCTGATCAGGATCAATCAGAAAAGCCATCGAAACTAATTTGACCCCATAATTAAATGCAGGTTCTAATATCTCTCCCTGACTACTCTGCTTAACAGCGATTTTGGCATCGTTTAAACCCAACATATTGGGAGCATTAGGGCCATAAATATCAGCATCCAACAAACCCACTTTAGCCCCTTTAGTAGCTAAAGCAACTGCTACATTAACAGCTACAGAGCTTTTACCCACACCCCCTTTACCACTAGAGATGGCAATGATATTTTTAATACCTGGAACAGAAGTGCGATCGGGAAGAGATTTTTGCTGTGGAGTTTCTGCGGTTACTTCTACGTCTACAGTATCAACTCCTGGTAATTTTTTAACCGCAGTTTGACAATCTTCGACAATAAATTCTCTCAAAGGACAGGCAGGAGTAGTTAAAACGAGAGTGAAACTAACTTTACCGTTATCCACCTCAACATTGCGAATCATGTTTAACTCAACCAAACTTTTTTGTAGTTCAGGATCTTGTACAGGACGCAAAGCCTCTAAAACGGATTTTGTATCTAACATTATTTCTTCTCCTCTCAAGGGCGAGGTAATCGCGCGATGTTTATTGCTGACAACCGAGTATTGTTACCTACCTTTAATTATCAACGTAAAAGGTTCATCTCGGCAATTTTGACCTGCTATTTTTGATTTTAGATTGTAGATTCAAGATTACGTGCTGACTGATGACTAAATGACTGATGACTGATGACTGATGAATGTTGCTCAATCTAAGTAAAAATTTCTTGTTGCTAATCTTATGGCTTGATTTGGGTAATTTAAGATTATTGATCTTGTGGGATTAATTATTCTGTCTATTTATTTATTACTTTATTACTTTATTTTTAAGCTAGGCACGATGTCTCAAATTAATAATGACTTTAACTCTGATAATGATCTACAAACAGCGATGTTTGCCGATTGTCTCGCTAATAGTAAAGAAATTTTCCAGCTAATAGATACAGTTTTTCCCTTAGATTCTTGTCGGCATTATCAAGTTTTACCATTAGAGCTACAAGGTAGGGACTTGACTTTAGGGATGTTAGATCCTAGTAACCAAGAGTCATTAAGATTTATTAATTCAATTGCCAAGGTCTTTCAATACAAGCTTAATCTCAAGTTGATTGACGCTCAAACTCATCAGATTATCTTGGATAGTTATCCTCAGAATTGTCAGTCATCACCAAAGCCACAGAAGTCAGATGAAAACAAAACAGTAATTGATGCTAGTTTTAATATTGAGCCAATTCCTCTAAATGAAAATCAACTAAATCGTAGAAGGTTAATAGACTCAGCCCCAACAATTATTACTCAACCCCAAGAAGAATTAGCTTCTAGTAAGTTGAATGAAAAATTACTCGATTTACCTCCAGACTTAGATTTTCTCAGAGATTTAGATTTAACCCCACAGCCATCAGCAAAACCAACCCAGGATACTTCAGCAACTCTCTATGAAATTCCACCAGAATTTCTTCATCCCAAAACTCATAATTTTGGAGATAAACTAGCTGATGACAAGCCGACTATTATTGGTGGAGATCCTGCTCAATTACTGGCTGCCGAAACATTTAACCCTGAAATTGTTGTTGGGGAAGCACAAATTTCGGACTTAATTCCAGAAACTCCAGGTAATCATCTCGAAGTGACACCAGAAGAGGCAGAAGAAATGGATTTTCTGCCCCAGTTAATGCCTCAATTATCGTGGCAAAAGCTTTTAGAACAGGCTTTTAAACATCAAGCGGAGCAAATACATTTAACTCGATATAGCGATCGCGGTAGTATTATTGTCTATAAAAATGAAGAACCTCAATCTTTTATTGAGCGAGTACCTCTACCTATTTTTTGCTCTTTAATTGACGAAATTAAAAGAATGGCAAGACTACCTCAAGAAATTTCCGCCCATCCTCAAAAAGTTGTCTTGGAAAGGTTTTATGACCAAGAAAGAATCTTGCTGCGCTTAGAGTTTATGTTGCACAATGACAAGGAAAAAGTCATGATCCAAATTCTACGAGATCAGGCTTTAAGAATCTATGAACAACAGCAGTTGGATAAAATTAGCGAACAGGCTTTGCAATTGGCACAACAGTTAGAAAAAACCCTCAGAAAAATTCAAGCTTGTTTTGATACCGGCAAATTGACTAACTTGAGAGAATTGCAAACAGTCCAAAGCAGAATTAACCATCAGCTAAGACTGCTAGATAAGTAATTATGCAAAATAAATTATTTCAATAAAAATCCCCAGAATAATTACTGGGGAAGCTCTAAGTAAGTTGCTTAAAGATGAAAGTCGAAATTATGGCAACTGATCTTCTTTACCAACTACCTGAGTTTTTAGAGATTCAAACTCTTGAACTAGTTCTTGACGAGAAGATTTAGTTAGCAGGTAACGATAAACAAACCAGCCAGTATAACCTAAGCCCACTAATTCAAACATAGGGGCTAGTAGAGGAATATCATTGATGGCTGAAATAATCGCTAAAGTTAGTTTCACTGCAATTATGCCTAAGAACACTAGCAGCAGGTTAACTAGCAGTTTTTGATTGTCGTCTATAAACTCTTTGAGATAATCAAAGATCTGACTCAAAAAGTTAGTACCAATGTTTAAATACTCTTGAACTTGACTATCTGCTGGCGATGATTTAGTGGGAGTGGGAGTTATGATGCCTGGAGATTCGCTACTTAAATTTGTAGTTGTCTGAGTTTCGGTGAATTCTGGGGTATTAGATTCCATATTTTATGCTCTCCTATGGTTGAAATGAGTATTAGTCTGCTACTACTTTGATTTACTATGATGACTATACTTCTGCTCATAGTACCAAACACTTTCCAGTGTTGATCTAATTTACTAAAGCAACTGATAACAGTCGTGAATATCTTCTCACAGTATAATCATCGCTTTGGGAAAGATTATCTACATTAGGTGGGATAATATTCTAGCTTTTGAGCAGATGATTAACATTATTTACCTTTAATTGAGCTAACCTGCTGAGTTAATCTTTATTTTCACTTTATATTACAAAAAAATAACTTAATCTCAGCTAACAATTTGAATTTTACTTATTAAAAATAAAAACAATCAGCAGGCGCGTAATCTAATTTATAGAATTTTTGTTAAGGAGAAACCATCGCTGGCTTCTGGAATGCTGTTTCAGAAGTGGATTGAGCTAGACGACAGTTAATTTCGCAGGAGTTATTGGGACTTTCGATTAATTTAATCTTATCTAATTCAGCACCCAATTCTTTAATTGGCGATCGCAATAAATCGGCAATTCTGACGGCGATATTTTCGGCAGTGGGAACAACCTCGGCAAAATAAGGGATATCTTTGTTTAAAAAGGTATGATCGAATGGCTCAACTACATATTCATCGATCGCTTGTTGCAACGCGCCTAAGTCTACTAGCATTCCTGTACGCTCATCGATATTACCCGCTACGGTAACTTCTAAATGATAGTTGTGTCCGTGACCATGAGGACGAGCGCATTTACCATAAATTTCTTGGTTTTCTTCTAAGCTGAGGCTAGGAATTGCTAAACGATGAGCTGCGCTAAAGTGGGTTTTGACGGTTAAAGTTGCTTCCATGTTATTTCCTTGGTAATCTGCCCAAAGTTCTGGAGTTTCAAATAGTTGAATGTTTACTAGTGGTAAATGAGGCGCAAGTTTCTGCCAAATTACCCGAGCAATGTTTTCTGTAGTAGGTAAGGTTTGCTCAAATTCCGACCAAGCATCGTTGAGATGAGAATAGTTGAGTTGGTTGGTAACTTCTTGTTTGATTACTTGTTTCACCAAAGATAGATTTTCGACCATCCCGTATTGGTCTAATTCACCAGCTAAGGATACATACAAAACATAGTTATGTCCGTGTCCAGGAAAACGACTACAAGCACCAAAAAGGCGTTGGTTTTCTGCTGCGTCTAATTCTGGTAACCAGTAGCGATGACTCGCGGAAAACTGAGCGCGACGATTAATAGTGCATTTCATACTATATGAGTTCAGACTCTAAAATGTAAAGTTTAGTAAATTATCTTCTCTTATCAGGATAAACTAATTTTGCTCATATTTTGTGAGATAAGAATTCGATGAATAATTCAAGCAAGAGACTGATTGGCTTAACTGGGGGCATTGCTACTGGTAAAACAACTGTATCAAATTATTTGGCAACACAATATCATTTACCTATCTTAGATGCCGATGTTTATGCTAGAGAAGCTGTAGCTGAAGATTCGCCTATTTTACAAACTGTTTTTCAGCGTTATGGTGACAAGGTTAAATTAGCCAATGCTAGTCTTGATCGCACTGCTTTGGGAGAGATTGTGTTTAATGATCCTCAAGAAAAGCAATGGTTAGAAAGTCAAATTCATCCCTATGTCCGCGATCGCTTTGCTCAGGAATTATCAAAAATAAATAATAATATAATAGTTTTATCTATACCTTTACTGTTTGAAGCTCAATTAACCAATCTCGTAACAGAAATTTGGGTAGTCAGTTGCGATCGCTCTTTACAAATAGCTCGCTTACAACAACGTAATGGTTTGACCGCCAAACAAGCACAAGCCCGAATTGATAGCCAAATTCCCCTAGCAGAAAAAATCGCAGCTGCCGATATTGTTTTAGATAATAATGGCGATTTAACTGATTTATATGCTCAAATAGACGCTGCAATTTACTAGTAGCTTGGTATATTTACAAAAAATCTTCTCGGTCAAAAGTTTTTAATTTTTATACGCTTCTACTTTATTCTTCATAATTTATCCTTAATAAAGTTTTGTTAAAATTACTGCATTGTCGGTAAATGGTAACAATGGTTACAGAAAAATAGACTATCATTTATAGAGAAAGCAGGAAAAATAATGTTCTCTGCTAATGTCAGACAAAAGCGAATACATAATCGCTAAGACTTAATCGCTAAGACTTAATCATATAGAGAATATATATAGTTACACTCAGAGGTAAAGAGAATGAAATTACAATTTAGAGGCAAAAGCTATGAAGGGCCACACCTAGAATGGGATGTCAAAGAAGGTGAAGTTGGAGGATTATATCGTGGTAAACCTTGGAAAGTACATCACCTCAAGGAAGAACATCGTCATAGCAACCCTAAACAATTATTCACCTATCGTGGTATTCACTACACCAAAGACTAATCTGTGAAACTAGAGGCATTGGATCTTCAGTGTCTCTAGTCTCGAAAAATTAAAAATTAAAAATTAAAAAAACTAACATCGACAAGAAACAAAATGACAATGGAAAATTCATTCAATTATTCCCAGCAGCGAAACAGCCAATACCCAATAGAAATAATTGCCACAGAAGTCACTGACTGGCACTCGAAACACAAACTACCTCGCCATATCTGCCAATTGCAAAGTAAACCACATCGAGGTCAAAGTCAAATAGGTCAGATGAACCATAAACCTCGGATTTGCAAACTTGAGCCTAATCCTACTACCACAGGTCATTTAGCTTGGGATATTTTAAGATATCAATTAAGCGATCGCCAAGCAAAACAAAAACACCTAGAAAATGTTCGTTCTAACTTAGAGCGTCGTTTACAAGTTGCTCAAGCCCAGGGAAATAATCAATTAGTTAAAATTTTGCGCGATGAATTTAGACAACTTCAACAACGATAAAACGGCGTTGCTGATTTGAGTAATGACCTACAAAATAAAATATTACTGCTCGTAGCTATCAGCTAAGCTGTTACGCATTCAAACTGCATATTATTCGTAAGTAGGTAGGCGTAATTAATTATAAAATGGAGTAAGGCAGAGGGAGCAGAGGGGCAGGGGGAGAAGTAGAACGTTCTTATTTTATATTTAATTCTACCCAGCTACTTATAAGGATATTAGTTGACAAGGAACCAAAACCTGATCGCATTCACCAACGCCTATAAAACTAGTAAATAAAAGACAAATTTGTTGATTGTTAATTATCTTGAACAGCACTGAGATTAGTGAGATATTGACGTAAGCGAAACAAGCTAAAAGTTTGTCCCAAATTTAAGGGTAAAATAGAAATTCCTTCTAGACGAGACTGTAACCAACCATCGCCCCAATGCCATTCATGATAGCCATCTATGCCTTTGCTTAACAATAGAAGTAGACAGTTATCTTCCAAAACTTCTACTTTGTGTTCAATTTCAACTAGCCCCAGAGAACTGACAAAAGTATCTCCTGTATTTAATTTACCTGATAAAGCAGCAAAAGTTTGAGGCCACATCCATTGTTTAAGGCGATCGCTTTCTAGTAAGCTATCTCTAATGTTTTTTTCTGAGGCATTAACTTCAATTCGTAAGTTGCTTTGCTGAAAACTTCCCAACATAATTTATCCGTTTTTTCCTTATCATTATACTGATCCCTTTAATGTGGGGTTGGCAAATAATTGCTAATTGACGAAATTTCAGCACAATTATAAAAAAAGATTATGGATTTAATTGCACTTGAGAGTTTATTAGATAACACTGCTTTTGGGGTATTACTAATTACCATGCTGTTTTACTGGGTGGGAGCAGCTTTTCCCAATCTTCCCTACATAGCCACTTTAGGAACTACAGGCATGGCGATCGCTAATTTATCTATAGCCACCTTATTAGGTTCTCGTTGGCTAGAGGCAGGTTATTTCCCTTTAAGTAATCTCTATGAATCTTTATTCTTCTTAGCCTGGGGAATTACGACGATGCACTTCGTTGCCGAAAGAATGAGTCGTAGCCGTTTGGTAGGAGTAGTCACTAGCCCTGTGGCAATGGGAATCACAGCTTTTGCTGCTTTAACTTTACCTCCAGAGATGCAGCAGTCTGCACCACTAGTACCAGCCTTAAAATCTAATTGGTTAATGATGCACGTCAGCGTTATGATGCTCAGTTACGCTACTTTAATGGTAGGTAGTGCGATCGCAATTGGCTTTTTGTTGGTTACTCGTGGACAGCAAGTAGAGCTAAAAGGTAGTTCGGTTGGTACTGGTAGTTTTCGCGAGCGAGTTAAACAAAAAACGGTTCAGACTTCTAGTGTAGATAGTGTATTAGTGAATAATGCTAATACTGGTAATACAGCAGTTCTTAATTTGCCTGAAACCCAAACTACAAACCTTGCCCCTGAACGTTTGAGCTTGGCTGAGACTCTCGATAATATTAGCTATCGGGTAATTGGTTTAGGATTTCCTTTACTTACAATTGGTATTATTGCTGGTGGAGTATGGGCAAACGAAGCCTGGGGTTCATATTGGAGTTGGGATCCCAAAGAAACTTGGGCATTTATTACCTGGTTAGTCTTTGCAGCTTATTTACACGCAAGAATTACCCGTGGTTGGCAGGGAAGAAAGCCTGCTATTTTAGCTGCGATCGGCTTTGTCGTTGTTTGGGTATGCTACTTAGGAGTTAATTTATTAGGTAAAGGCTTACATTCTTACGGTTGGTTTCTTTAAGTATTGATTAGCTTTAAACTCTAAAAGCAAGATATTACTATTAACAAGTGGATTAATTTCAGTAGCGACAACATTGTTTTTAACAGCTTTGTAGTGATGAAAATTGAACACTATAAGCATCTCGAAACAAAAGGTGAAAGCGATCGCAACTGTATTTTCTGGAAGCGTTATCTAGAATTTGATTTCTAATTTAATTTTTCCAGAAGTCCAATAGCCAATCTTAGAAATTTGGCTATTGGCGATCGCTATATCCTGTAATTTTAATTTAATGTATTTAGTAAATATGAGGTTGAACTTCAAGGTCATAAATAAAACCTTGAAGTAGCTATCAAGTGCTTGTAGCAATTTGATTGAATAAGCATTGAAAGTGCTGATAGCCAAAGTAACTTTAAGTCGCCACTCAGTTATAACAACGTCCCCTTAAAATGTAAAGTAACAAAAAAGAAATTTGTCTTTTATATTAAGATTGTAATAAGACTAGGGACTTGAATGACTTTTTCTCCTCAATTAACAACACTAGCTACCTATTTAGCTGGCGAATTTAGCAATCAACAGCAAGCTTTAGAGCAACCAGCCTGGTATGTCAATTTACGACTGTGGATTCGTCCAGTGCCGATTTTTACCACCGATAGTATTACTTTATTTGCTGAACAAGCCAACATCCTGAAGCTCGATCAGCCTTATCGACCAAGAGTTTTACGACTCAGACAAAAAGAGACGATAGAAATAGAATTTTATATGTTTCAAGATCTCGGCACCGCCCAAGGTGCAGGACAAAATGAAGATCTAATTTCAAAAATAACTCCCGAAAAAATTATATTTCTGCCTAACTGTACTCTTAAAGTAGCTACAACAACACTTCCCAACGGACAATATTGTTTTGCTACCACTCCTGCAACTGAACAACCCTGTACCGTTAGTTATCAAGGTACAACTTTTCAAGTTTTTTTGGGCTTAGAGGCTACCGCAGATGAGTTGCAAATATATGATAAAGGCATTGATCCTGAGACTGGGAAAGGAACTTGGGGGGCATTAATGGGTGGATATCGCTTTACTAAATGGCAAGATTTCTCGTCGGAATTAAATTTATAAAGCTATTTAAGGCAGCCGAATTGTAAAAGTACTGCCCTGGTTTAATTCACTCTTAACACTAATTAATCCTTTATGTCTTTGGACAATTGCCGAGGCGATCGCCAAACCCAAACCAGCCCCTCCAGTCTGACGAGAGCGATCGCTGTTAAGACGATAAAATCGTTCAAAGATACGAGATTGCTCTGCTTCAGGAATACCGATACCTGTATCTTGGACTTGAATTATGGTGTGGCGATTGTCTGTTGCTAAAATTATTGTGACTTTACCCCTTTTGGGAGTGTATTGAATAGCATTAATCACTAAATTGCTAACCAGACGATATAGTTGCGACTCATTTCCTTCTACTGTTACTGGCTGAGCAACACGAATATCAGTTACTAGTTCAATTTGATTAGCTAGAGCTAAAGCGGAAAATTCTTCAGCCAGATCATTAATGAGATCATTGAGAATAATCGGCGAGACTTGATAATTAGTCTCTCGCTCCATACGGGCTAAAGTTAGTAAATCAGCAACCAAACTGGACATACGGCTATTCTGACGCTCTATTGCTTCTAGTGATTCTTTTACTTCCTGTTCTTGCCAAACTGGGGATAATAAAACTGATTCAATTGTGGCTCGAATTGTTGCTAAAGGAGTTCTTAATTCGTGGGCTGCATCTCCTGTAAACTGCTGAATTTGCTGATAAGAACGATAGATAGGTTGCATTGCTAATCCTGCCAAATACCAAGCCGAAATAGTAACCAAAATTAGAGCGATCGGGAAGCCTAAGCTTAAAATCCAGGCAACATTGGCTACGTAGCGATTAAAATCTTGCAGATTTCTGCCTACTAATAAATATCCCCACCGTTGATTATCAGTAGTTTCTAAAGTCAAAGAAATTTGATGATATTTAACACCTTGTTGATCTTTTAGATCTGTTTCAATTGGTGATTTATTAATTCTGTCTATCTTGGGCACAATTGCTGGTAAACCTTGAGGCTGCTTTCCTGCCACTGCTACTAACTGTCCTGAAAGATCTAGTAGACGTAAATAGTAATCACCTCGATTAACAGCATCTAGTTCTTGAGATTCACGAGGTGATATAGTATCAGGATTTTGGTTGGAAGAACAATCAGTATTTACAGAACATAAACTAGGAAATAGCTCTTTAACTTCTGGGTCTATTTTACCTGGCTGTTTGAGATAAAGTTTTAGGTTATTCCGAAAGCTACTAGCGATAGAGGCAATTTCACGCTGAATAGTTACTTGATGAGCATGAGCGATCGCGCCATACACTCCTAAACTACATCCACCGAGGATAATACTCATGACTCCTGCATACCAACAGGCTAAACGCCAACGAGTACTTTTAAACAATTGATCTTGATTCACAATTAGGCAGGATGATTAGGAATAAAACGATAACCTAAACCATATACAGTTTCAATCATATCTTCAATTCCTTGTTGAGCGAGTTTACGCCGTAACAAACGTATTTGTGCTGCTACGACGTTACTAACTGGTTCAGTTCCCCATTCCCAAAGTTGAGCTAAAAGCTGCTCACGAGTTAAAATTTGCTGAGGATGGCGCATAAAATATTCTAATAACTGAAATTCTTTTAAAGTTAGAGTTATTTGTCTAGTTTGTGCCGTTTTATCGATAATCCAGACTTGATTACTCGAATAATCTAGAATTAAGTTACCTACTTGTAACTGTTGAGGAGCAAGATTTGGCGATCGCCTTTGTAAAGCTCTTAATCTTGCTAGTAATTCTTCCATCCCAAAGGGTTTAACCAAATAATCATCTGCACCAGCATCTAAACCTGTAACGCGATCGTTAATAGTGTCTTTGGCTGTCAACATTAGTACAGGTAAATTTTCTTGTTTACTTCTCAACCGTTGAAGCAATTCAATACCAGACAAACCAGGTAACAACCAATCAAAAATACCTAAGTTATATTCGGTTTGTTGATCGTCTAAATAATACCAAGCCTCCATACCATCTTGTACCCAGTCAACTACATAGCCATGTTGATGGAGTGTTCGTTTAATAGCAGTTCCTAAATCTGCTTCGTCTTCTACTAAAAGAATTCGCATTAGTATAATTTACATGATCAAAAACAGCGATCGCTGTTTATTTTGTCTATTCAATTAGATTAATTAAAATAATCAGGTTAACTTAAAAGCTGTAGATTTCATATCAATTTCATTTTTATGTGAAAAATTAGTGTGTAGAATCTACTTTTTTACCGATTATGCCAAAAATTAACCGTCGCCAGTTTCTCATCCTTACGGCTACTGGTGCGATCGGCTTTGCCGGTGCGCGGAGCGCGATCGCCACATCAGCAACCAGCTGGGCAATTGGGAAAAACAATAAAATGTCTCTTCAAACCAAAGCCCTGCCTTCCAAACTCCATAAAAGTTCTAACGGTTTACTAGAACTCGACCTCGAAGCAAATTCGACGCGCATCGATTTGGGAGGAAAACCAGCATATTTATTAAACTACAACGGACAAGTCCCTGCTCCTCGTCTGGAAGCAAAAGCGGGCGATACTGTTCGCATTCGCTTTACCAACAATCTTTCTCAGCCCACTAACTTACACTATCACGGACTACATATTACTCCCACTGGCAATGCAGACAATGCTTTCCTCGATATTCCGCCTGGAGAAAATTTGACCTATGAGTTTACTCTTCCCAAAAATCATCCTTCTGGTACTTTTTGGTATCATCCTCACCATCATGGTATGGCTGCCGAACAAGTATTTGGAGGTTTAGCAGGTTTATTTGTGATTCGCGGTGAATTGGATGGAATTCCTGAAATCAAAGCTGCTAAAGAAGAATTTTTAGTTTTACAAGATTTCGCTTTAGATGCTAACGGAAGTATTCAACGTCCCAACCACATGGCAATGATCAGGGGACGCGAAGGACAACTAATGACTGTCAACGGTCAGATTAATCCTAATTTAGAAATCGCTCAAGGTGGTTTGCTACGCTTGCGAATCCTCAATGCATCTCCTTCTCGTTTTTATCGACTCGCTCTTGAAAATCATCCCTTTTACTTAATTGCTACGGACGGAGGAGCAATAGGCGAACCTGTAGAGTTACAAGAACTGTTACTTGCCCCTGGAGAACGGGCAGAAGTTCTGGTACGAGGTGATCAAGAACCAAAACAGTATCGCCTTCTTAATTTACCCTACGATCGCGGTGGAATGAACATGATGGGAATGATGCACGGTAGCGGTCATATGATGGGGAATAATGCCAATGATTCCCCCAATAATTCTCAAGTGATAGCAACGATCTCTTATGATGGCTCAGTCTCGACTCTAACTCTACCTAAAAAACTGATTCCAGTTTTAACACTTGCAACACCACAAACTGTAAGACGTTTTGAACTGTCGATGGCAATGGGTTCTGGTATGGGAATGGGAATGGGAATGGGTATGACTTTTACTTTCAATGGGAAGGCTTTCGATGGCAATCGAGTCGATACTCAAGTTCGATTGAATACAGTTGAAGACTGGGAATTAGTTAATATCGATCCAGATGGCATGGATCACCCTTTTCATCTACATATTAATCCCTTTCAAGTCATATCGCGCAATGGTCAGCCAGAACCATACCGTGCTTGGAAAGATACGGTTTTAGTAAAAGGAAATGAAACTGTCCGCATTCGCATTCCTTTTCGCGACTTTACTGGCAAAGCAGTTTATCACTGTCACATTTTAGATCATGAAGATCTTGGCATGATGGGAATTGTTGAGATGAAAGAGTAAAAACTACATATTTCATCCTCACAGCGACGACAAGATGCTGCACTCATTTCATTCTCATTTCATTTTTATCCAATATAAATAAATGATGTAAGCCTATTCAGCTTCTAAAATTTGTTCTATGAAAATTCAGTTAGTTAAATTAATTTATTTTGTAGGTCTAGCCAGCTGTTTAACGATGTTTTCTAGTTCTATAGCACAAGCACAAAACAGCCCTCAAAAACAGCCAAACAAAGCTGGTAATAATCAACAACATCAAAATCATCAACAACAGTCAACTAATTCAAACAATAATCAGCAGCATCATAACCATCAACATCATCACAGCAATACTCAAAATTCCTCTAAAAAATAGGACAAATTATTTGAATTTTTAATTATGTCTAATTATCAGATTGCTAAAATTACCCTAAGTTTAATTTCCAAAGGTATAGTTGTACCGATCGCAACTATATTGTTTATAGGTACAGAACTATCTCCAGCGATCGCCCAAACATCTCATCAGGATCATGATTCTCAAGGGATGGAAACGCCAGCAACAGGGGTTAAACAGCTACCGCCGATGCCGACTAATTTGCCCAAATGGATAAATAATACGGATAAAAACCATATTTACCGTAAACGAGGCAAGTACAATGATGATGTTTATAATCTTCGTCCTTTAGCTTTGGACTTAAATGCCGTTGCTGTTGGTCATGCTTTTGCTTACGAAGATTTGGTAACGGGTAAAGAGCAAGACCTAGAAACTAAAACTTTCGAGAAGATAAATAAGGTATTAAACAATCCTCCTGGTTTTATGCCCGATGAAGGCAATATTTCTCCTACTTTCGGGCGCAAGTATGGGGTGTTAGAACAGGTCTTTGATTGGGCGCATATTCTTCACGCGCAAACAGTTGATGTATTAGCAAATACAGAAATGACCAAGGCGGAAAAGGAAGCAGAAATTGATGCACTCTATCAGTTTTATTTGGACAATGTTCCCTACGCCATCACAGGACTGCCAATGAATATGGGTTATCTCGATTCTCAACCCTACTCCAAAGCTTTTCGAGAAAAATATCCCAAAGTCAACGGTTTATTCTGGGGCTATCATTGGCTACAAGGTTCAATGTATGACTTGCTTTACGGTAAAACATTAGAGGAACAACAGCAAACTTACGAGCAAATGGGTAAGCAATATCACGAAGTCGAACTTTATCGTACAGATCGCGCTTTTATGCCCATGTTTGCCGAAAATAGCCCTCGTTTTGCTGCCCGTTTTCCTGAAATTGCCAATACTTTTGATAATCTCCATATGCTTCACGATTTGGTAAACGATGTTCTAGCTTCAGAATGGATCAGCGAAACTCAAAAAGAAGAACAAGTCCAACGAGCAATTTGGTTAGTTATGGCAGCTAATCACGAAGGAATGGAAGCAGGAAAAACTTATGGTGCAAATAAACTACACGACCATCGCTTTATGACAGGAATGCCTGGAATGGGTTGGATGGGGGATATTGAAGGTGTTGAACATCTTAACCACAGTCAAGATGCTAACAAACCTGAAATGATGAATCATCAGATGAATCACGGACAAGATCAGCCTGAGATGATGAATCATCAGATGAATCACGGGCAAGATCAGCCTGAGATGATGAATCATCAAATGAATCACGGGCAAGATCAGCCTGAGATGATGCAGCAAGAATAATCTAATCATCAACACCACAATCACTAAATAATAAACAAGCCAAAAGTTAGGGGTGCAAGGCTTGCGCCCTTGTAGAAAATAAGAAGGAAGAAGTAAGAACTAAATGCAATTATTAAAATTTCCCTGCCTAGTTTTATTGGGGGCAGTTACATTTGTTATGTTTACAAATAGCCGTGCTATAGCAGTAGATCATAATAATATTGATGCTAATCGTCCTCTTAATTTTGATGACGCTGAATCTATTGGGTTTCGAGAACAAGCATTAGATTTAGGTGCTGCGGTGGTTATTCCTCAAGATGAATCTGTCGGCGGTGAATTTGAAATCGAATATCTTTATGGCTTTGCCCCTAACACTCATTTAAATATCGGTATCGATCCTAGTCTTGAAGAAGATAATAACGACGAGACAGAATTTAATATCGGCGATTTATCGGTAGGAGTTTTGCATAACTTTAACCGTGAATATAATAATACTCCTGCTTTCGCTTTACGGGCAGATGCTGCTTTTCCTACAGGCAAAGATTCTCAAGGAGTTGATTTTCGCTTGCGGGGAATTATGAGTAAAACTGTCGGACAATATAACCGCCTGCATCTCAATTTAGATGCCAATTTTACTACTGACACTGAAGGACAAGAACGCTCTTTTGTACCTGGTTTGATTTTAGGTTATTCTCGCCCTATTGGTTATCCCGAAAACTTCACCCGTACCTTCTTAGCAGAAGTAGGAGTAAAAGGCAGTGAAATAGAAGAAGATGAGCCTGTAGTGTCTTTGGGAGTGGGATTACGCCAACAAGTAGGCTATCAAAGTGTTTTAGATCTAGGGATCAAGGGGGATATTGCAGGAGAAGAGGGAGAAAATAATGAACTTAGCTTAGTCGCTGGTTATTCTTTCGCTTTTTAAACATGAATTTATAACAGCTTAGTAAAAATGGTTTAAAGGATAAATAGCTCATAGTTTTCCCCCAAATGATAGCCAAAATTACTTGATTTTCTGGTATAATTTAAGTCAAAATCTACCAGAAAGTCTGATGAATACTTCCGTACATATTCCCCAGGATTTAAGCAAACGTCTGAATACCTACCTTAAGTACCATAAAATATCTAAAAATAAGTTTATTATCGAAGCTATTACACAAGCGTTAAACGAAAAAGAGAATAAAGAAGCTTGGCATCCAGACCTGATGAACGGAGAGGGAATACCTGAATTTGAAGCAGGAAGCCTGGATGAAGGACTTCTACCGATGGCAGAGGACATTCTCTAATGTATGTATTGGATACCACAACTGTTTCGGATTTTCTTCGAGGCAATCAAAAAGTTAAAGATAAACTGAGTACGATTTCTAAAAAGTGGGTTTATATAACTTCTATTACTAAATTAGAAATTGAGTACGGTTTAAAAAAGAAACCAGAGTTACGTCCTAAGCTAGAATATAAAATTGAGCTTCTTTATTCAGAAGTAGGAGATTATTCTTTTGATACTCAAATTGTTCCCATTGCCAGTCAAATTAAGCATAATTTACTCAGCAATGGTTACACAATTGGCACAGCAGATTTATTAATTGGCGCGATCGCACTTTTTCATCCCACATTCGGCAGCCCCACAGATGAAATACGAAAGAAATCTCCCAAAACCC
>CAYMWC010000074.1:0-22884 GCA_964393695.1 uncultured Pleurocapsa sp.
CAAATACAAGAATTAATTGTTGCCACTGGTAATCAACAAGTAAGTGATATCTACCTTGGTACAGTCGAAAATGTTATCCCAGGTATCGACGCTGCTTTTATTAATATAGGTAACAGTGAACGCAACGGATTTATTCACGTTACAGATTTAGGCCCGCTACGTCTCAAAAAAAGTGCAGCAGCGATTACCGAACTTTTATTGCCTCAACAAAAAGCTTTGGTGCAGGTGATGAAAGAGCCAACTGGCAACAAAGGGCCAAGACTTACAGGCAACATAACTTTACCTGGACGCTATTTAGTTTTGATGCCCTATGGTAAAGGTGTTAAACTCTCCCGTCGTATCGCTGACGAAAATGAGCGTAGTCGTCTGCGTGCCTTAGCAATTTTGATTAAACCTCCAGGTATGGGTTTATTAATTAGAACTGAAGCAGATGGTAAAGCCGAAGAGGCAATCATGGAGGACTTAGAATTCTTACAAAAACAGTGGGAATCTATTCAATATCAGGCAAACTATGCCAAACCACCTGTTTTACTCAATCGCGATGATGATTTTATTCAACGTGTCTTGCGGGATACCTTCTCAGGAGAAGTCAACACAATTGTAGTCGATTCGGCAGCAGGAGTAAAGCGAGTTAAACAACAGCTAATGAACTGGAGTGGTGGTCGTTCTCCCCAAGGAGTGTTTATTGATTACCATCGAGAACAACAGCCAATTTTAGATTACTATCGAGTAAGTGCTGCGGTACGAGAAGCTCTCAAACCAAGAGTAGAATTGCCCTCTGGAGGATATATTATTATCGAACCAACCGAAGCCTTGACAGTCATCGATGTTAACTCAGGCTCTTTCACTCGTTCGGCAACCGCTAGAGAAACAGTACTCTGGACAAATACCGAAGCTGCCACCGAAATTGCTCGTCAGCTAAGATTGCGTAATATTGGTGGAGTGATTGTGGTTGACTTTATCGATATGGATTCCCATCGAGATAAGATTAAACTTTTAGAGCATTTTAATAAGAGTTTAAAAGGAGATAAAGCACGTCCCCAAATTGCTCAACTATCGGAATTGGGATTAGTAGAACTAACTCGTAAACGTCAGGGTAAAAATATTTATGAACTATTTGGTCAAACTTGTCCTACTTGTGGTGGTTTAGGTCAGATAGCTCATTTACCAGGGAAATCAGAGGCAGAGGCGTTAGAAACAGCCCCCATAGTTACCCCTGCAACAATTCGTGAACCTGTGAGCAGTGTCCGTCCTGTAATTCCTGCGCCAATTGAAAGACAGGAAAAACTAGAAATAGCTAGCAGTTTAATTCCTGAGTTGGGATACGAGTCTGTTAATCGTCAGCTAGATTTACTCAATCACCCTAACTATCAAGAGCAAGCAGGAACAAATAACGGGAATCGTCGCCGTCGTCGAAGTCGTCGTAACGATCTTTTAATTAAAGATGATTTAATTGAACAAGAAGGTACAGAAGCGATCTCCAGCATCGTAGTTCCAGAACTTGATAATAATGAAGAAAGAAAAACTCGTTCCCAATTGCGATCGCCTCGTCGAGAAGAAGCTAATCTCGAAAAAGTGACAGTAGAAATGCCAGTTTTAGAACAAGAAATTTATGCCTTGATGGGAATTTCACCTTTGGTTTACGCTCAACAGGAATTTAAAGATCCCAAATCAGTTTTGGTTTATGTCAAACAACCTGGAGAAGAACTAGTTGAATCAAACTCAACGGCGACTTCTAGCCAAGCAGAGCCAGTCAAGCCTGAGTTACAACTCCCAACTAGAACTAGAAGAACTAGTAGCCCAGCCAAATCTCCAGCCAAATCTACACCAGATGTACCTGAAATTGATGAAATAAAACTTGAGATTGAGATGTCTAAAGAACCCGAAACCGAGCCAGAACTTTTAGTTCAGGAAGAGCTTCCTAGTACCGGTCGTCGCCGTCGTCGTCGTTCTTCTGTTACCAAAGAAAGTAGTTAGCATTTACTAATACCGCTTCGTAGAGGTGAAAAAATATTCTAGTTTTGATAATTCTTTGTTGTCGGATATCTCCCAGCCAAGCAGCTTAGTTGCAGGAGTTGATGAAGTTGGCAGAGGAGCTTTATTCGGTTCGGTAGTGGCAGCAACAGTTGTTTTACCTGTATCAGATGTGCCGAAATTAATTGCCCTTGGAGTTAAAGACAGTAAAAAATTATCTCCGCTCCAACGTCAGCAGTTAGTACAACCAATCAAAGAAATAGTTACTAGTTGGGATATTAACTATGCTAGTGTTGCCGAGATCGACAGCCTCAATATTTTACAAGCTTCTCTTCTGGCTATGAAGCGAAGTGTGATGGGATTACAGGTCAATCCAGATATCTGCCTGGTGGATGGAAAAATACCTATTCCGAATTTACCTTTTGTTCAAAAAACTGTAGTTCAAGGAGATTGGCGATCGCCTGTTATTGCTGCTGCCAGCATCCTAGCTAAGGTCTGGCGAGATCAGTTGATTGTTGGTTTGGCAGACCAATATCCCCAATATCATTTAGCTCTAAATAAAGGCTATCCTACTGCCCAACATCGTCAGGCAATTAAGCAGTATGGCATTTCTCCTGAACATCGTCGTTCATTTAAGTCCTGTCACCCTGAAATAATTTAAAATCCTAAATCGGGCGATAATTTAGCTATAGTTTTTGTTTCTGACTGAGTTTCTTGAGATGCCCAGGTGCGATAATCTTGGATTAATTGTGTAACTAATTTTTGTTTAATTCTGACTAAAACGCTTTTGAGCAGTCTATTGCTAGCTATTTCTAACAATGGTTTAGGAGTAAGCATCAAAGCTGTAGGTAATTCTACTCCTACCTCTAAATCAGCTTGGCCTTCTAGAGTTGTCTGTCCTGCCGATACTTGGGGATATAAAATACCTTTCAGTTTTAAGGAAAAACGCCGATTAATATAATCAATTCCTTTAATTTCACAGCCTTCAGACTGCAAATATACACTGCTATTCGAGCCAGACCACACTTTCAGCAGTACAATTGGTTGAAAGTGATACATTTCCATAAAATTAATGGGTCGCATTTTCAACTCATATACGTCGTCAGTTATTTGCTTGATTAATTGCGGATCGGCGATCGCTTTAACCAACCTTTGAGGTTGACGTAGGTAATGTTGTATGGGTGTTTCTTGGTTGGCTATTGCTATTTGAACTGATTCTGAGGCTTTAAAACTGACGTACATAAGTGAAATCACCGAAGTTGCTACTAATTATTAATTTTAAGTTACATTTCTTCAAAAGCTATCTAAATGTTAAAAAATTGATACCGTTGTTAAATTTCTGTATTTAAAAAACATAATTTCCATGAATCTTTCTCTTGCCTATCTTGGTCCTACTGGAACTAACTCGGAGACTGCTGCCGTAGTCTATTCAGACTGGTTAGCTAGTACTCAACAACTAACAACTACTCTCTGTCCTTATCCAAGTATTGCTTTGGCTTTACAATCTGTAGCTAAGGGAAAAATCACTCAGGCAGTAGTACCTATCGAAAATTCCATTGAAGGCAGTGTCACGGTTGTATTAGATACCATGTGGCAGTCAACTAATTTACAAGTTCAACAAGAATTGACTATTCCTATTTTTCACGGGTTGTTATCCTATAGTCAATCTTTAGAAGAAATTAAAACCGTTTATTCTCATCCCCAAGCCTTGGCTCAGTGTCAAAAATGGCTGGAGAATTATTTACCTCAAGTGCAGCTTATTCCTACCAGATCTACTACCGAAGGAATTCAGTTACTTAAAGATAATCTGACAGCAGCAGCAATTGCTTCTCCTAGAGCAGCCGAACTATATCAAGTACCACTTCTCAAACCTGATATAAAAGATAGTCCTGATAACTCTACACGCTTTTGGATTGTTGCTTCTAGCTCAAGCGATTATCACCTTCTACCCTCTAATCAAAGCGATCGCGGTAGTAACCTTTCTTTAGCCTTTAGTCTACCTAAAAACGCTCCTGGAGCATTGGTAAAGGCACTTGAAATTTTTGCTAAAAGAGAAATTAATCTAAGTAAAATTGAGTCCCGTCCTACTAAACGTTCTTTAGGAGAATATATATTTTTTATTGATCTAGAAGGCAATTCTCAAGATCCGCCAATTAAAGAAGCTTTAACGGAGTTATCTAGTTGCACAGAAATCTTAAAAATATTTGGTAATTATAATCTTTTGCCAATATCTCTATAGCTAATTGCTCAAAATTTACTAGATCGTTGTCATGATTGATATCACCATGATGACAAGGCAACTAAGCTTAAAATCGGTTTAAATAATCGATAAAAAAGCAAATGAAAGAAAATATAATTTTTCCTCTTAGTGGTGGAATTGCTGGTTCGTCAGCATATTTTACTTTTGGCAGTATCGGTATAGTAGGCGGATTTGGTGGTGTTGGTATCGGCATGGCTGGAATGACGGCAGCAGGAACAGTGTTAGGTGCTGCTGTTTATGGTGCTTTTCAAGGAATAGAAGATGGAGATGCTACCGCATTTACAGCAATCGGATTAGGTGTCATTGGGGGTGCAGGAGTTTCTGCGACTATTGGTGGCATTGGTATAAGTTTTGGAGGAAGTGTATTTGGTATTGGAATGGGTTCGATGGCTGCTATGGGTGGCATATGTGGCTTAGGTGTTTATGGACTTGCAAAAATGTTTAGTTCTGCCACTAATCCTGAACCTATTGCCGAAACTTTTAACCGTATGGAAGAAAGAATTACTTTTGAGGAAGCTTACTATCAAGCAATGATGGAGTTAGACCCAACCTTAGCAGAACTTGCCTGGAAACAAAAATTTGCTGAATTAGAATTTGAGGAGGAGTTAGAAAGACTGAAAAGTCAAGTAAGAGCTAAGAAAAAACTAATTTTAATTTTTAATATTTACAATAATTCTTTTGATTTTATTGAAGATTGTTTTGACGATTATTCTGTTAATACTGACCCAGATAGTTTAGAGATAGAAAGAACAGAAAATTTTGTTTGGAAATTAGTTAAAACTCTTAGAGGACATACAGCAAAAATTAATTCCTTGGCTACTAAAAATAATATTATTGCTACAGCTAGTGATGATCAAACTGTGGGTTTATGGGATTTAGAAACAGGGAAACAAATATTTTCATTTTTTGAACCCAAAGAAGTTTATAGTGTAGCCATAAATACCCAGATTGTCGGCGCAGGAAATTATGGGCGAACAATCACCACTTGGAAGCTAAATACTAAAGCTTTAGATCATACTTTTTCTAGTAAATCCTACGATTCATGTTTATCAAGTTTTTCATATAACCCTGATAGTTATGACGGTTTAATTTATTGTCTTATTTTTAATAAAGATGAAAAAACTTTATTTAGCGGTAGCGCAGATAAAACAATTAGAGTTTGGAATACTACGACAGGTCAATTAAAATCTACTTTCAAATATCATACAGATTCAGTCCTTAGTTTGGCTATTAGTTCATCTGATGACCTTTTAATTAGTGGAAGTGCAGATAAAACCATTAAAATTTTGAATTTAAGAAATTTATCCCAAGAACCGCAAACTCTTGGTTTGCATGATAACTGGGTAACTAGTTTAGCTATTACTTCAAATGGAAAATATTTAGTTAGTGGTAGTACAGATTCAACAATAAAATTGTGGGATCTATCAACTCAAAAACAAGTTTATAGCCTAACAGGACATACAAGTGCTGTTTGGTCTGTTGCTATTAGTCCAGATGACAAAACTATTGCTAGTGGAAGTTTAGATAACACAGTAAAACTTTGGGATTTAGCATCAGGAAATCTTTTACAAACGATTCAAGCTGCTGCGCCTGTTGTTTTTAGTGATGATGGTAAATATTTGATTACAGGAAATAGTAAAAACCAGATTGATATTTGGCAAAGAATAAGCGTAAATAATCAATTAATAAACGACAGCGAAACAACTAAACAATGGTGGATGGTGTTAGGAGTAGAACAAAATGCGAGTATGACTGAAATTAAAACTGCTTATTATAATTTAGCTCGACAATATCATCCTGATATTAATACTTCCAACCAATCGAAAAAAATGATGCAAATTATTAGTCAAGCTTATCACCAAGCTAAATCCCATCTTTGCTAGACATTACCCAAACAGATAGTGTATCTAAACAGAATTTAGTATAACTAATAGACGTAGGCGTAAGTAAAGCAACCGTTTAAAAATGTTGAAAGCCTTAAGATTTAAAACTTTTGACTTCATTGTCCCCCGAAGCGCGGGATAAATCCCCTTGTCCCACAAGGGGATAATATGGGATTGACTTTTGACTTCCGCGTGGCGGTACTAGGCTTTTAAGTATCCAAAGCATCTTTAAGAGCAGTACGTGCAGCTAAATGATTACGAGTAGAACTAAGAATTTCTTGTTCTCGCTGCAAACGTTCCAAAGTATCTTGCATTTCTAGTAAAGCTTGTTGTTCCGATGCTACACCATATAAATTACTAGCTACCCAATAAGATAACTCTGTCGGTGAACTAGGCAGATCATCAGGAAGTTCAATCTTTTGACTGGTTAACTTAGCTGAAAGATGAACTACATCTCGCAATAGTTCTTCTACCTCAGTGGCAATTGGTTGTAAATCTCTAATTGGCGGCTGATCTTCAATCCACTCTACCAAACCAACGCGATATGGTTTTTCTCGAACATATTCAAGCACTCTAAATCTTTGCTGTCCAAAGGTTAACATTTTCATGCGATCGTCAGGTAGTCTTTGGAAATGCAAAATTTCAGCACAGCAACCATATTCAGCAATCTCTCCCGTTGCAGGATCGATGGATAACACTCCAAAACGCCGATCATTTTCCAGAATTGTGTTCATCATAATTCTGTAACGATATTCAAAGATATGAAGCGGTAAAGGACGACTAGGAAACAAAACTACTTCGGGAAGGGGAAATAAAGGTAATTCTTTCACTGCAATTGAAGAAGATGCCATTTAAAATTTATGTCTAGCTATAAAATTATTACTATTTATTCTTTACTTTAGCGGATTTTCCTCCAGAACGTATATATCTAAATAACCCTCTAGAATTAAGATCTAAAGGGTTGAAAAGTAATAAATATCTCTAAGTTGACCAACTCAGATAACTAAAGCTTAACCTCAATGTCAACACCAGCAGGTAAATCTAACTTCATCAGAGCATCGATTGTTTTAGAAGAAGGTTTATAGATATCAATAATACGGCGATGAGTACGAGTTTCAAAATGTTCGCGAGAGTCTTTATCTACGTGGGGCGATCGCAAAACACAATAAATTCTGCGTTTTGTAGGTAAAGGAATTGGGCCGACAGCGGAAGCATTAGTTCTGTTAGCTGTGTCCACAATTTTCTCACAGGAAGTATCTAATAAGCGTTGATCAAAAGCTTTCAAGCGGATGCGTATTTTTTGTTGTTGTATCGTTGCCATGTTGTTTAATTGTCGAGGTACAGATATTTAATTTAGATATAAACGGAGAGTTAAGGGTTGAGGTTAAATCCCAATGCCTATTCTCTCACAAAAACTAAGAGAGCAGACAATGCAAGCTAGATTGTTTGACTGGCACAGTCTACTCCCATAGGTTAGGTTTTCGTTCTATGTTAATTGTCCTACGGACTACTTAATGATTTTGGAAACTACTCCAGCACCAATAGTACGACCACCTTCACGAATCGCAAAGCGCATTCCCTGCTCAATAGCGATGGGGTTAATAAGTTCTACATTCATTTTAATGCGATCGCCAGGCATAACCATTTCTACTGCGCTGCCATCATCAGCAGTATAGTCTTTGATTGTACCAGTTACATCAGTTGTACGAACATAGAATTGAGGACGGTAATTTTTGAAGAAAGGAGTGTGACGACCACCTTCTTCTTTAGTTAGTACGTATACTTCTCCTTCAAATTCGGTGTGCGGAGTAATTGAACCAGGTTTTGCCAAAACCATACCTCGTTCAATGTCATCTTTCTGAACACCACGTAGTAGTACACCTACATTATCTCCAGCCATCCCTTTATCCAAGGTTTTTTGGAACATTTCTACCCCAGTAACAGTAGTGCTACGAGTGTCTCTGATACCGACAATCTCAATAGTTTCACCAACCTTTACTTCACCACGCTCAATACGACCAGTAGCTACAGTACCACGACCAGTAATTGAGAATACGTCTTCTACTGCCATCAAGAAAGGTTTGTCTATTTCGCGCTCAGGAGTAGGAATATATGAATCAACTTGATCCATTAGGTCATAGATTTTATCAACCCACTTGTCTTCACCTTTTTTCAGAGTAGGATTAGCAGTTAAAGCTTCTACTGCTTTTAATGCTGAACCAGAAACGATAGGAATATCATCTCCTGGGAAATCATACTCGCTCAAAAGCTCACGAATTTCTAATTCAACCAACTCAAGTAGTTCTTCATCATCTACTTGATCTTCTTTATTCATAAATACTACCAAGCTAGGAACACCAACTTGTTTTGCCAACAAGATGTGTTCCCGGGTTTGAGGCATAGGACCATCTGCTGCGGATACTACCAAAATCCCGCCATCCATTTGCGCTGCACCAGTGATCATATTTTTCACATAGTCAGCGTGTCCAGGGCAATCTACGTGAGCGTAGTGACGCTTAGCAGTTTCGTATTCTACGTGAGCAGTATTGATAGTAATACCACGCGCTTTTTCTTCAGGGGCAGCATCAATATCTTCATATCGTCTAGCTTTAGCAGTACCAAGTGCAGCCAAAGCTAGAGTAATTGCTGCTGTTAAAGTAGTTTTACCATGGTCTACGTGACCAACAGTACCGATATTAGCGTGGTCTTTAGTACGTTCAAACTTTGCGCGTGCCATTAATTTATTTATTCCTTATTTAAATTTTAGTGTTGCCTTTATTTTTCGCGATAATCTCCTCTGCTTCATTGCGAGGAACTTCGCTATATTCACTGAACTCCATAGAAAATATACCGCGCCCCTGAGTTTTGGAACGGATATCTGTAGCATAGCCGAACATTTTTGCCAAAGGAACTTGAGCATCTATTTTGGCTATGCCAGCTTCGGAGTTCATACCTTCAATGTTGCCCCGACGTGAGTTTAAGTCCCCAATGACATCTCCTAAGAAATCTTCAGGAACTTCGACTTCGACTTTCATCATTGGTTCTAGAACTACGGGAGCAGCGTTTTTAACCGCTTCTCTAATTGCCATAGAACCAGCTACCTTGAAAGCCATCTCGTTAGAGTCTACATCGTGATATGAGCCATCAACCAAAGTAACTTTGATATCTATCAAAGGATATCCTGACAAGATACCAGATTCGCAAGTTTGTTTCACCCCCTCTTCAATTGCAGGAATATACTCTTTCGGAATAGTTCCTCCCACAATTTTAGAGACGAATTCAAACCCTGTCGCTGGTTCTACAGGTTCAATTTCCAATACAGCATGACCATATTGACCTTTGCCACCACTTTGTTTAATGTATTTGCCCTCTCCTCGACTGCTTTTACGAATTGTTTCACGATAGGCTACTTGAGGGGTGCCCACTGTAGCTTCGACGTTAAACTCTCTCAGCATTCGATCAACCAAGATTTCTAAGTGTAGCTCACCCATCCCTGCAATTACAGTTTGGTTGGTTTCAGGGTTAGTACTGACTCGAAACGTCGGATCTTCATCTGAAAGAGCCTGTAAAGCCTTAGCAAGCTTTTCTACATCGCTCTTAGTTTGAGGTTCTACAGCCACAGAAATTACTGGCTCAGGGACAAATAGAGATTCTAATATAATTGGATTTTTCTCGTCACACAAAGTGTCGCCTGTAGTTGCCAATTTTAGACCAACTATCGCCCCTAAATCACCAGCCCTTAGCTCATCTACTTCAATGCGATCATTAGATTTTAAAACTACTAAACGAGAAACACGTTCTTTTTTCTGTTTAGTAGCGTTATATACATAACTGCCCTTGCTTAAAACTCCTGAATAAACTCTGACGAAGGTTAAACGACCAAATTTATCAGTAGCAATTTTAAATGCCAACGCTGAAAAAGGTTCTTCATCACTAGAATGTCTAACTGCCTCTTCTCCATTGGGCAATTCTCCTGCAATTGGAGGTACCTCAGTTGGAGCAGGCAAATAGTCAACTACAGCATCCAAAAGAATTTGAACTCCTTTATTTTTAAATGCTGAACCACACAGCATCGGCATAATCGAACCGTTAATTGTACCCTGGCGAATTGCAGTTTTAATTTCGGCTTCGGTAAATTCCTCTTCCATCAGGAATTTTTCTAGGAGTTGTTCATCGGTTTCTGCAATTGATTCGATCAATTTAGTCCGAAATTCTTGAGCTTGAGCTTGAAGTTGTTCGGGAATTTCTACATCTTCTATTTCTTTGCCCAAATCATCTTTATAAACAATGGCTCTCATTCTGACAAGATCAACAATGCCTTGGAATTCTGCTTCGCTACCAATAGGAATCTGAATAGGTACTGCATTTGCCTGAAGACGATCTTTGATTTGCTCGTAAACTTTATAAAAGTTTGCGCCTGTCCGATCCATTTTGTTGACAAAGGCAATTCTCGGAACATTGTATCTATTTGCCTGTCTCCAGACAGTCTCAGATTGGGGTTGCACACCACCTACAGAACAAAACACAGCAATTACACCATCAAGAACTCGCATAGAACGCTCAACTTCAATTGTGAAATCGACGTGTCCTGGGGTGTCAATGATGTTGATTTTGTGTTCTTTCCAACTAGTACTGATAGCAGCAGCAGTGATGGTAATTCCTCTTTCCTGCTCCTGTTGCATCCAATCCATAGTAGCTGCGCCATCATGAACTTCGCCCATTTTGTAGGCGATGCCAGTATAGAAAAGAATACGTTCTGTTGTTGTTGTTTTACCCGCGTCTATGTGAGCTGCGATACCTATATTTCGTACTCGCTCAAGCGGGATGGTACGTGCCACAAACACCTCCTTGCGTCTTGCAGGATGAAATTAAATCGCTAAATGCCTATTTTATTTAACACTGTTCATAATTCTATACTTTTACTTACCTAATTCTATTTTAATTAAGTAGTTCAAGAGTTAGAAGCTGACTATTGTAAAAATAGTCATAAAACTAGCAACAAAATCTAATTGTTTCATTCAAAGATTAAAAAATAACTTTGAATTCGACACATTACTAAATTGGCATCTTTATCAATTATCGTTTTAACTCAGTTTAAGATAACTCAGCTTATGAGTATTAATAGCGATAATGAGCAAAAGCTTTGTTAGCTTCAGCCATACGATGAGTTTCTTCCCTTTTTTTTATCGCTCCTCCAGTTTCGTTAGCAGCATCCATGATTTCACTAGCCAACTTGGTTGCCATAGTACGTCCGCCTCTGGCACGAGCAAATTGAATTAGCCAACGTAAAGCTAACGTAGTCCCCCTACCTTGTCTAACTTCCATTGGAACTTGATAAGTAGCCCCACCAACTCTACGTGCTTTGACTTCTACTAAAGGAGTAAGATTTTTAATAGCTTGTTCAAATACCTCAATAGGCTCATTTCCTGTTCTCTCACCAATGATATTCATCGCATCATAAATTATGCGAGCTGCTAGAGATTGTTTACCACTACGCATGATTCTTCTAATAGTCATACTGAGAAGACGACTATTGTATACTGGGTCTGGTGGAACAGGACGTTTTTTCTTGGTTGAACGACGAGACATTTGCTTATTACTTAAGTTAAATTTACTGTTGGATAAATATAAAGGAACTGCTTATCAGCCTGCTCATCAAAAATAGCATCCTTGTCTGCTATAGCAACTCTTGAGATTAGGATGCGTTTTATGCGCCTTAATTTTAGCGATAAAAAGGTGACACAAGCCTTAAAGCTTATTTAGAACTAGGGCGTTTAGTCCCGTACTTAGAGCGTCCTTGAGATCTGTCTTTTACTCCAGTTGTATCTAAAGTTCCCCTAACGATATGATATCTTACCCCTGGTAAGTCTTTTACCCGACCTCCGCGAATTAGAACTACTGAATGCTCCTGGAGATTATGTCCAATTCCTGGAATATAAGCAGTTACTTCAAATCCCGAAGTCAATCGTACCCTAGCTACTTTTCTTAAAGCTGAGTTGGGTTTTTTGGGGGTAGTTGTATAGACTCTGGTACAAACTCCGCGACGCTGAGGACATTCCTTAAGGGCAGGAGATTTAGTTTTCTTGTTTAATTTTGATCTTTCGCTACGAATGAGTTGCTGAATAGTGGGCATGAGTTCTTAGCTTGTGTGGTTTTAAATCCTCTTGATATTTTAGGTCAAAAGAAGCTAACTGAATAGCAGACAAATTCTGATTATATATTAAAATTAATTTATACGTCAATAAAAATCAGAGATTGTTTGTGTAATTAATTTCCATCGAGATTTGCTTGAGTAAAAGATATACCACAACCACAAACATTTTTGACTCGGGGATTATGAAAGCGAAAACCGCCTCCCATCAAGTCTTCCGAATAGTCGATTTTTAAATGCTCAATGTATTTCCAGGATTCTGGATCGACTACTATGGAAATAGTACCAATCTCGAGCCAAAGATCCTGAGAAGCTAGTGATTGATTGGGATTGTTACCATTCTGAGTGTTTGCAAAATTTTCCAGTTTCAAATCATAAAAAAAACCAGAACAGCCTCCTGACTTAACTGCTAGTCGTAAAAAGCTGTCTGGTCTGCTGCTATTTGATTTGAGTCGTTCTATTTCTTTGACTGCAATTGGACTAATTTCAAGCATGGTAAATTTTGACCTGTGTGTCAGGTTATTTTATGTAAAACCATGCTACAGCAAAATATTTTGGTATTAGAGATCTCAACTACCGAGATTTAGAGCAAATATTTAGAATTTATTGACGAGCATAATCATCGCTAAAACGAATGATGTCGTCTTCTCCCAAGTATTGACCATTTTGCACTTCGATTAAAACTAGTTTGATGACACCTGGGTTTTCTAAACGGTGAGGAGTACATTGAGGAACATAAGTTGATTGGTTGCTACTAAGAATCATTTCTTGTTCGCCACAAATCACTTTTGCAGTACCAGAAACTACAATCCAGTGTTCACTTCGATGATGATGCATCTGTAAGCTAAGACGATGACCAGGATTTACTTCGATCCGTTTAATTTTGTAACCTGTTCCCTCTTCTAAAGTAGTAAAAGATCCCCAAGGACGAATTTCTGTAGCAGGGATTTCAAGCTTATTTGAGGGGGAGGCGATCGCTGCAATTTGATTGCTGAGGTTGGCTTTGGTTTTTGTAGACTGGGACATAATTAATAAATTTGTTGACAACAAGTATAAGTATATGAACTTAATTTAAGCAATGGCTGTAATTGGCTCTTTATTTTGATATCGAAAGTATTGCGATTAATCTACCCAAAAGATAGCAAACAATGATCAAAAATATAAACACAACATAGATGCATCAAGACATCTATACAAAATCTTCATAAAGTTCCATGAGATATTAGGAAAATTTAGACTTTCAAATTAAAGACAAATTAAAGTTAAATATGAGATTAAATCTGTAGTTTTAAGTAATAAAAACATCACAACTTTAATTCATCCATGCACCGCTTAACGATAGTTTTGTCAAGAAACTGGTATAATCTTATGCTTTTTAGCTTCAAAAGTTCAGTTACAATAAATGTAAGCGATGTAAGTGTCTCTAAGTAAATCTAAAGCACAGACAAAAGCTCTCTGCTTCCTACTTTTCGCTGTTATATAGAACTGCTGTATAAAATGATTTACTAGTTGTTAAGCACTTAAAATATAGATGAAAGACTAATAACTGCAAGTTTATGGTTTGATTGAGTCAAACCAGTGCTAGTCAATATCTAATAAATAGTTATAGTTTCTTTGCTTGGTGTAGCCAAATATCATTAAGATTAAATAGCTAGAGAGTTGCTGGGTATATTAGATAAGCAACATAGCCAGTAATTCTCTGAGATTGTCATGTATGTTTATATTTTTAGCTCTAAAAGCCAGTTGAGAATAAAAATTAACTATTAAAAAGTTATCTAAAATAATTGATTACATAAATATGAGCGAGCAAGAGATGAAATCAAAAGAAGTTATAAGTAAAAAAATGATTCAACATGAGTTAAAAACTAAGTCTAATACCAGGACTTTTCAAGGACAACGTTGGTTAGTAGCAGAAAGAGATGCTTGTGGAGTAGGATTTATTGCTTATCAGGATGGTCGAGAAAGTAATAAGCTAGTCAAACAGGCTCTTAAAGCTTTGGGGTGTATGGAACATCGTGGGGGATGTAGTGCCGATCGCGATTCGGGAGACGGCGCAGGAGTAATGACATCATTGCCACAAAAAATATTTGCTGCTTGGTTTGCCGAAAATAATATCCCTCAGCCACAACCAGAAGCATGGGGAGTAGGAATGGTATTTCTACCTCAAGAAGCACAACAAGCTGAGGAGTCTCAAAAGTTTATTGAGGAAACAGTTAAAGCGGAAAATCTTACAGTTTTGGGATGGCGAGAAGTGCCAGTTAACCCAGAAGTCTTAGGAGAACAAGCACGAGCTAATCAGCCAGATATTAAACAAATTATTGTTAGTTCGCCTGCAAACTTAGTAGGTGAAGATTTAGAGCGAAAACTTTATATAGCGCGATCGCGAGTCGGTAAGAAATTATCGGATGATTTTTATATTTGCTCTTTTTCCTGCCGTACTATTGTCTATAAAGGTATGGTGCGATCGGTTGTTTTGGGAGAATTTTATCAGGATTTAGCTAACCCTGATTATGAAAGCACTTTTGCTGTTTATCATCGTCGCTTCAGTACCAATACAATGCCCAAATGGCCCTTTGCTCAACCAATGCGGATTTTAGGTCATAACGGCGAAATAAATACTTTGTTGGGCAACATTAATTGGATGTCTAATCGGGAAAAAGAAATAGTTTCTACCTTTAGCGATGTTTCTTTGCCAGGCTGGAGTTCAGATGAACTGGCAGCATTGACACCGATTGTTAATAACGACAATAGCGATTCCTATAACTTAGATAGTGCCATGGAATTGCTGGTGCGGACTGGACGCAGTATTCCCGAAGCAGCGATGATGCTAGTACCAGAAGCCTATCAAAATCAACCTGCTTTGCAAGAATATCCTGAGATTGTCGATTTTTATGAATATCATAGCGGTCAACAAGAACCTTGGGATGGCCCAGCACTATTAGTGTTTAGTGATGGCAAAACTGTAGGAGCAACTTTAGACCGTAATGGGTTACGTCCTGCTCGTTATACCATTACTAAGGATGGATATGTAGTTGTGGGTTCAGAAACAGGAGTGGTTGATTTACCCGACGCAGAAGTATTAGAAAAAGGGAGATTAGGTCCTGGACAAACTATTGTAGTTGATCTAAAAACTAAAGAAATACTACGTAATTGGAAAGTCAAACAGCGTGTAGCTCAAGCTCATCCCTATGGAGAGTGGGTAAAACAATATCGTCAAGCGATCGCAACTCAAGAGTTTGAAACAGCTAACTTATTAACTCCAGAGGCGTTGTTACAACAACAAACTGCTTTTGGCTATACGGCTGAAGATGTCGAGTTGATTATTCAGTCGATGGCAATCAACGGCAAAGAACCAACTTTTTGCATGGGAGATGATATTCCTTTAGCGGTGCTTTCTAATAAGCCTAGACTACTCTATGACTACTTTAAACAAAGATTTGCTCAGGTAACTAACCCAGCGATCGATCCTCTGCGAGAAAGCTTGGTGATGTCTTTGTCTATGCAATTAGGAGCAAAGGGTAATATCCTCAACTTAAAAGCTGAAGATGCTAGATTACTAAAATTAGAATCTCCTGTCTTGAATGAAGGTGAATTAGCTAGTATCAAGGCTACTAATTTCCAAACCCAAGAATTATCTACACTGTATAAAATTTCTACAGGCCCAGATGGTTTAAAAGATGCTGTAGCCAACTTATGCCAAGCAGCAACCGCAGCAGTACAAAGTGGAGTAGAAATTATTGTTTTAACTGATCGTCCTGGTAAGCAAGATATAGGCACAGAATATAGTTATATTCCTCCACTACTAGCAGTTGGGGCAGTCCATCATCATTTAATTCGTCAAGGATTACGTTTAAGAGCATCCCTGGTAGCAGATACGGCTCAATGTTGGAGTACTCATCACTTTGCTTGTTTGATTGGTTATGGTGCTTCCTCTGTCTGTCCTTATCTAACTTTAGAAAGTGTGCGTCAGTGGTGGAATGACCCGAAAACTCAGAATTTAATGCAAAATGAACGGATTGAGTATATTACTTTAGAACAAGCTCAGAGCAATTATCGTCAATCTATCGAAGCAGGATTATTAAAAATACTCTCGAAAATGGGAATTTCCCTACTTTCTTCTTATCATGGAGCCCAGATTTTTGAAGCTTTAGGCTTGGGAATGGATTTAATTGACCTAGCTTTTGCTGGTACAACTTCTCGTTTAGGCGGTTTGACAATTGTAGAATTAGCTCAAGAGGTAATTACCTTTCATCACAAAGCTTTTCCTGAGATTCAGACTAAAAAATTAGAAAACTATGGCTTTGTTAAATATAAAAAAGGCGGAGAATATCACATGAATTCTCCTGAAATGACTAAAGCCTTGCACAAAGCTGTAGCAACCAAGGAATATGATCATTACGAAGTCTATAAACAATATCTCCAGGGACGACCAGCAACAGCCTTGCGAGATTTACTAGACTTTAAACCAGATCGTGCATCTATTCCTGTAGAAGAGGTTGAGTCAGTAACCAATATTGTTAAACGCTTCTGTACTGGAGGAATGTCATTAGGCTCTTTATCGCGAGAAGCCCATGAGACGCTGGCGATCGCCATGAATCGGATTGGTGGTAAGTCTAATTCGGGAGAAGGGGGCGAAGATGCTGTCCGTTTTAAAGTTTTGGATGATGTTGATGCTAGTGGCAAGTCTCCTACTTTACCCCATCTCAATGGCTTGCAGAATGGTGATACCGCTAGTTCCGCTATTAAACAGGTGGCATCGGGGCGTTTTGGGGTGACACCAGAGTATTTAATGAGTGCCAAACAACTGGAAATTAAAATAGCTCAAGGCGCAAAACCAGGCGAAGGAGGGCAGTTACCAGGGAAAAAAGTTAGTCCTTACATTGCCTCCCTGCGTCGTTCTAAACCTGGAGTAACATTGATTTCTCCGCCTCCCCACCATGATATTTATTCGATTGAAGATTTAGCTCAGTTAATTTACGATCTGCATCAAATCAATCCTCAAGCTAAAGTCTCCGTCAAACTGGTAGCCGAGATTGGGATTGGTACAATTGCAGCAGGAGTAGCCAAAGCTGATTCCGATGTAATTCAGATTTCTGGTCATGATGGTGGTACTGGTGCATCACCTCTAAGTTCTATCAAACACGCAGGAGTTCCTTGGGAATTGGGTTTGACTGAGGTACATCGAGTCTTACTAGATAATAAACTGCGCGATCGCGTTTTATTGCGGGCTGATGGTGGTTTGAAAACAGGTTGGGATGTAGTGATGGCAGCCTTAATGGGAGCAGAAGAATATGGCTTTGGTTCAGTTGCGATGATTGCAGAAGGCTGTATTATGGCAAGAGTTTGTCATATGAATACTTGTCCTGTGGGTGTGGCAACTCAACAAGAACACTTAAGAGAACGTTTTAAAGGTATTCCTGAACACGTAGTTAACTTCTTCTATTTTGTCGCCGAAGAAGTGCGATCGCTGTTGGCGAAATTGGGTTATCGTTCTTTAGATGAGATTATTGGGCGTACCGATTTATTAGTCCAAAACTCGCAGATGCACATTGCTAAAACTAAAGACTTAGATTTAAGCTGCTTAATCAATTTACCCAATGTTAAAACAGACCGTAGCTGGCTAGAACACGGAGACGTTCATACTAATGGTCATGTATTAGATGACGAAATCCTAGCTGATGAAACAATCAGTAATGCGATCGCCAATCAAGGTAAAATCACAAAAGATGTAACTATTATCAACACTGACCGTAGTGTCGGAGCGAGAATCTCTGGCGCGATCGCTTCTAAATATGGTAATAGTGGTTTTGCAGGAGAACTTAACCTCCATTTCCAAGGTGCTGCTGGTCAAAGCTTTGGCGCATTTAATCTACCTGGGATGAACTTGATTCTGGCTGGAGAAGCAAATGACTATGTAGGTAAGGGAATGCACGGGGGAGAAATCATTATTACCCCACCCAAAGATTCTACCTATGAATTTGCTAGTAATGTAATTATTGGCAATACTTGCCTATATGGTGCAACTGGTGGCTTCCTCTATGCCAATGGACGAGCAGGAGAAAGATTTGCGGTGCGTAATTCATTAGGGAAAGCTGTGATTGAAGGTGCTGGCGATCACTGTTGTGAATACATGACAGGCGGAGTTATCGTCGTCTTGGGTGAAGTTGGACGTAACGTTGGGGCTGGGATGACAGGCGGTTTAGGCTATTTCCTGGATGAAAACAATACTTTCCCCAGTAAAGTTAATCCTGAAATTGTCAAGATTCAACGAGTAACTTCTCCCGCAGGCGAAAAACAACTGCAAGAGATGATTGAACAGCACGTAGCCAAAACAGGTAGTCCTAAAGGTAAAGCAATTCTAAGTGATTGGGCAAACTATCTTGGTAAATTCTGGCAGGTAGTCCCACCATCGGAAGCAGATAGTGCTGAAGCAGGTGCAGAAGCAAGCAAGACTTTGACTTCTGTTTAATTTACAACTTGCTCATTAAATATTTATAAACTTCTTTTAGCTAAAGGTAATTGTTGTTGTAAAGATACAATTGCCTTTATTTTTTATTTATGTCATATAAAATTGGTTTTTTACCTAAAGCAAGAAGCGATCGCTCTAAAGTTTCCAGTTTGGTATTGTGACTAGGATCTAGTATTCTTCTAACTTCTTTTTCAAGGTAACTGTTGAGAAATTAAGACTAAGAATTACTCAGCCATTGATTAAGATCGTCAAAAGTTTCAAAATCTAGCAAAGCCTCCGTTAAACTATCTAATTGAGAAGGTTCTAAATACTTAATTCTTGTGGCGATGCGCTCCGCGCTGGCTTCGCCAATCGCTTCTGGCAGATTGCCAAGTTTACGGTTGAGTTGGCGTAGAATTGTAGCTACTTGACCTTCTTTTTGTCCTTCAAGTCGTCCTTCCTGCCGTCCTTTAACAATACCCTTTTGTTCCCAACTAGTAGTAATTTCCATAATCTGTTCCTGTTCCTGTAATTCCATTGTACTTAATTGAGATTGAAATATTGCCTCTTCACTAGAATTCAGACGAAGATAAGTATCGACAAAGCCAGAAATTAATTGCATTTTAGCTCGGTCGAGTTTGAGTGTCACCAGAAGACGGAGACATTCAGCTTTAACTTGGGGGCGATCGCTTTTCTCAATCTTCATTTTCGCCATCAGCGCAGCAGCAACGGGATTTTTCTGCTTGAGAAAGTCGCGCCAGTCGAGACGATTAAGCTGTATTATTTCATAGTCAAAATCCAAAACTTGTTTATCGGGAAAATCAATGACAAAGTTGCTTTTATCTAGTCTTTTCGGAGAATTGTAAGAGAAAATAACAATCGGATAGATAGGGCGATCATACTTCAGGAAAAGGCTACAGAAATAGCGAAACATTCGGCGATTAAATTCTGGAGCGTTAGAAGCCTGATTTTCTAGATGAACTAGAAATGAATAGTCTTGTGATTGAAATTTAGCCAGAGCTACTATATCCAGAATGTTTTTCTCACCTCGAACTACATCAGTAAACAGTTCTTTGTCTACAAATTGAATTGAATCAGTGTCGAGATATTCAAGAGTAGCAGGAAAAAAAAGTTCCAGAAATTCAACAAAAAAAGTAGTTAAAAGCTCTTTAAATAGTTGGTCGTGGTTAATATTAGCCATGAATACAGTGTATCTGAATCGCAGCGACTAGAGCGTATAGATGAGCTAGTAGGTTGGGTTGAAGCATGAAACCCAACACAATTTTCGCCTCACGCAAAGACGCAAAGACGCAAAGGAATTAGAGGATATCCTGGTTTGTTGTTTGATTTCTAACTTCTGCCTCCTGAAATTAACCTATTAAAAAATGTCCTAACGTTAATGCGTATTGCTATAAAAGTAGTCAAAAGTCAGAATAGTTTAAGTCTATTTTGAACTTTAAATTATGCTGAAAATCACTGATTATAAAACTTCTTTGGCACTCTTACAGTTCAAGCCTTACTAAATTGATAATTTGGGATAGGTTTCTCTGTAACTATAGAATAAAGAACATCAGGATCTAAATCTGCTCCATTTTGCCAATAAATTGTTCCCCATTCGGGATTTATTTGGACAGTTTTAAAATAATCCAAATTTTCCAGAGGAGCAAAAATATCTTTAAATTCAATTAATTTATTAATATCTACTATTCCTTCTACACCATCTTCAAATTTAAGATATATTTGATAATCTTCTAGGTATTTAACTTCTATAATATCTTTGAGCATAATTCACTCTAAGGGTTGAACACGATTCAAAGGTTGATTCTGTCGAGCAAGTTGCCAATTTTCTAATAGTTCTGTTTGATGAAGAGCAGCCCACTCTATTACTAATCCTAAAACCTTTGGGGATAGTTTTCCTTCTAAAATTAATAAGTTTTTGATATCAATAATTGCTTTTTGTTGGTTGTAACGTACATGAAAGTGAGGTGGAGGATGATCATTGTAATACATATAGCAATCGGAAATGAGTCGTAAATTTATTGGTGGAGTCAGGCAAGAGGCAAGAGAAGCTTCTCATAAATCATTCTTGATTGCTATAGTAATAATAATTCCTAAAAAACGGCTTATTTCTGGCACTTAACGGGACTTAGACATTTTTTTGTCAAAAACAGCCTCAAACTTATATACAACAATCTTTTTACTTCGATTTGGTTGTTTTCTTGATATACTTGAGTTTCAGCGATTTTTTAGGGTTTGGTGTAAATCCCTTTTTTCATTAGGGTTTGAGGCTGTTTTCTTGTTGTTTTTTGTCTAAGTCCCGTTAATCACCTTGGTAAGTAGTTTATTTGTATAGGATAAGTCTTTGTCAAATTTTTAATTCAATTACAGTAGCTTTTTGCTTCTCGTTCTAATCTCGCTATGTCTTGTCTCCACTTCTCTAAACTGCGATCGCGCTTCCTCATATTTTCGTATGAAGGTTTAGGTAGTCCTGTTTGCCAATTGTATTTACTATATCTATAAGGTAATCCTTTAAAGTATTCAGTTCCTTGATTGGGCAAAATATTTTTGTTCCTAAGCCACTGTTCGCAGAAATATTGCCAAATATATTCATGATCGTGAATGGGATTATTTAACCCTAAATAACGAAGCTTTTTAATCGATAATTGAGAGTTAAATAATAGTTGTTCGGTTTCGACATTTTTAGGAAACATACGAGTTTCGCTACCATTACCTCTAAAAAATTCTACTAAGAACCAGTTTCCAAAATCAAAAATACAAACTTCTGTAGGATCGCTACCATCTTCTAATAAAACGCTAATATCTTGATTATTAAGATCGTTATTTAAAATATTCACTGAACTTTGAGGCAATAATACACGAATGCGTTCAAAGCGATCGCTATAATTAGACCAAAATTCACTACGATTGTTTAAACGTTTATACTCACGTTCTTCTAAGCGTACTCGCTCTAAAATCAAACCAACTAATCTTTGAAAATCTTGATAACTAACTGCACCAAGCCATTTTCGCATTGCTGCTTTTGCTTCTGGAGATAGTTCATTCCAACGAGAGTTAGCTACAACAGAACCATAATGTTGACGTAACCAATTAATTAACTCTGGATATTCTGCTCCTATGTGTTGATTAACTTGAGTTAGCAAATATTCTACGGCTTTTACTTGCTGTTCTTTACTCATCTGTTCTAAGCATTTTAAAAGCCATTTAATTTGTTGCGAATTTATATTCTCACTGGTGGAAAACTGAGGAACAACATAATCATATGATGTTTTGATAAGAGAAATTTTAGTAGGAAGCTGATATTTAGTTAAAAGCTGACTAGGAGTTAATAATTCTGACCAACATAACTTGATAAAATCATTTATAAAATCTCTTGCCTGAAGTGCCTTAATTATTGCTAATCTTCCTCTATCCAACGAGTCTTGAGAGGAAAAAACGGCATAACTGGTTACTAGAGACGAAGCTAAAACGTTGTCAAACTCTAAATGTAGAATTAAATTCCAAAATAGTTTTTGTTTTAACCAAGGATTTTGTTCTGCTACTTTCCAAATAGCTTTGGATGTAGATATACTTTTATCTTGATTGTTAGCATCCCATTTATCTTTGTTGTAAATACAATGAACCCATTCTAAAGATGTGATGTTTTTAGTTTGATGGTTTTCAATATCTTGAATGATTTCGTCTAAGTTAAAACGGGCAACAATCATGCTTTTAGCTACGCCGTTAGGTAAAGCTGGAGATTTTAAACAACTATTTCCATCCTTCTCTACTAGCTTAATTAAAGCATGAGCATTAACTTCTGGTAGTGAAGGTAAATGTATTTTACGAAATTGAATATTCATTTAGTAACGGATTTTTTGACAGTATCGGCTCTTTTTAATAATTCTCCAAAGTCTTCTCTTCGGAACTGAAAACGGAAAACTACTTTGCGATCGCTTGAATCATCTTTACTTTGATTGGCATCTATTTCACCTCTTCCCGATGCTAAAATTTTCTGCTTAAATTTCTGTTTGGTCTTGAAATTAAATTGTTGAGAAAAAATATAATCTGATACCGATAAAGCGCGTCTGAGACTTAATTCCATATTGGCTTTATCTAGGGTGTTGATTTTGAGGTTAATTAACCGATAAAATATCATATGGTTTCTCTG
>CAYMWC010000075.1:0-22814 GCA_964393695.1 uncultured Pleurocapsa sp.
TTGGGGACTTGGGGACTTGGGGACTTGGGGACTTGGGGACTTGGGGACTTGGGGACTTGGAGAAATTTTGTTAAGCGTATCTCCCCGTCTCCTCGTCTCCTCGTCTCCCGTTCCTACTACCTACTACCTAACTACCTAAAAGAAACTTGCTATCTGGTACTTGAATAACTGCTCACTGCTGACTGTTTACTGCTCACTGTTCATTGCTTTAATCGGTTTATAACCATCCGTAGATTTAATCGCCTCAATTTTACTTGAGTCTTGATTGATACAACCTTCCCTTTTGTCGGCAACGTATTGACAGACTCGCGCCCAAAGTCTAGTGCGATCGCCTGGTTTACCTGTACTAAATATTACCTCGCGATCGTTTTTGATTTGAACTTGACAAACTGGGCAAATTTCAATGTTTTCTGAGGACATAAGCTTACCAACCAATACTTGCCCTTTTATCATAATATTTAATTTGTTACTAATGATACTAATTGCCTGTTTAGCTTAATCAAAAATAAAGCCCTGTCTTGCAAGTCGAGAGCAGCGATACAATTGCAAATAGAGAAGGCATAGTTTCCATTGGATAATGACATATACTACCGAAGAATTACTCAAAATACTAGATTGTGAGCTTAAAGAAAACTGGAAGGGAAAACGAGTTGTCTTGTCATCGGCACAGAGGATCAACGATCCCGTGGTTGCTAAAGCCTTAAATATGGATCAGGTGAATAAGGTTTTTGCCTATCGCGATTTTCGCAGTCAGATTCATGAATATCAACAACAGCATAAAGTTTCAGGGGTTATCTGGCGCACTTGTACTTTTAATCAACAAAGTATTACCTATCCCGAAATACACAACCAGTTAATTCCTATTCCTGGGGATAAAGAGATCCTGCTAGCAGCACGCAGCAAAATTTTAGACTTTTGGGAGAAAGTAACCAACAACCTTAATTTATGGTTGGTTAACAGTAAAATTTCTAGTAGTGGTAGTCATCATCAGCAAATAACTTTAAGCTATCTGCAAAAACTAATCAAACAAACAGAATGGGCAGAAATTGACGCAGCCCGTACTGAGATTTATCTGGGTTTATGTTGGGGAGATCCCCACGAATATCGTTATCAATGGGCAAAACCCAAATCAGGTTGCGATCGCATTATTGCTACTATATCCAAACCGAGCGCGATCAAGATATAGTAATCTAAATAATTGTATTTTCATTAAAAATTTATGTCTCAACAAGAAGCGGTAGGAGTCATTCAAACATTAGGTTTTCCTGCTGTTTTAGCAGCTTCCGATGCAATGTTAAAAGCTGGTCGTGTCACTTTAGTTTATTTTGATAAAGGCGAAAGCGGTACTTTTGTTATTGCTATTCGTGGCCCAATTTCGGAAGTAAGACCATCTATGGAGGCTGGGTTAAAAGCAGCAGAAAATACTTTTGGCGGTGAAGTAACTACTCACTATACTGTCCCTAATCCACCTGAGAATGTCGTGGCTGTTTTACCTATCCACTATACAGAAGCAGTAGAGCAATATCGTTCTTAGATTATTCGTGGTAATTAATTAAATAAATTCTAAAATTACCAAAAGCAGCTAAAATTAGAACTCGTAAATGTAATTTAGAATTACTATTATTTGTATTTGTAGCTAATAATTATTAAGGAGTAAAATATATGCCGTCTCAAAATGCGGTGGGAGCGATCGAAACCAAAGGATTTCCAGGTATTCTAGCAGCAGCCGATGCTATGGTCAAAGCTGGGAGAGTCACTTTAGTTGGCTACATTCGGGTTGGTAGTGCGCGTTTTACCGTTAACATTCGTGGTGATGTTTCTGAGGTTAAAACTGCTATGGCGGCGGGAATTGAGGCTGTCAAAAAAGCCGAAGGCGCGACTTTAGAATCTTGGGTGATTATTCCCCGTCCTCATGAAAATGTTTGTGCTGTTCTACCAATTGATTATACAGACGAAGTTTTACCATATCGCGATCGCGTTGAAGGCAGAACTTTACCTATTGCTCCTAATTAGAGCTTGTTAAAAAACTATGGTTTGGGGATGTAACCTTTAAAAGCTATTAGCTCTTAGCTATCAGCTATTAGCTTTTTAGGTAATTTTATAGGGTTGGATTTCCTCATCGTAGTCTATTCACTAAAAATAGTGTTCATTACTTTATCTTCTTGCTTTCCCAGCATTTTCACCAAAACTCTAATACAGTGCGGTGCAAATAAAATAACCGCTTATAAATTTTAAAAGCCATAAAATAAAATTAAAAGCTTATAACTTCTGACTTCTGATGTTATACCCTTGTGGTACTTCTGACTGACCAGTAGCGTTACTAGATATTCAACCAGTTACCGACAGTATCAGGAAGAGGTAACACAATGACAATCAGTAGGGCTAAAACTAATAAACCTAAGAAATCTCGCGTATTATCGAGTTCTGTCACATCATTGAGAGCAGGTTGATCGATTAAAGGAATTAACCACAAAATAATTGTCCAAATCCAGAAATAAGGATGGATTAGAGCAAATAGTAGAGCGAGAATACGAGTTACTTGTCCAATGGCGATCGCCATTTTTTGCCCAAATACAGCATGAACTATATGACCTCCATCTAACTGTCCAATAGGCATGAGGTTAATAGCAGTGATAAATAAGCCGACACAGCCTGCTACGGCGAGGGGATGAAGGTGAACACCCATACCTGGAGTGAGGGATGAACCTAAAGCTAATTTAGCTAGTAAGCTGAGAAAAAACGAAAGACGAGGATCTTGAGCTTGAAGATTAAAAGTAGTGGATGATTCGAGGGGGGCAACCGAAGACATAGATAATCCCAAAATCAAGACAGGCACAATAATTAATAAACTTGAGAGCGAACCAATAATTGCCACGTCAAATAAAGCCTTGCGGTGGGGGATAGGCGATTTTCTTTGGAGAATTGCTCCTAAAGTTCCCAGGGAAAAGTTATCGAGTAAAAAAGGAAAGGGAATAAAGTAAGGTAGAGTGACGCGAATTTTGTAAGCTAGAGCCACGAAAAAGTTACTAAATTTTTGTACTCCAATAATTAATAGTAGTGGCAAACTATAGCTAAGTCCCTGAAGTAATAAATTGGGGTTAGATAATAATTTTTCAGCCGATGTCCCATCAATACTGACTCCCGCAACTGTAGTAGTGATGAGGGTAATCAGAAACATGGTTACAGCAAAGCTGATACGTAGATCGTTTTGCTCTTCTCCTTGTTCGGCTGCTTGCGCTTGAGGATTAGGAACAAGGGCAAAGAAGGGTTTACCTCGAAAACTTTCTTGAAAAATTAGGAAAAAGCGATCGCCAAACGCCTGTTCTATATTTTTTTTGATTTCGTTATAAGCTTGTTCGGGAATAGTTTTTAATTTTCCCCGACAGAAAATTGCTTGAGGGCGATAATCGATATTTTGAAGATAATAAACATTCCAGGGAAAACAATTGCGTAAAATATTTTCTTCCTGAAAATCAATTGGGCGAGGTTCAGCAGTTTCTGGCGCAGTTTTAGCCATTACTATCTTTTCCTGATTTTCTTGCTCACTTTTTTGGGTTTCATTTTCTGCCATTTTGTCTATTTTTCCTCTTTGAACTAACCATCCATATAACAAAGGACATACAATTAAAGGAAATAAAAATACTGGTAGGGGTAAAGGTTGTTCTTCCCCAAAAACATAAGTCCAAACAGTCCAAATGCAGGACGGTAACATAATTACTAGCCAACATAACCATACTGGCGTAGTAGTTTTGCCTTTGACGCTGCGATCAACGACTAAATAAGCAATGGGACTGAGAATGATTAAAATTAACCAGAGTTTCATAAAAAAGCGTTCCGAATCTATTTTGCCGATTCTGGCTGTATAACTATTTTGGACTGTCGGTTAAGTATATATAAAATAAAAATGCAAGTTAGATAAATAAACAATCATCCAGAGTACTTCAATTTTTAGAATGCCCCAAAACTCGACAAAAATTATGGCAAGCCCTGGTAACACTAAATCTCCTCATTCTATCTTGCCAAGCATATTGGCGTTTGCTCCTAATCGAGATACTTTAGGTGCTACCTCTTATTTAATTGTAGATAAAATTGGCAATATTCTCGTAGATTGTCCTGCTTGGAATGAAGTTAATCAAGAGTTTTTGCTTGCTCAAGGAGGTGTTAGCTCCCTAATCATCACCCATCGAGGCGGAATCGGCAAAAATGTGATGCAGATGCAGCAAGCTTTGAATTGTCAAGTAATTATCCAAGAGCAAGAGGCTTATTTGTTACCAGAAATTGAAGTTCATTCTTTTGCCGAAAATTTAATTATTAATTCAGATTTAGAGCTTATTTGGACCCCTGGTCATTCTCCTGGATCTGCTTGTCTTTATTGGCAACAACAGGGAGGAATTTTATTTTCTGGTAGACATTTATTACCCAAATCACCAACCGAAATTGTGCCTTTAAGAACCGCCAAAACTTTTCATTGGTGGCGACAATTAGATAGTATTGCTAAGTTACGCGCTCGCTTTTCTCTAGAAACTTTGAAATATATTCTTCCAGGGGCAAATACGGGCTATTTAAGGGGTCAAGGTTATATTGATCATGCTTACGAACAGTTATCTAGATTAGATTTGACAGCACTGCGTTCGATGGAAGTTATTTAGTTAGTTTGTTGATAAAAATTATTATTGATTCGTCCTTCAATTAGCTCAATTTTCTGAGTTAGACAAGAGGCTACAAAATCGATAAAAGTGCGAATGCGAGTAATGTATCTCAAATCTTCGTGAGTTAAAATCCATAACTCTTTCTCTAATTCAGGAATTGGCAGAGAAACACGGGTAAGATGGCGATCGCTATCTCCTAAATAGCAAGATAATAAAGCTAATCCCGCATTCTCCTTAACTGCGCTGAATATACCCATACAGGTATTAAATCGATACTGAAATTTAACATCAGGAACGTTTTGTTTTAACCAACGGGCAATTGCGGAGTCAATTATGCTTTCATCAAAACCAATCCAGTCATGCTGGCTTAGATTGCTTAAATCGGCATGAGTTTGAAGATATTCTTTGGAGCCGTAAACCGCTATGGCGACTTGGGCAACTTTTCGCCCTACCAGGGTTTCTAAAGGCTTGGTCGTCGTGCGAATTGCTATATCAGCATCACGCTTAGTTAAATTTAATATATCCCCAGAAACTACTACTTCTAGTTTAATTTCAGGATAGGCAAGCCGAAATTCAGCCAGACAGGGAGCTAAAAGTTTAACCAGTAAAGCTTCAGTCATGGTAACTCGAATTGTGCCAGTAGGACGCAAATCCTGTCCACTAATACGCCGACTTAAGGCTGAGATATCAGCTTCAATACGCTCTGCTGCCTGACAAAAATCCTCTCCTGCATTTGTCAGCATATAGCCATTGGGCAATCTTTCAAATAATCGTACCCCCAGATTTTTTTCCAGAGTATTTAAGCGTCGAAACACAGTTGATTGATGGACTTTAAGTTGGTTAGCTGCATCAGCCACATTCCCAGTATCAGCGATCGCTTTTATATATCTGAGATCATTCCAGTCCATTTCGCAATTTTGCAATTCTATCTCGCATAAATGTTTATTTTACTCGTAATTTTGCAAGGTAAAATAAATCTGACCGAGATGTTTTGTAAATAAAAGAGTTTAAAATGACTGAATTACAAGGAAAAAATGTATTTGTTAGTGGTGGTAGTCGCGGAATTGGGGCAGCAATTGCTAAAAAAATGGCAGAAGTTGGAGCAAACGTAGTGTTTACTTACTCTAAATCTCAAGAGCAAGCTCAGGCTATGGTTAAAGAGATTGAAGCTACAGGTGTTAAAGCACTAGCAATTCAAGCTGATGCTATGAAAACCGAACAAGTAATTTCAGCAATTCAAAAAGCAGTATCGACGTTGGGAGTGATCGATATTTTGATTAACAATGCAGGGATTTTTGAGCTTAAGTCGATTACTGAAAGTAGCCTAAAAGATTACGAACGAACCGAAAAAGTTAATATTAAAGCGGTTTTTGCTGCCACTATGGAAGCGGTGAAATCCATGCCAGCAGGAGGGCGGATTATGACTATTGGTAGTGTTAACGCAGATTTTATGCCTTTTCCTGGAGGTTCGCTTTATGCCATGAGTAAAGCTGCCGTACAGATGATGACCAAAAGTTGGGCGCGAGATTTAGGCGATCGCCAGATTACGGTAAATGTGATTCAACCAGGCCCAATTGATACGGATATGAACCCAGCTAGTGGTTCTTTTGCCGAATCACTAACGGCAATGACAGCGATTAAACGCTACGGCAAACCAGAAGAAATTGCCGAACTAGCTGCTTTTTTAGCCAGTTCTAAAGCATCTAATATTACAGGCTCTGCGATTAATATTGATGGTGGGATAACGGTTTAAATTCAAAATTCAAAAGATTCTAGATTGTCCCCATAAATAAAGTTAACGTCATTATGTCTAATCTAAAGCAATCTAAACAGAGCTTGATTGAAGCTCAATCAGAAATATTAACTGTTGTTAATGTACTAATTCCAAAGCCAGAAGAACAAGCAAAAGTCATAAATTTACTGCAACAAGGAATGAATGATACTATGCAACATCAACCAGGTTTTATTTCGGCAAATATTCATAAAAGCTTGGATAGCTCTCATGTACTTGTATATGCTCAATGGGCAGATCGTGAATCTCTGCAAAATGCCGTAAAACTGATCGAAACAGGAAAAGCACCAAGCATGATGGAGGTTTTTAGTATTGGCAATCCCGAATACCATCCTTATGAAGTGGTTTCAGTTCATAGATCGAGTACAACTATTTAAAAATTGGGTAAGATAAGTAGAAACCTTGAAATCTCCTCTAATAAAGACTTTGTTTGTTTTTTCTGGGGGAGAGTTCAGATTTAAAAGCTAGGTGAACAATTATAATTATCAAGGCGATCGCTAAGCGCACTTTTCTAGAAATATATTTATAGCTAAGACGGGCAGCGCAAAACCCACGAGCGAAGCGTCCGTGATAGCGTGGGATACGCCCTACTGGGCGACTTTAGTCGCAGTCAATTTTTTGTGTTACAATGTTTATGTCAGAGTAATTGACATAAGAATGATTGTCTTAGAGTTTAAAATCAAAGCTAAAACAGAGCAGTGTCAAAGAATAGACGAGGCTATCAAAACTACTCAGTTCATCCGAAACAAATGTCTTAGATTTTGGATGGACAACAAAGGATTGGGAAGATATGACCTCAACAAACATTGCAAAATATTAGCTCAAGAATTTAGCTTTGCTGGAGAATTAAACTCAATGGCAAGACAATCAGCAGCAGAAAGAGCTTGGTCTGCTATCTCGCGGTTTTTTGATAATTGCAAAAAGCAGATTCCAGGTAAAAAGGGATATCCACGCTACAAGAAAAATGTTCGCTCTGTAGAATACAAAACCTCTGGATGGAAACTAGATAGAACTACCTGTAAACACATTACTTTCACCGATAAAAAAGGTATTGGTAGACTTAAATTAATCGGCACTCATGATTTACGATTCTATGAGAATAAGTTAATTAAGCGAGTTCGGTTAGTACGCAAAGCAGATGGTTACTATTGTCAGTTTTCTATATCAGTAGATAACAAAGAAAATGTTGAGCCAATGGGTAAAGCCATTGGCTTAGATATGGGTCTGAAATTTGCGTATGTTGATAGTACAGGTCATCAAGAACCAAACCCCAGGTTTTACAGAACTTCAGAAAAGCGACTAGCTAAGTTGCAGCGTCGAGTATCCAAAAAGTTCTGCAAAGGACAACCTCAGTCTAATAACTATAAGAAAGCTAGAAAAAAACTAGCTAAACTTCAGTTAAAAGTAAGTAGACAGCGTGAAGAATGGGCTAAGAGAGTAGCTCGTTGCGTAATTAAATCGGCAGATTTGATAGCCTATGAAGATTTAAAGGTGAAGAATATGATTCGTAACCATAAGCTATCCAAGTCCATACATGACGTGGGGTGGCGCAAGTTGCGATATTGGATTGAATATTTTGGGGTTAAGTTTGGCAAAATAACTGTTGCCGTACCACCTCATTACACAACGGTTGATTGTAGTGTTTGCGGTGCTAAAGTTCAGAAAAGCCTTAGCACTAGAACTCATCAATGTGTCATATGCACTACAGAAATGTGTAGAGATAAAAATGCAGCAGTCAACGTTTTGCAGAAAGCTATACGTACCGTGGGTCACACGGGAACATGGGAGCAATCCCTAAACGCTTGGGGAGATTTGCCCTCTTGGGCGATTGGCGCAAGCCTGTCGTTTAATGGCGAGTCGGCAGAACCAAGAATCCCACGGCTTTAGGCGTAGCCGTAGCCGTGCGGAGTGTCAATTCAGGAAGCTTTATTCCAAGAAGTTTAATGGAAGAAATAATCGAACTCAAACAATCAATTATTAGCCATGACTGGGAAAAATCCTTAGCAATAATTGAAGAATTAGAAGAAATGGGAAGACAAGACAAGATTAATAATTTACAAAGTTTTCTGGTCATTCTTCTTATTCGTCTAATCAAAGTTCAAGTAGAAAAAAGAGTTACTACAAGTTGGCGCAACTCTATTATTAATAGTCTTTTAGAAATTCAAAAACGCAATCATTTAGGAAAAAAATCTCACTATATTAAGCCAAGGGATTGGGAGGAAAGTTTTCAACAATCTTTGCCTATAGCCTTAATTAAAGCCTCTCAGGAAGTTTTTGGAGGGATAGACTTAGATGAGTTAATCAGCTTAATCGATAAACAAATGCTTAGAGATAAAACTTTTAAGCTTCTAAATGAAACATACAAATCAGACCCTTTACAGATATTTACTCTAGTTAAAAATAGCTTTGAAATTACTGCAACAAATTAATAAATTCGGCGTTGGTGATTTAAAGTATAACGTACAAAATGTTTCTATTTTTTGGTTTAGCCACATTACTTATTTTTAATCACAAAGATCCAGAAATTAATCTGATTATCTTAGCTAGTATTACTCTAATTTTTAATTTAGCTGTTTTTTCTACTTCACCTTGGTTTATAGATTTAAGTCAGCAATGGTTTTATAAAACTTGCTGGATTTCCTTATCTGAATTGACCAATTTGAGTCCTGAAACAGCGGATTTAATCAAACAAATGTGTTTGGCTAAAAACATTAAAAAACTACGTTTGGGAATTATTAATAATTCAATCCCAACTGCATTAATTTATGGATTTTTGCCTAATAATGCGCGTTTAGTAGTTAGCAAAGGCTTATTTACTCACTTGAATGAGAAAGGATCTAGCAAGGCAGATGTTCCCAAAATTGGTCATATTGTTCATTGAAACTTTTGATAATTTTAAACTGCTTAAAACTATTAAAAATTATTAGTTAGATAGGTTTATAAAACGATCTCTTTGCTCTACTTGTTCTATAAATTGCTAATCCTTGATTGCCAAACATAGCTGTTTAAAATGATTGCCTCGATCTTCAAAACTGAGATACTGATCAAAACTGGCACAGGCAGGGGAAAGCAAGACTACTTTTGCCCGTTGTTCTTTGGCTACGATCAAACTTTGAGTTACAGCATTTTCCATAGTTTCTACGATCTGATAATTATCGTAAGCGCGATCGCTCAATTTTTGAGCAAACACTGGTGCTGCTTCTCCAATAAGTAATACCATAGCAGCTTTGGTTTTAATACTATCGATCCAAGCTTGAGCATCCCCTGCTTTAGCTTGTCCCCCTGCAATCAGAATCACGGGTGCTTCGACAGAGTTTAAACCAACTTCGGCTGCATCATAATTAGTCGCTTTGCTATCGTTAATAAATTTAATACCTTGATGCATACAAATATATTCTAGACGATGTTCCACTCCAGGGAAAGTAGTTATAGCTTTAGCGATCGCTGTTTTTTCAATTCCTGCTAATTTAGCTGCTGCTACTGCTACTAAAAGATTTTGGAGATTATGTTCTCCAGGCATTTTAAAAAGACTCACAGGGGCAATAAGTTCCCCAAAAGCGACAACCCAACCATCTTCGAGATAAACTTCTAAACGGCGATCATCCCCAAAACTATTTTTACCTTTAACACTCGTCCAAATCACATCTGAACCTAATGCTAATCCTGCTTTTTGCAAGTAGCGATCGTCTCCATTGATGATTTTGTGTTGACAACGGTTAAGCATACTAGTCTTAATTCGATAGTAATTATCTAGAGTTTTATGCCTTTCCAAATGATCTGGGGTAAAGGTAGTAAAAATGCCAATTTGCGGTGCTAACTCAAAAGACGACTCTATCTGATAGCTACTCAATTCAGCAATAATCCAATCAAAATTCTCAGAATTTGCCGACTCTAGGTTTTTAATCGCTAATTCACAAGCTGCATTGCCAATATTGCCACAGGCAGGTGCATTAAACCCAGCAGCCTCAAAAATAGCTGCGGTTAAAGCTGTAGTAGTAGTTTTTCCGTTAGTGCCAGTAATCCCAACCCAAGGAATCTGCTTGAGATAACGCCAAGCTAATTCAATTTCACCAATAGTAGAAATGCCCAGTTGACGGGTTATCTCCAATACCTTACTATTCCAAGGAACACCAGGACTGACGACAATTAAATCAGCAGCTTGATTAGGTTTTAAAGTCAGACTGCTATTGAGTTTAACGGTGACTCCTTCCTGAATTAACTTGTGTTGTAATGCTTGTAGTTGTTGAGCGTTAGATCTAGATGCTATTTGTGCTTCTGTAGCTGAATCTACTAATGTTACTCGCCAACCGTCTTTGTTCAGTAATCTGGCAGCAGCAATTCCCGATCTACCTAAGCCAATAATTTCACCTGTGGGCATAAACCTTGTATATAAGAATTTCCATAGAATGTTATCCTATTTTGTCTCTCAACAACTACCAGCAATTTACTTAAATTTCAGGATTTAAATAATCCTTGAGGACGTACCAGCAGAATTAAAATCATAATAGCTAGAGCGATCCCGAGTTTATATTCTGAACCCAAGAAGGGAACACTTAATTCTTGGGCGACACCAATAACCAACGCGCCGACGATCGCACCGTAAGGGTTGCCAATTCCCCCCAAAATAACCGAGGCAAACATCGGTAAAATCAAAAACCACCCCATGGTAGGACGCACAACGACAATTAAACCATACATTCCCCCTGCCAAGGCAGTCAGTGTGCCTGTAATGATCCAAGTCCAAAGGACAACTTGTTCGACATTAATCCCTGAAACTCTAGCGAGGTCAATGTTATCCGCAACTGCGCGCATCGCTTTGCCAATTTTAGTATTTTGCAAAATCAGATGTAGAGCAATAATAGCAGCGATCGCCATAATTACGACAACGACACGATAATAAGCAATACGCAGATCACCAAATTCCAAGGCTGGTACTACAGGCAATAAATATAATTGGTTACTGCCACCATAAAGCAATAAAATCCCATTACGGACAAATAACGCTAATCCGATCGAGATAATAATCAAAGTTGTATCGCTGGCACGGCGATCGCGCATTGGTTTCCAAAGAAGATATTCCGCAATGAGCATGGCAATAATTGTACCGAGCGCGCCTACAATCATTGCTAACCAAATATTTAACCCACTGTCATTAGCCAGCCAAGTTAAATAAGCTCCCAAAGTCATAAAGTCTCCATGAGCAAAGTTAGAAAGATTCAAAATACCGTAAGTAAGAGTTAACCCGATCGCAGCTAAGGCAAGAATACTACCAACCGCAATACCGTTAAAAAGCAGTTGTAGATCAAACATTATATCCAGAGATTAATAACCACATTCTTTTGTTAAGTAGCTCCAATACATTAAACCGCAAAGAGATTAAAATCGCTACGCAATTAGCTATCAGCTACTAAAAAACTACTTAAGATTTATAGCGTTGCTCATAATGTACACACCCCTCACAAGGGCCACTAGGATTAACGGCACAGCGAATATAAGGAGAATTGGCATTATTAATACAGGTAGTATCACCAATAAAATATTTCGTTACTGGTCTACGGCGATCGCGGTTGCGGAGCAAGTCCGTAGGACTCAATGTACCCGCAGGGTAATCACGATTGCGGAGCAAGTCTGTAGGACTCATTGTCTCCGAAGGGTAATCGCGGTTACGGAGCGAGTCTTCAGAGTAATCGTTTGGGTAAGAAGATGAACTATGATAGCGGTAGGAATCATAATCTGATTGTCCTCTGTCATCATAGACAGAAAAGATTTGAGCGCGTCTTAACCTCATTTGCCAACGTTCCTTAGCTCGACGAAAAATCAGCAAATAAACTAAGGAAGGTAAAATACTGAGCAGGAGGATGAGAGCTAGCTTGATGACAGAATTAATCATATTGAGCTAGATAAGTACTGTGAGGAGTTAATGTTTAGCAATCTAAATTTATTATTACTGGTTAATTGCTAATCAAGTCATTATTGGACAGATAATTTTTAGATTTATAGTATTTATAACAATTGTCAATAAAAACAATTCAAATGGCTAAATATCTTAACTTTTCAAGAATTTAACTAATTCTTCCAATTTCGACCAAGCTGTACCACTAGCCAAAATATCTTGAGCGATCGCTACACCTTGAAGATGTTCACCCCACGGTACAAGTTCTCCTACTTGTAAAGCTAAAGAAGCATTTAAAGCGACAGCATTTTGTTGCGCGATCGTTCCTTTTCCCTGGAGTACATTTCTTAAAATTGTGGCATTGGTTTCCACTTCTCCTCCTCTCAATTCCTCCAAAGAGGCTGGTTTTAATCCTAGTGCTTGAGGGTTAACTATACCTGGAGTCACTTTACCTTGGTTAACCATGACTAAGTCGGTAGCATCTCCTAATCCAGCCTCGTCTAGCTTTTCCCTACCGTGTAATATGATTGCTTTAGGCGTATTTAAAAGATTCAGGGCTTCTGCCATACTATTGAGGAAGACACTATTGTAAACTCCAATTACTTGACCAGTGGGATTAAGAGGGTTAACTAGGGGGCCTAAAAGATTAAATACTGTTCCAATTTTAAGCGTCTGTCGCAAAGGCGCAACACTTTTCATCGCTGGATGCCAACCACGCGCAAACAGAAAAGTAACTCCTACTGTCTGCACTGCTGCTTGAACCGTTTCAGTTGGGGCAGTTAAATTGACACCCAAATATTCTAAAACATCAGCAGAACCAACTTTACTAGACGCTGAACGATTACCGTGTTTGGCAACTTTAATTCCTGCTGCTGCTGCCACAAAAGCTACTGCTGTAGAAATATTAAAAGTAGAAGCACAATCTCCCCCTGTACCACAGGTATCTATTACAGGTTCGTCATATTTAATTTTTTGTTGTTGAAGCGACTGCGATTTAAGTACCTGCGCCATTCCCGCTAATTCTGTGCCAGATACCCCTTTTGCTTGAATAGCTGCCAAAATCGCCCCAGACAAAACCGCGGGAATCTCTTCTTGTAACCACCCCTGCATTAATTGTGATGCTTGAGTTTGAGAGAGTGATTGCCGATCTAATAATTGTTGTAGGAGGCTGGAGAAATCTACGGGGTTGCTATTTGTCATAGTTATTCTGGTGATTTATTACTCCCTAGAAAGACAGAAGAAGATTTACAATGAAAAATTGTATTCTTCCTAGCTAAGTTTGCTTAAAAATAAATTTAATCCATGAAATATTTTCGCCGACTAAGTGCATTTTTGTTGCTGTTAATTTTATTAATTCTGCCTTTACCAGCCATAGCTGGCAGTTCTTCGGCTGTTACTCCCTCTACCTATAGTGAAGCTGATTTTAAAAATAAAGATTTTTCAGGTAAAGTTTTACAGAGTGTCGATTTTGCTAAAGTTGACCTGGAAGGGGCAAATTTTAGCAATGCAGATATTAGAGGCGCAGTATTTAATGCTTCTAATTTAGCTAATGCCAATTTAACTGGTGCAGATTTTAGCTATGGTTTTGGCTATTTAACTAACTTTGATGGTGCAGATTTAACCAATGCCAATTTTCAGGAATCTATTTTATCTTTTTCTACCTTTAAGGGGGCAAAAATAAATGGTGCAGATTTCTCTTTGGCAGTTTTGGAGAAATGGCAGGTAAAACAGCTTTGTGAAAATGCTTCGGGAGTTAATCCTAAAACTGGGGTAGATACCCGTGAATCTTTGGGGTGTCGATAATCGACTTCTTGAATAAGTCTCCGAAATATTGGTGGAATGAAGTCAATTATTCTGACTCCTGACTTCTGTATTCTATTTTCAAGCCATGTCTAATCTAAATTAGATGTTAAGTATAAGTAGTTATTGCAACTTTTCTAAGTTTCATACGTATTAAGTAGTAATCAACAATTCTCTTGCATGTAACTATAAATATTACCAAGCAAATACTATGAAACTAACTTATCGTGGCATTAACTACCATCAAGAAACTCAAGGGCTTGAATCAGCTTCAATCGTCGCTAAGTACCTTCTTAGTAATGATCGTGACGCTAATAAACTTATCTTTATTCGACCAATACATTACTATACTTATCGTGGCGTGAGCTATACTAAAAACTTGATTTTTGCCCCTAAAACTCAGCTTTTAGTTAAAAATGACCCAAAATAAAGATATTTTTTATTCTTAAACAAATTTTAAGATTATTGCCTCAGAATAAAATATCAGTCCAGTAGGGTGGGCAACGCTCAGATTTCACTTAACATAATGTCTTAAAAATATTTTTGCCCACCTTAGCAAGTCCAACCTTTGATAAAAATCATCTAAATTAATGTCCCAAACAGTTTGGATAGCTAGACACGGTAATCGTCTCGACTTTGTTAATCCCACCTGGTTTAATACTGCAATTAGGCGTTATGATCCGCCTCTATCGGCAGATGGTTTGGTACAAGCAGCAGAATTAGGACAAAGACTTAAACAGGAAAATATTAGTCACATCTTTGCTTCTCCTTTTTTGCGTACTATCCAAACCGCTAACGAAGTCGCCAAAGTTTTGAATTTACCAATTAAGCTGGAAGCTGGCTTAAGTGAATGGCATAATCCTGAGTGGATGACAGAAAGCCCAGAAATTCATCCTCAAACTTTTTTAGCAGAACAATATCCTTTAATTAACTGGAGTTATCAATCTTGTTTGCTGCCCCAATATCCTGAAAGTGAGATTGATGTTAATCGACGTACTCAAGCGACAATTAAACAACTAGTGGCTAAGTTTTCCACAGATATACTAATTGTGGGACATGGGGCATCGGTATTGGGAGCAACTCTGGGTTTAGTTCCTAATATTCCTGTGTTTAAGGTTGCCCTTTGTTGTTTGACTAAAGTAGTTCGCGATGCTGATTCTAACTGGAATTTAGATTTTTGCGGTGATATTTCACATTTAAGTCAAACTGAAACCCAGGTTAGATTGCATTAGAGTTTACCAATATCTTCGAGATAGTAGTTTTCAGTCGTCACTGAATTAGATAGCATAGATAATACTCATCAACACCAATACAGAATCAGATAGTGACACAAACAAATTTAGATTTTCTTGCTCAAACAGATCCAGAAATCGCGGAAATCCTTGATTTAGAATTAAAACGTCAGCGATCGCACTTGGAATTAATTGCCAGTGAAAACTTTACTTCTCCCGCAGTTTTGGCTGCCCAAGGTTCGGTCTTAACTAATAAGTATGCGGAAGGTCTACCAGGAAAACGCTACTATGGCGGTTGTGAATTTGTAGATCGTGCCGAACAATTGGCTATTGACCGTGCCAAAGAGTTATTTGGGGCAGAAATGGCAAATGTACAACCACACTCTGGCGCACAGGCGAACTTTGCCGTCTTTCTAACTCTCCTCCAGCCTGGAGATACTATTATGGGGATGGACTTATCCCACGGTGGACACCTGACCCACGGCTCACCTGTAAACGTTTCAGGTAAATGGTTTAAGGTAGTTCAGTATGGTGTCAATCAGGAAACAGAACAACTAGACTTTGACCAAATCCGCCAACTAGCTCTCAAAGAACGCCCCAAACTGATTATTTGTGGTTATTCTGCTTATCCTCGGACTATAGATTTTGCCAAATTTAGAGCGATCGCTGATGAAGTTGGAGCTTATCTACTAGCTGATATTGCTCATATTGCTGGTTTAGTAGCTACAGGTCATCATCCTAATCCTGTCCCTTACTGTGATGTGGTAACTACTACTACTCACAAAACTTTACGTGGCCCTAGAGGTGGTTTGATTCTAACTCGCGATCCTGAACTAGGGAAACAACTTAATAAATCGGTCTTCCCAGGTACTCAAGGCGGGCCTTTAGAACACGTTATTGCAGCCAAGGCAGTTGCCTTTGGTGAAGCTCTCAAACCAGAGTTTAAAGAATATTCTGGTCAAGTAATTGCTAACGCCCAAGCCATGGCAGCAGGTTTCCAACAACGTAATGTTAAGTTAGTATCTAATGGCACAGATAACCATTTAATTCTAGTTGACCTGCGGAGTATTGGCATGACAGGCAAAAAAGCAGATGCTTTGGTCAGTCAAATTAATATTACTGCTAATAAAAACACCGTGCCTTTTGATCCTGAATCTCCCTTTGTAACTAGCGGTCTGCGTTTAGGTTCTCCTGCTATGACTACTAGAGGTATGGGGGCGACAGAATTCCAAGAGATTGCCAATATTATTACAGACAAACTACTCAACCCAGACGCTGAGACAACTCAAAGCGATTGTCTACGTCGGGTAGCAGCATTATGCGATCGCTTTCCTCTTTATCCTTATTTAGAGATTCCTGTACCAGCCAAAATCTAAAAGTCAGATTTAAGAACGAAAAAGCATCTTTATAATGCCGAGATCTGTGTTTGTGCATTATCATAAAGCACAGTTTATATTTTCTCTAGTTGTTCGAGAACTCCTAAATTCAGATGCCTGTACAACTCTATCATCTGATTGCTTTTCTAGTTTCTGTGACCTTTGTGTTGTGGACTATACCTGATGTCAAAACCCTTGGTCTTAAGTTGGGTATAGTAGATCAACCAAATGCCAGAAAGATTCACAAAGACCCCGTTGTTCGTGTTGGCGGGGTTTCAATTTTTGCAGGGACAATTACCGCTTTAAGTATTATTTGGCTTCTAGGTGGATTTGCTGCTTTTGAGCCGTCCAAAGTCAATGAATTATGGGTAGTGATCATTGGCAGTATTTTGTTTTTTGGGATTGGTTTTGCCGATGATTTGTTTAATCTCACCCCTATTTCACGTTTATTGATGCAGGTTGTCGTAGCAGCAGGCTGTTGGTATATGGGAGTCAGAATTGAGTTTTTGTCTCTCCCCTTTTATTCTTATTCCCTAGTCAAAATTTATTGGTTGAGTTTACCTGTCACTGTTTTTTGGTTGGTTGGTATGGCAAATGCCATTAATTGGATTGATGGTGTTGATGGTTTGGCTGCGGGAGTTTCAGGTATTGCTGCCTTTGTGATGTTGGTAGTTACCTTATTTATGGATCAACCTGCTGCTGGTTTGATTGCTGCTGCTTTAGCTGGGGGTGCTTTAGGCTTTCTGCGCTATAATTTCAATCCTGCTCAAATTTTTATGGGCGATGGGGGAGCCTATTTTATGGGCTTTACTTTAGCAGCAGTCGGCGTAATTGGTTTAGTTAAAACTACCGCTATTACTGCCGTCTTGTTACCTTATCTAATTTTGGCAGTACCAATTTTAGATATGTCGGCGGTGATTTTATCCCGAATTAGCAAAGGTAAGTCTCCTTTCATAGCTGATAAAAGTCATCTTCATCACTGGTTGCTTAAATCAGGTATTTCTCAACGTCAAACTGTTTTATTTATCTATAGTCTGACTGTTTGGGTGGGTAGTTTAGCTTTGGGTTTTTCCAATATTCCCAGTGGTTGGGGATACGCGATCGGTGCGACAATGTTGTTAGCTTGGCAAATCTGGCAAGTCTATCAAGTCTGGCGAGAGAGTCGCAGTCGTAAAAGTAATAGATAATCAAATTAATTAATGAGCGCGGAAGTTATTTGTATTGGCACAGAATTACTCTTGGGCGACATTTTAAATACTAATTGCCAGTATTTAGCTCAAGAGTTAGCTAACTTAGGTATTCCCCACTATTATCAAACAGTTGTTGGAGATAATGTAGCTCGTATTCATCAAGTTTTGGAGACTGCTATCCAACGCTCGACAATTTTAATTTGTACTGGTGGTTTAGGACCGACTCCAGATGATTTAACCACTGAAACCATCGCCAGTTTTTTTGATACTCCTCTTTGGGAAGATCCCACAATTATTGCCGATATTCAAAGCAAATTCGCCTCAGTCGGTCGCAAAATGACTCCTAGTAATCGTAAACAAGCACTATTACCCCAAGGTGCAGTAAGTTTACCAAATCCCACAGGCACAGCCCCTGGTATTATTTGGCAACCCCAAGCTGGTGTTACCATTATGACTTTTCCTGGCGTACCTTCAGAGATGCGTCGGATGTGGCAGCAAACTGCTGTACCGTTTTTGAAAAGTCAAGGTTGGGGACAAGATATTATTTATAGTGAAATGCTACGTTTTAGGGGGATTGGGGAATCAGCTTTAGCAGAAAAAGTGGCTCACTTATTTGATTCTGATAACCCTACTGTTGCTCCCTACGCAGGTAAAGGAGAGGTTCGCCTACGAATTTCAGCCAAAGCTTCCTCACAAACAGAAGCAGTAGCGATGATCGAGCCTGTAGCCACAGAAATTAAAAATATCGCTGGGCTAGACTATTTTGGTAGTGACGAAGAAACTTTGGCTTCGGTAGTAGGCAAGCTTTTCAACGATGGCCAACAGACTTTAAGTGTAGCTGAATCTTGCACAGGTGGTGGTCTAGGAGCAATGTTGACTGAAATTCCTGGTAGCTCTAGTTATTTCTTAGGAGGAATAATTGCCTATGCTAACCAAGTTAAAGAGCAACTTTTGAATGTTAACCCTCAAGATTTATTAGAATATGGCGCAGTTAGTGGAGTTGTTGCTGAACAGATGGCGTTGGGAGTTAAGCAACGCTTAAAAACTGACTGGGGAATTAGTATTACGGGTATAGCTGGGCCAGGTGGTGATACAACTACCAAACCAGTAGGTCTCGTTTATATTGGACTGGCAAACCCAACTAACCAAACTAGCAGTAAAGAATTTCGTTTTGGTCAACAGAGAGAACGCGAGCTTATTCGTTATTTAAGTTCTTGTTCCGCTCTTGATTTGCTAAGCCGAAGTTTAAGCAAAAATCAAGATTAACAAACTAGCTTAAGTCTAATTTAGTTTTGCTATGAAGCCAATCATAAATACGATCTAGTTCTTCCAAAGTCACTAATCCATATTGCCAAAGAATCATAGGAATAGGCGCAGGTTGCTCTTCAACTGCTCGCTGAACAATCTCAATTGAATCGTTAGAGAGAGCTAATTCTTCCTTTAAGAATTTGATGAATTTGGCGTATATAGTTGGCTTCATTGCTGTTTACCTTTATTTTAGATTGTTAGATTAAGTCATAGATGTTGTTGTTTGTTGATTAGTAGTGACGACGATTCTACTTCTCAAAAATTAATTTTCACTATTATTAGAGATAAATAAAATTTTGCCCGTGTTTTAAATCACATTTGGGTAAAATTTTTAGTCTTTGCTTTTAAGAGTTATTTTAAATTAATGCAGGCAAAAACTTATGAATTTCTATGATGACACATATCAGTATGTAAAATCACTGAAATTTATGCAATATAAAATAGAATAATACCCAATTCTTTTTTGGTAACTCTATCTCTTGATAGAAAAATGATTAGGAACAATAATTAAGATAATCAAAAATTATGATTATTTACTAATATTACTTATTGTTAATTTAAATAATTATTTCTTATTAGGTATTGTTACTGATGTCTTTTCTACATTTGTGCTTGAGAATTTAATATTTATTTTGTCACCTATTTTAAGTCCCAATTCTGCTGCTCTGCCTCCTCGTAATTCGATGACTTGATCGACTAAAATTACTTGCTCAGGACTCTTTTCTGGCCCATACACAGGACAAGGAGCAGCTTGACAAGGGGGAACATTGGCAGCAATACCGACAATGCTATTACTATTTAAAAAAATCATATCTAAAGATATTGGCACATTTTTCATCCAAAAGCGAGCAATTCGTTCATTTTCAAAAGGAAATAACATTCCTCGATCAGCTGCTAAAGATTCACGAAACATTAAGCCTGTTGCTTGTTGTTTTGGAGTTTTTGCTACTTCCAGTTGAATCGTCTTGCCTGTTGCAATTTTGGCTGTGGCAGTTATCGGTAGCATTTGACCCTGTTTAATTTCTTCAGAAGCATTAGCAATGGTTTTCCAATTAGAAGCAAGGGGAGTACAGCTAGATAAGAAAATTAACAGTACTATACCTAGATTGGTTTTTAAGTTGATCATCTAAAAATTTTTAATTACTGATTACTGATTACTGATTACGTTTCCCCTCAGAACATTCTGGACAACTAACCAAAAACTTGCGTTATGATTCTCGTAAAACATAGCCAATACCTCGGACGGTTTGAATCAACCTTTTGTGGTTTTGACTTTCCATTTTAAGTCTTAAATAGCGAATATAGACTTCAATCACATTTGATTCTCCTCGATAATCGTATCCCCAAACATTTTCAATAATTTCCTCTCTCGTCATTACCTGCTGAGGATTAGACATTAAATATTTCAGCAGTTCAAACTCTTTCATAGTTAAGTCAATAACCTGCTCGTTTCTAATTACTTGACGTGTGTTTAAATCTAAAACTAGTTCCCCAAATCTCAATTGTCCAGGAAGATTAATGGTGGGCTGAAGATAAAGACTAATTTGCGTTAGCAACTTTTCTCGTTGATAGGGTTTTAATAAATAATCATCTGCTCCCGCTTCTAAACAAGCTACCCTTTCTTCAACTGTTTCTTGCTCTACCAATAAAAGCACGGGAATTCTTTCTCCTGTACTTCTAATTTCACGGCACAAATCAAATCCTAATTTGCCAGTAAAAGCGCGATCAACAATGACCATCATCGGTTGGTAAAGACTGAGCTTTTGCCATCCTTTCTGAATTTTTTCGACAATCGGCAAATAACCAACAGTCTGTAAATCTGGACTAGCTTGTTGAGCAAATATACTATCGGTAAGTAAAAGAATGGGCGAATTGACGCTATTAGCCATTTTGGTAGCCATATTTCTGACTCCTGATCTAAATCTAAGATCATCATCTCATAACCATAACTCAAGGAAGCTCAACTGAAGTAGGTTTAGCAATGTGGGGAAGTCCCCAGCCTAACTTTTCTCTGAGGATACGGAAAAATTCGGGCGATCGCAGACGAATAAAACGAGCAGGATAAATTGATTTTTCGATTTGGATATGATCATCAGGCAAAATGTAACAACCACCGTTACCATCAACCACCATCACCATGCGATTAGGGGTAGCAGGAAATACCTTAACTAATTCGCGATCGCTAAATACTAAAGCTCTAGATGCTAGGGAATGGGGACAAATAGGTGCTAGCTGTAGTACAGGGACTTCTGGTGTGACCACTGGGCCTCCCGCACTTAGAGAATAAGCAGTTGAGCCTGTAGGGGTAGAAATAATGATACCATCTGCTGCTACATCTACAGGAGCGTGTTGACCAATTTGTATTTCAAAATGACACATACTTGTTAATGGTTCTCGATGTAAAACCATTTCATTCAGACTGAGTGCTTCCCACAATAACGCTTCATTCCTAAAGACTCGCACTGTGAGCATGGAACGCTCCTCTATTTTATAGTCTTGGTTTAATAATTGTTCAACTGCCTCGTCTATATGACTAAGAAAGGTTTCGGTCAGGAAACCCATATGACCAGTGTTAACAGTCAGCAAAGGAATCCCGTAAGGAGCAAGTTGCCGACAGGCAGATAAAACTGTACCGTCTCCTCCCAAAACTACAGCAAACTGTACATCTCGATCAAAGTTAGGAGGCGTTAACTGTTCAATACGTGTGTGACAAACAGGACTAGCTGGCGATGAATATTCTAATATTCCGCCTACTCCTGTCGTCATTCGCACATCCCACCCTGAAGCAGCTAATTTCTCTTCTATTTCTGAGGCTACTTTGCAAGCTATTGGCTTTATGTTGTTATAAACAATGCCGGCTTTTGGCTTTGGCACAACTAACTATCTATCCTGTACTAATCTGAGCGTATTAAACAAAGCTTTTAGCTTTTAGCCATTGGCTCTTAGCTTAGCTAAAAAATTGATAATCAATAGTAAAACTTAACTACTATTAATTAATTGAATCCTCTTGAGCTTGTGAATTTAAGAGATGGTTTTAACTCAAAAAGACAACAATGGTTGTTTGGGAATTGTTATCTGAAGTTAATGTTCAATGTTTAAAAGTTCTTAATAAACGAACCTGAGACAATGTTAAGTTGCAATTGTCTGGAATTATATTTACTACCATTAATGTTTGTTTGACTTTCTAAGAGTAATCAAATATTAAATTGTTATCTTCTAGCCTAGCGTGGAGAAGCTAAAAATCATAGTCTAGTTTGCTTATTGTCACGATTAGCATCGCTAAATTGAAGATAGCAATCCTCATTAATGAGTTGCCACAATTTCTTTTCCTCGTTTCCTTGAGTATTACTGTGTTCTCATCAACGAGATGAAAATATTGTATAAAATTAAACCCCTCATATTGAGGGGTTTAAATAAAGTTTTACTAATTTATAGAAAGGCTATAAATTCAATTACTTAAGTAGATGTTACTCTTTATTCCTTTCTTACAAAGCGTTACCACGTGGTAGAACTTCTTCTGGGAATTCAAAGTTTTGATGTGGTTGGTCTTGAGTTGCCATCCAAGCTCTTAGAC